>JBDLRV010000051.1:0-16923 GCA_039799865.1 Actinomycetota bacterium | reverse complement strand
CAGCGCTTGCGATGGAAAGCGGCTTTGATGCACTCGAGATTCACGCAGCTCACGGTTACCTTCTGCACCAGTTTCTATCCCCACTGACAAATAAACGCGATGACCAATACGGCGGCTCGCTTGAAAACAGAGCACGTTTTCTTCTAGACATCGTCGAAACCGTACGATCCGAAATTGGCGATGCTCCGCTGATGATTAGGTTTAGTGCCACCGACTACGTCGAGGGTGGCTGGGATGAGAATCAAACTAACCAGGTTGCCGCATGGGCGCATGAGCGAGGGGCGGACCTGTTTGATCTTTCATCCGGAGGACTGGTTATGGGCGTAAAGATTCCACTCGGTCCTGGCTATCAGGTCCACTTCAGCGAGGGGACCAAGAGCGCCACGGGCGCAAATGTTTCGGCAGTAGGACAGATTACGGATGCCAGCCAGGCCGAGGAGATCGTCGCATCCGGAAAAGTTGATGTTGTGATGATGGGTAGGCAGCTTCTTAGGGATCCCTACTTCCCTCTTCGAGCTGCACACGAACTGGGAGTTGAAGTCACCTGGCCAAACCAATACACCAGGGGTATGTGGCCTAGCGCGTAGTTGAGTCCTGGATTTCTCCGACCAGCACTTCAATGATGTCCTCTAGGAACAAGCATCCCGTGATCTTGCCATCAGCTGAAAAGGTTCTAGCAACATGCGCCCCGTATTTTCTTAGCTGAGCCAAGGCATCCTCCAGTTCGGCCGCCTCAGAAACAGAAATCAGTGTTCGCATTCTCTTCGACTGAAGTGGCTTATATAGCCTTTCTGGATCATCTATCAGCGCGTCCTTGATGTGCCAGTAGCCAACTAAATCCCCGGCTTCGCTCTTAACCGGATACCTGCTGAAGCCGTGCTCACTGACAGCCTCCTGTAGCATCGCCGGAGTTGCATCAGGCGGAAGTGTAATTAGAGAGTCAAGCGGGTGCTTCACATCACCAACTATCTTTTCTGTGAATTCAAAGGTTTTAGAAATGGTCTCGGAAGCATCCGCAATTGTTCCACTGCGCTGCGATTCTTCCACTATGTCTTCCACCTGCTCAAGAGTGAAAGCAGAGTTTGCTTCATCGCGAGGCGTGAAACCAAAAATTCTGAGAATGCCATTTGAAATCTGGTTCATAACCCAGACAATCGGCTTCACAACCTGGGCGACGAAGTAGAGCATCGGTCCAAGAATCAGCGCTGCCGAAGTCGGTATAGAGATAGCAATGTTCTTTGGAACCATTTCCCCCAGCACCACGTGCAGATAGGTCACGAGCAGCAGTGCGATGATGAAGCTGACGACCGAGGTCGTGGCGTAATCAAGACCGATAGCGCTGAGCGGATCCTCCAGCATGTATTTGATCGAAGGCTCCGCCACAACCAGAATTAAAAGCGAAGACACCGTAATTCCAAGCTGCGCAGTGGCAAGCATTAGAGAAACGTTTTCCATCGCCTTTAGCGTCACCTTTGCCGCAGGATTTCCCTTGTCGGCCAGAGGTTCGATCTGTGCACGTCTTGCAGAAATAACAGCAAATTCTGAACCTACGAAAAATGCATTCGAAATTAGCAGCACAACCAGCCAAATCAGCCCCGAAAGATCAGTCATTATCTTCCTCCGAAGGCTGGTACTTGATTCGGTCAACCCTTCGGCCGTCCATGCGGATCACCTTTAGCTGCCCGGTTGGTAATTCAACAACATCGCCATCTTGCGGAATCTTGCCAAGCTCACTCATAACAAAGCCGGCGATGGTGTCGTAGTCCTCGTCATCTGAAATCTTCAGTCCAATTTCCCTCAGCTCCCCCGGTCTTGCTAAACCACTGAAGGAAGCAGATCCGTCTGAGTATTGAACGATGTGCGCCTTGGTCCGATCGTGCTCATCGGATAGATCACCAATTAGCTCCTCGACGGCATCCTCGAGTGTTGCGATTCCGGCGGTGCCGCCGTATTCATCTACCACCACCCCAAACTGCAAACCTCTACCTCGAAGCGTAAGGATCAGACGATCCAGGGGCATGGTTTCAGGAACTCTCACGGGCTCAACCATGATTGCGCTCACAGGTACCTGTGCTCTGCGCTGGGGAGGAATTGCGACCGCATGCTTGACGTGGGCAACACCAACGATGTCATCGGAGTCTTCGCCGAGGATTGGGAATCTTGAGTGGCCGCTCTCTCGAGCAAGATCGATGAGGTCCTTTGCGCTCTGTTCCCGCTCGAGTGTATGCATCTGGGGCCTTGGGGTCATGATGTCACTGGCAAGCAGCGAGGTGAGGGTCAGAGTTTTTTCAATCAGCTTTGCGGTGTCGCTTTCAAGTGTTCCAAGGGAAGCCGAGCGTCTTACCAAAGATGTAAGTTCCTCAGCACTCCGAGCAACCGAAAGCTCTTCCTTAGGTTCGATTCCAAACCTTCGAAGAATAAAGTTTCCGTTGTTGTTTAGAAAAACAATCAGGAATTTGAAGATGAAAGTAAACCCAAGCTGAAAAGGTGCGACACCTTTCAATACTTTCTTAGGAGCACTGAGCGCCATATTCTTGGGAACCAACTCTCCCAAAAGAAACGATGCGACCGTTGCAATGGTCATTGCAACAACGGTTGCAAAAACTTCCGTGCCCGATTCGCTAAGTCCCAGATTAGAAAGTGACGGATAGAGAAGTCTCGATAGAGCAGGCTCAGAAACGAATCCTGTAAGCAACACTGTCAGTGTGATACCGAGCTGAGCCGAGGAAAGCTGAGTGGCAGTGGTCGCAACAGCCCGAATCGATAGATCCAGACCTTTCTCCCCAGCCGAGCGCCTTGACTCAAGGTCAACCCGGTCGAGATTGATAATGGCGAATTCGCTGGCCACGAAAAGACCCGTGCCGACAACCAGCAAGACCCCAAATAAAAGGAGCAGGTAATCGCTCAAGCAATCACCTGCGGGCTACGTTTGTCATGCTCCATTTCAAGACAACACTATAGCCCCTTTGATTCATTAGACTTTAGGGGTTCCGACCCTCAAACTAAGGGAAAAAGTTGTCCTCGAACACCAACGGCAATTCACAGGCAGATTTTGGCGCAAACGAGTGGCTAGTAGCCGAAATGTATGCCCAGTGGCAAGAAAATCCAGACTCCGTAGATAAATCCTGGCTCCCTATCCTCGAGCGCTACCAGCCAGCAGCTTCAACCGCTTCCGCGACCGTGTCTGCACCAACGCCAGTTACGAACACCGAGTCGATCACCATGCCAGTAGCCAAGACCGTTGTTTCCAGTCCAATCTCTGCTCCCGTTCCAGCCAATCTTCCTGCCACCGGTTCTATCTCTGTTGCGCATTCGGAAGAAGAGGCCCAACCTGAGGTAAACATTTTGCGCGGTATGGCAAAGACGCTTGCATCAAATATGGATGCCTCGCTGAGTATCCCGACTGCCACCAGCGTTAGACAGATTCCGGCCAAGTTACTGATTGATAACCGCATTGTGGTCAACTCACACCTAAATCGCACACGTGGTGGCAAGGTTTCATTCACCCAATTAATTGGCTATGCGGTGGTGCAGGCACTTAAAGAGTTTCCAAGCCAGAACGTGTTCTATGAAGAGGTTGATGGAAAACCAGCAGCCATTACTCCAGCTCACGTGAATCTTGGACTTGCTATCGACATTCCCAAGCCCGATGGCACCAGGGCGCTGCTCGTGCCAAATATCAAGCGCGCACAAAAACTCAACTTTGCCGAATTCGTCTCCGCCTATGACGATCTTGTCTATCGAGCAAGAGAAAACAAGCTGACGGCAGATGACTTTGCCGGAACAACTATTTCGCTCACTAATCCCGGAGGAATTGGAACGGTCCACTCGGTTCCAAGACTGACCAAGGGCCAGGGCTGCATTATTGGCGTTGGTGCTTTGGAATACCCAGCTCAGTTCAAGGGACTATCGGAAGAGATGCTGGCTGAGCAGGGAATCGGAAAGATTCTCACCCTGACATCCACCTACGACCACCGCGTGATTCAGGGTGCGGGCAGTGGTGAGTTCCTAAAGATTGTTGAAGAGCTGCTTCTGGGTGAGCGCGATTTCTACGTCAAGATTTTTTCAGATATGCGCATCCCCTACACTCCTGTTGTCTGGGTAAATGACTTTCACTGGGATTTAGCAGATCAATCAGGTAAGAACACCAGAATCCAGGAGTACATCAATGCCTTCCGCGAGCGCGGACACCTTATTGCTGACATCGATCCACTGGAATACGTTCAGCGCTGGCACCCAGACCTTGATATCCGAAGCTATGGGCTTTCACTTTGGGATCTCGATAGAACATTCAAAACCGGTGGTTTCGGCGGGAGGGTAAAAGCCAAGTTCCGCAACATGCTTGGCATTTTGCGCGACACCTACTGCCGAACAGTGGGCATCGAATACATGCACATTCAAAACCCGGATGAGCGGAAATGGTTCCAGGATCACCTTGAGGTTCCCTACCGCAAGCCATCCCGCGAAGAGCAACTGAGAATCCTTGGAAAGCTCAACGAAGCAGAGGCCTTTGAAACCTTCCTGCAGACAAAGTTTGTTGGCCAGAAGCGTTTCTCTTTGGAAGGCAGCGAGTCCCTAATCCCAGCCCTCGATGAAATTCTGCAGTCGGCCGCCGATGCAGGGCTCGATGAAGTTGCCATTGGAATGGCACACCGAGGAAGACTGAATGTTCTTACCAACATTGCCGGAAAAACCTACGGCCAGGTCTTCCGAGAGTTTGAAGGATCCACCGATGCCCAAGGTGTGCAGGGCTCAGGAGATGTGAAGTATCACCTAGGAACCAATGGTGTCTTCAAATCAGCTAAGGGCAATCCACTCAAGGTTTATCTTGCAGCAAATCCCTCACATCTAGAGGCTGTGAACCCAGTGCTCGAAGGTATTGTTCGTGCCAAGCAAGACCGACTAGGAAACCCCGAAAGTTTCCCAGTGATGCCAGTTTTGATTCACGGAGATGCAGCCTTTGCAGGCCAGGGAGTTGTACCCGAGACCATGCAGTTCTCTCAGCTTGAGGGATACAAAGTTGGCGGAACAATTCACCTGATTGTTAATAACCAGGTTGGTTTCACCACTTTGCCCAAAGATGCTCGCACCTCTGTGTATGCCACAGATTTTGCCAAGGGCATTCAGGCACCGATATTCCACGTCAATGGTGATGACCCTGAGGCAGTTGTCAGGGTTGCCCAAATCGCATTCGAGTACAGACAGACCTTCAATAAGGACGTCGTTATCGACATTCTCTCCTACCGCAGGCGCGGTCACAACGAAGGTGATGACCCCTCGATGACCCAACCAATGATGTATAACCTGATTGAAGCCAAGCGCAGCGTCCGCACACTTTATATGGAGAACCTGATCGGACGAGGAGACATCACTCAGGAAGAGTTTGATCAAGCCAACCTCAGCTTCCAAGCCAAACTGGAGAGCACCTTCGTCGAGGTTCACCAGGCAATGAGTGAACCGGTGGGACTTCCCGAAAGACCAGTTGGTATTGGAACAACCGCTAGTGAAAAGCAGGAGATTGAACATCAAACTGCCATTTCGCGAGAGATCGTAGAAGCAATTGGTAATGCTCATGCCAATCTCCCGCAGGGCTTCACCGTTCACCCCAAACTTGCTCAGCTTCTTCAAAAGCGCGTGGAGATGAGCCGCGAGGGCGGCATCGACTGGGGCTTCGGTGAACTTATTGCCTTCGGATCGCTGCTGCTAGAGGGAATCAATGTTCGCCTAGCTGGCCAGGACGCTCGCCGCGGAACCTTCGTTCAGCGCCACGCAACCTTCTTCGACAGAGAAACAGGTGCCGAGTGGATGCCACTTGCTTTCATCTCTGAGCAGCAGGCTAGGTTCCAGGTTTACAACTCTCTGCTAAGCGAATATGCGGCCATGGGATTTGAATACGGCTACTCCGTAGAAGACCCCAAGACACTCACTCTCTGGGAGGCTCAGTTTGGTGACTTTGCCAATGGTGCCCAAACCATCATTGACGAGTTCATCTCATCCGCCGAGCAGAAGTGGCAGCAGCACTCATCGCTGGTGCTGCTTCTTCCTCACGGCTATGAGGGACAGGGTCCAGATCACTCATCGGCGAGAATAGAAAGATTCCTGCAGCTGTGTGCTGAGAACAACATGACCGTGGCTCAACCATCGACTCCTGCCAGCCACTTCCACCTGCTTCGCCGCCAGGCATATGCAAACCCTAAGCGCCCGCTGATTGTCTTCTCGCCTAAGTCAATGCTTCGCCTAAAGGCAGCTTCTTCTGAGGTTTCGGACTTCACCTCCGGTTCGTTCCAGCCGCTTATCGAAGACCAGCAGGGTCTGAATCCGCAAAGCGTTAGAAGAGTTTTGTTCTGCTCAGGAAAGATTTACTGGGAGCTTCTGGCAGAAAGTCAAAAGCGTGCGCTGCAGGACACGGCCATCATTCGACTAGAGCAGCTGTATCCAACACCGGTTGAAGAGATGAAGGCTGCGATTGCAAAGTATGCAACCAGCGATCTTCGCTGGGTTCAGGATGAGCCTGCCAACCAGGGACCTTGGACATATATGGGACTATTCATGCCAAGATACGGAATCAACTTCAAAGTTATTTCTAGACCTGCCTCAGCCTCCCCTGCTACCGGTTCTAGCAAACGTCACGCAGCCGAGCAGGCCGATGTTATTGCCAGGGCGTTCGCTGACTAATGCGCTCAATCAGAGTGGTGATTCTTGGCGACGAGCTTCTCACTGGAGCCGGAGACCCAAAGGGTCTTGGATGGCTCGGACGCGTGCAGGCAAGACTGCCGCAGGGTGAAGACGTTGCCTTTTTTCCACTAGCAAAAATATCTGAGACAACCGGAGCACTACTAGAAAGATGGCGCAGTGAAGCACTGCCGAGATTTTCTCAAGAAACAGAAAACTATCTGGTTGTCGCACCGGGTTCCAAAGATATTCAAGCCGGCACTACTTTTTCGCGCTCGAGACTCAATCTTGCATCGCTACTGGACGATGCGATTCGAGAAGGCGTGAAGGTTTTTGTTGTCGGACCTGCGCCAACCGGAGTCAAAGAATATGACAGCGAAGTTGGCGAACTAAATTCAGGCTTTGCGGATGTGGTCAAGCGACGACAGCTGAAATACGTTGACTGCTACTCACCACTGAAAGACCATGAGGGATTTTTGCAAGAGGTAGCTGCTCACCCCAGAAGATTGCCCGGACAGGTCGGTTACGGCCTGATTGCGTGGCTGGTTCTGAACAAGGGTTGGTTTGAGTGGCTGGGGATGACTGAAACTCAGTCGTGACCCTGAATCTCGCGAAGACGCTGCTTCACTCGCTCGGCTAGCTCTTCGGTTGGTGCCTCATCGCAGGAGCGCTGGATTACCTGGTTGAAAACCACCTCAATGTCATAGTGCTGCTCGCAGGAATCGCAGTTAGCGATGTGGGCAGTAATGTCCATCAAATCGCTCTCCTGTAGCTCGGAGTGCAAAAACTCATGGACGTTGCGCTTTACTTCCTCGCAGTCGACCTGCTTCACTCCGGCACCTCCTCTGTCGAATAGCCCTCTTGCGTGGCGTAATCATGCAACAAAGTTCTCAGCATTTTCTTCCCGCGGTGGAGCCTGGACATGACCGTCCCGACCGGAGTTTCCATAACTTCCGCTATTTCCGCGTAGGGAAGCCCCTCTACGACCGCGTAGTAGACCACCATCCGAAACTCATCAGGTAGCTCGTTCATGGCATTTTTGATGATTTGGGCCGGCATATTGTCTAGCGCTTCGGCCTCGGCGGAGCGGGTAGTGACCGAAGTCAGGCTCTCGCCCCCTCCCACCTGCCAGTCCTCGAGGTCGTCCAGGGCGGTTTTAGCCTGGTCCTTAGACCTCTTGTTATAGAGATTGATATGGGTGTTGGTCATGATCCGAAACAGCCAGGCCTTGAGGTTGGTGCCCTGTTCAAACTTGTCCCAGGCTGCGAACGCCTTAGCGAAGGTTTCTTGAACCAGATCCTCGGCATCGGATGGGTTTCTGGTCCATCTGAGCGCAGCACCAAAAAGTTGCGGCATTAGCGGCAGGGCTTGCTCTTCGAAGCTTTTCAGCTTGGCCGACTTATCACTCATCAGGTGAAGTCTAGGCGTGGAGGATGTGAAAGGCGAAAACTAAAGCCAGCAAAGCCCTTCACGGGTATCTTGGATGAGTGTCGAGTTCGAAATGGGTAGCCCCAACCACCAGCGGGTTTGTGGCTACTGTTCGCCTACCCGGATCTAAATCTCTGACCAATCGTGAGCTGGTTCTATCTGCCCTCGCAGCATCGCCCTCCGTGCTTATCAATCCACTTGTCTCTCGTGATAGCGAGTTGATGATTCAAGCACTCAGAAATTTAGGTGTTGAGATTAGGCAGCAAACAGATTCGGTAAAGATTTTTCCTAAAGAGTTGGTGGGCGAAACCAAAATCGACTGCGGGCTGGCAGGAACAGTCATGCGCTTTATCCCGCCGCTTGCTGCTCTGGCCAAGGGCAGCGTTGAGTTTGACGGTGACCCACAAGCAAGGCAGCGACCCATGGGTACAACCATCGACTCTCTGCGAAAGCTAGGCATAGAGGTCAAATCACAAAACCAATCCCTCCCCTTTACCCTGATTGGAAGTGGGCAGGTTACTGGTGGAAAGCTAGAGATAGATGCATCTAAGTCGTCACAGTTTGTTTCGGGACTTCTGCTAGCCGCACCCCGATTTGAACAGGGATTGACACTTAGCCATGTTGGCGAGCACGTGCCATCTCTGCCACATATAGATATGACTCTGAAGTGCCTTCAAGAAAGAAATATCTCGGCACACGCGACTTCTGAAACCAGCTGGGAGGTAAAGCCCGGAGAGATTGCTGGTGCCGAGGTCGAGATAGAACCAGACCTGTCAAACGCCGGTCCTTTTTTAGCAGCGGCGCTGGTAACTGGATCCGAGGTTAGGGTCGAGGGATGGCCAACTAGCACAACTCAGGTTGGAGATGAGTTTAGAAATCTTCTCTCGCAGATGGGAGCTGAAGTTTCGCTATCGGGGTCAACTCTGACAGTGAGGGGAACAGGTCAGATTCTTGGTATCAAGGTGGATATGTCAAAGGCCGGCGAGCTGGTGCCAACCATCGCCGCAATTGCTGCCTTGGCAAGTACTTCATCAGAGATCACTGGAATCGCTCACCTGCGCGGGCACGAAACCGATCGCATCAAAGCTTTGGTCACAGAAATCAATCGGATTGGCGGTAGCGCGCAGGAACTTGAAGATGGGATTGCAATAACACCAGCCAAGCTGAGCGGTGGGATGTGGCATACATATGCCGATCACCGAATGGCGACAGCCGGGGCAATCATTGGGCTCAGAGTTCCCGGTATTGAGATTGAAGACATCGGCGTCACCTCTAAGACGATGCCCGAATTTCCAAACCTGTGGCTAAAGATGCTGGCGGGCAATTGAACTGGCGAGATCTAGATGAGGACGATGTCCGAGTAAGGCCAAACCCGAGGGGATCAAGGCCTAGAACGAAGATCAGACCAACCCATGAAAATGCGCCCTGGGGCATGGTGCTGGAAGTTCACCTGGCTCGCTACAGAGTTCTTACGGATGATGGTGTTGAGGTGATAGCAACGCTTGCCAAAGAGCTTCGAGCAGATGGGTGTGTGACGTGCGACAGAGTCGCTCTCGATGGTGATGTTAGCGGCCAAAAGGGAAGCCTGGCCAGGATTGTCAAAATAGCGGATCGCTCAAGCGAGCTGACAAGAGTGAATGACGAAGGATTAGAGCAGACAATTGTCGCCAATGCCGACTCACTAGTAATTGTCATGGCCGCAACTAATCCAGAACCAAAGCCCCGACTTGTGGATAGATTCCTGGTTGCAAGTTTCAGACAAAAGCTAAAGCCATACCTAGTTATTACCAAGTGTGATCTGGCGGATCCAAAAGACTTTATTTCTCTGTTTGCTGGGGTAAATCTGGAGATCATAAAAACCTCCAAGTTGAATCCAAATCTGAGCGAACTGAACAAGATGATTGCTGGCAAGAAGAGCGTATTTGTTGGACACTCGGGTGTTGGTAAATCCACCCTAATCAATCAACTCGCACCAGAGACTTATCGTCGAACTGGTGATGTGAATGAGCTGACAGGAAAGGGAAAGCACACTTCTTCATCGGCGGTTGCAATTTCCGTTGAAGATGGCTGGATCATTGACACTCCTGGAGTCAGGACTTTCGGAATTTCAGGAGCTACTGCAGGTGAAGTGCTTCAGGGTTTTGATGATCTGGCAACCGTTGCACAAGATTGCCCAAGAGATTGCTCCCACCTATTGGGCTCACCGGATTGTGAGTTGGATGCTGCAGTCGAGCGCTCGCAAATTAACTCTCAAAGGCTCGAATCTTTTAGGCGACTTTTAGACTCAATTTCATCGGTAGATTGGCAGTAATGAGAGATTTGGAACTAGCCCTGCTTCTTGCGCAGGCGGCCGATGAGGTATCACTCTCTCGCTTTCAGGCTCTTGATCTAAAAGTCGAAACTAAACCCGATAGAACCCCAGTCACCGATGCGGACCAGGCCGTTGAAACAAGAATCCGGGAACTAATTGCTCAGCACGCGCCAAAAGACGCTGTAATTGGTGAAGAGTTTGAAGATACCGGCAGCGGCTCAAGGCAGTGGGTGATTGATCCAATTGATGGAACCGCAAACTACCTTCGAGGCCTACCAATTTGGGGCTCATTGATAGCTCTTCGAATCGACGGCGTTCCTGTCACCTCTGTTGTTTCTGCTCCCGCACTGGGAAGACGATGGTGGGCCACTCAGGGCGGCGGAGCCTGGACTGCTGATGTCGATGGCAAACAAAGAAAGATAGAGGTCTCCAAGGTTTCTCGCCTTGAGGACAGCTACATCTCCTACAACTCTTTGCAGCAGTGGCAAAGGCTGGGAAAAACCGCAAACCTTGAATCGCTCTCCAGTAAAGTTTGGAGAATCAGAGCCTTTGGTGATTTTCTCAGCTACATGTTTGTGGCAGAGGGAGTTATCGATGCAGCCAGTGAGCCAGATCTAAAGATTCACGACATCGCAGCACTTGTGCCCATAGTTGTGGAGGCAGGTGGACGCTTTACTGCGCTTGACTCTGAGCTCAAAGACGACTCGTCCACAGTTTTGGCAAGCAACGGTTTGCTGCACGAGGCAGTGCGTGAAGAACTACTCCGCTAGTCGCTACTTAGCGCTGTTTGCAATAGCGCTGTTGGCACTAAACCTCAGAACTGCGGTGAGTTCCCTCTCCCCGATAGTTGGATTTATTCAGCAAGAGATTTCACTGCCGGTGATTGCCATTGGGCTACTTGGAATTGCCTCTCCCTTGGCTTTCGCAATCTCCAGTTCAATCTCCTTTAGGCCGGCAAGAAAGTTCGGCGTCGAGGCAACGCTGACTTTTACCGCTGTTGCAATTGTTCTCGGACACCTGCTCCGAGCAGTTGCCTGGGACACATTTGCTCTCTTTCTCGGATCCATGCTGTGTCTAATGGGAGCAGGCATTGGCAATGTTCTGTTGCCGGTCATGGTGAGAAAGTACTTCGCCAATCGCGTAGGGCCCGTTTCGGCATTCTATATAACCCTCACCGCTCTCTCTGCTGCCGGTGGATCCTTGTTTGCGGTCCCACTGGCCGATGAATTTGGCTGGAGGTTTTCTCTCGGGCAGTGGTCGCTGCTCGCAGTCTTGACGCTGATACCTCTACTACCCCTGCTTAGAAATAATCAGCCAGCCACCGAGAGCGAGCAGAGGGTGAAACTAAAGCTTTGGCGCTCGCCGACTGCCATCGCAATTGCTGTTGTTCAAGGAATGACCAGTGTTTTTGGCTACGTTTCGTTTGCCTGGCTGCCTCTGCTTCTAATTGAACACTCGGGTCAGTCGCAAGCGAACGCGGGCAACTTACTAGCCCTATTTGCAATCATGGGATTACTGCCTTCACTTCTGGTGCCAGTCATTGCAGCAAGAAGTTCAAATTCCCATGCCCTAATTGTCTTTTTCTCAAGTGCGATGGGTATTGCAGGATCAATTGGCCTGCTTCTTTCAAAAGACGTGACCTGGTTGTGGGTTCTTTTCCTAGGACTAGGACCATCGATGTTTCCGCTAGCGCTCACGCTTTTCAATCTGAGAAGCAGAAATCAATCGACAGTCCTTGCGGTTAGCTCATTCGGTCAGGGCATTAGCTATGCCACTGCAAGCGTGGCAGTAATACTGGTTGGAATTTTTAGAGAGCTAAGCGGTGGCTGGGAACTGACGCTGCTGCTACTCGCTGCGATTGCGCTTCTTAGCTCACTGGCCGGGATTCAACTTCAGAAAAAGAAATTTGTCGAAGACGAACTTACTGACTGACATCAATTCCAACGGCACCACAGCGCTCTTGCACTGATGCAAGCAAATCATCAACTCGCTGTTGCGCGCCCTGGGCAGTTTGAGTCTCGCCGAGTGCTGAGGTGAGATTTCTCAGATCATCGGCCAGTCCGCTTGAAAGGACCGAGTCAATTTGATTACCAATCAGCTTGTCAATCTGCGTTATCACTCCGCTGTCAACAATCCCCGACTGATATGCCTCGCTCAGTCCTTGGATGGTTGAGCTCAGTGCGGTGCAGGCCGCGGCATCGGCGGCGGTAGCGGCTACATCTTCAAAGCTGCAGGCCGAAAGGGGAAGAGTAAGAAGGGCAATGGATGTGATGGCGATAGGTCGTCTCATGGGCAAAACACTAGATTCTGAAGCTGAAAGCCAGCTCAAAGGCAACAGTGGGAAAGATTGGAAGAAAATCAGACCCGTCCAGTTACACTCTCTAGGGCTTGGAGGCTGGAGATACCATGCGGATCTATAACAACATCACCGAGGTGTTTGGCAACACCCCTCTGGTTCGCCTGAACAAAATCATGGATGGGGCCAAGGCAGAAGTATTTGCCAAGCTCGAGTTCTATAACCCCTCCAGCTCAGTCAAAGATCGCCTTGGAATCGCCATGATCAACGAGGCTGAAAAATCTGGCCAGCTAAAACCAGGCGGCACCATCATCGAGGCAACCAGTGGTAACACGGGAATATCCCTCGCGATGGTTGGAGCAGCCCGCGGCTACAGAACCATCATCGTGATGCCTGACTCGATGAGCCTGGAGCGCAAGATTTTGATCCGCGCCTATGGTGCTGAACTTGTTCTCACACCAGCGGCAGAGGGTATGAGCGGGTCTGTAGAAAAAGCAGAGCAGCTCGGAAAAGAGATTCCTGGTTCAATCCTGGTCCGCCAGTTTGAAAACCCAGCAGGTCCAATGATTCACCGCCAGACCACGGCGGAGGAAATCTGGCGCGATACCGACGGCAAAGTTGATGTCTTTGTCGCAGGTAGCGGAACTGGAGGAACTATCACCGGGACCACCCAGCGGCTGAAGGAGCTAAAGCCACAGCTCAAGAGCTATGTGGTTCAACCAAAATCATCGCCTCTACTGACTGGTGGCGAGGCTGCGGGTCACCCACTCGCAGGTATTGGTCCTAACTTCATCCCCGCTGTTCTAGACACCAGCGTTTATGACGAAGTGATCAGCGCACCAAACTCAGTTGCATTTGAATTCGCGCGCAGAGCTTCGGCCGAAGAGGGAATCCTGGCAGGTATTTCTTCCGGTGCGGCGCTCTGGGCCGCTAGAGAAGTAGCTCATCGTCCTGAACACGAGGGACAAATGATTGTTGTAATCGTCCCATCCTTTGGTGAGCGTTACGTTTCATCTTCGCTCTATCGGGATTTGCAAGAGGAATACCAGCAGAAGTGATCTTCGAAGACATCAGAGCAGGACTAGAGAGAGACCCGGCAACCAAGACTGGCTTCGAGCTTTTCTTCACATCCCCCGGTCTTCACGCCATATGGGTCTATCGCTTTGCACACATCTTGTGGAAATGGAAGCGCAGAATCCTTTCTCGAATGCTCTCTAACTATGCCAAGTTCTTCTCAGGAATAGAGATTCACCCAGGAGCCAAGATCGGACGAAGGCTTGTCATCGATCACGGAAGCGGAGTTGTAATCGGTGAAACAGCAGAGATTGGCGATGACGTTCTGATTTATCACGGCGTAACACTTGGGGGAAAGACACTGGACCCTGTCAAACGTCACCCGACGGTTGGGAACCGAGTCATCCTCGGAGCAGGAGCCAAACTGATTGGAAACATCACAATTGGCGATGACTGCCGAGTTGGAGCTAACGCTGTTGTCACCAAGAGCATGCCAGCCGGAAGCACAGCCGTTGGTGCTAATGCCAGGCTCGTAAAAAATGAGCGCCCGGAAGATTACGCAATCTAAGCGTTCTTGAAATACATGCAGCTCCAAAGCTCATCAATGCCCACCTGACGAGTGCCCTTCATCCCCGCCTTGAGCATTAACTGCCAAGTCTTATCACGATTGAGGTCTGTCTTCAGGTGTGGAGCCTTGGGATAAAAAACCCAGAAACTTATCTTTTGGTTCCACAGCTTGCTTAGCTTGGGAACCAGCTTGGTCAGTTGACCGGAAGATTCAACGAAGATAAACATTGATGGCGACTTACCGTCCAGAACCATCTTGCTGGCGGCATCAAAACTTGCCGCCCATGGATGAATATCATCCAGTTCAACATCAGCCACCAGGTTTACACAGGGAACCTGAGTCCCTGCAGGAACATACATCTTTTTTGCCAAAGCCATAACTCAGAAAGCTTAGTTAAAACTAAACGCCCGAGAGCAACGCGAGGCAACAAATTAACTTATATAAGTTAATTGGTAAGAGGCCCGAGCACGTATCTATCTAGTGCGGCCGATGGGCCAGCTCTACCTCCGTGCTGAGCGTTGAAGCTAGTAGTTCCATCGGTTCCGCACAGACTCAGAATTGCTCCCCTACCGCCAGGGTGCTGTCTGATCCAGTCGGTTAGGTCGTAGACCATTCCATCAATTGCCACCCAGCAGGCTGACTGCGAATTCTTTTGAGCGACCTGCGCCAAGGTGTAGCCGGCTTGGGTTTTTGTTGGAGATGGGGATGGCTCAGCAGTCTTAGTTGGAGCAGGTTCTGTTGTTTTAGTTGGAGACGGGCTTTGGCTTGGCTCAGCGCTCTGGTCTTCCTTCGGCTCACTTGTTGATTCTGCGGTTGCCTCGTTCGTTGGCTCGGCTGACTCATTACCTTCGTTAGCCTCGCCGCCCTCAGCCTCCATCGGATCAGCTGTGGTTTCCGATTGCGGCGCATCTACCTGAGCCGATGGCATTTCGGTCACTGCTGGCTCCTGCGCCTGAGCACAACCAGCCAGAGCAATTGTCAACAAAAGGGAGGCAAGAATTCGCATGCCAACTAAAACCTCAAGCTGCCTGTCAAAATTCCTAAGCCTTGCTCAGCTCAGACTCGAGCTCTCCCCCGCCAGCCAAAACTAATCCAATGGTGATGAGGGGAATTCCGAGCAGAAGCCCGGTAGTGATTGGCTCTCCCAGGAAAATGATTCCCAGCACCAGAGCTACAGCGGTATTAACAAAGGTAATCAGGGTGGACTTGGCGGGTCCGATTTCTTTGATCAGCATGAAGAAGAGTACGAAAGCGGCAGCTGAGCAGACCAGACCGAGAATAATCACTGCGAGAAGGCTCTCCAGGCTTGCGCCTGCAAATTCACTGGGCAAATTTGGAATTGAGAATGGCGCATAGACCAACGCGACAAATCCCATGCTGACACCAATCACCCCAGCGGATGGAACATCATGAAGTTTGATGTTGGCAACTATCGGAGCTATCGAGTAGCCCAAAGCGGCCAGAATCACAAACAGAACATAGATCGGATCAATTGCACCTGTGAAGGAGTCGACTCCAACCAGTGCCGCCACTCCCAAAAAACCAATGATCATGCCCGAGAGAGGTCTTGGCTGCAGGGCCTTTCGGTCCTTCAGGAAAATCGCCAAAATTGCCACGGCAAAGAACGGGACTGTGCCGATCAAAAGAGCAATCAATCCCGAGGAGATGTGTTTTCCGGCCTCGGTCACTAAAAACCAAGGAACCACCATTTCCACGGCCCCGAACACCAACACATACGGCCAAGCCTTCAGTGCTGGCCTGAGTCCACCCATGAGGGCCGCATATGGAATCAGAAATATGACCCCGAGCAAGGTTCTTAGAAAAACAATGGAGGGGGTAGAGAAGCTCTCTAGAGCGATGACAATAAAGAAGTATGGAAGACCCCAGATAAAGCCAACGAGAGCGAAGAGAATTAGGCCTTTTCGGGTCACTACCCAATAGTAGTCGCTAGGTTAGTCAGGTGCTTGGTAAGAAGAATCTGGCCTCCGATAATTACGCTCCCGTGCATCCAAAAGTCATCGATGCAATCGCAAGTGTGAACCAAGGACCCGAGCCTGCATATGGCGCAGATAGTGAAACAGAAAAGTTTCAAGAAACAGTGCAGCAGCTCTTCGGCAAAAAAGCTGTGGGCTTTCCGGTATTCAATGGAACGGCAGCGAATGTGCTTGCGCTGCAAGCCGCTCTTCCACGGTGGGGAGCTGTTATTTGCATCGAAACCGCACACCTAAATCTCGATGAAGGTGGAGCACCGGAAAAAGTTGCTGGCATCAAGCTCTGGAATGTTCCCAACAAAAATGGCGATGGAAAACTAACCCCAGAGATGGTTAGCCCAGAGCTGCGCGATTTCGGTTTTGTTCACAGGGCACAGCAGGGTGCGATATCAATCACAAACTCGACTGAGTACGGAACTGTCTATACCCCGCAAGAAGTCTCTGCTCTTTCCCGCGTAGCAAAAGACCACGGACTGGTTATGCATCTGGATGGCGCTCGAATTGCCAACGCTGCCGCCGCTTTGGGCGAAAGCTTTGCTTCCTTCACCACCGATGCCGGTGTGGATTTGGTTTCCCTCGGTGGTACCAAAATCGGAGGGCTGCTAGCCGAAGCAGTAGTTGTGACAAATGCCACATCAGAGCG
>JBDLRV010000050.1:0-7529 GCA_039799865.1 Actinomycetota bacterium | reverse complement strand
GTTGAAAAGATCGGTATGCCCGAGGGGCGAATTCCACTTGCTGAGGCAACCGTCTACCTTGCGCTGGCTCCCAAGTCGAATGCTGCTTACACGGCGATCAATGCGGCGATTGAGCAGGTCCAATCTGGTTTCCTACCGCCAATACCTGCTTATCTTCGCTCAACCGGTGCAACTGGCTATAAATACCCTCATGACACCGAAGCGGGCATCTTGAGGCAGCAATACTCGGATGCTCAGGACATTTATTCACCAACTGATAGAGGGTTTGAAAAGACACTGGGGGAGCGCCTTCGGGCCATCCGCAAGCTCTTGAGAGGGTCGTGACAGGCGCTAGCTACGGTGCTAGAATTCCAAGGTTGTCTGGGCTCAGCGGCTGGAGATCCGACATCATCCAAACCAACATGATTTGAAGAGGTATTTGTTTGTCTAAGACATCAAGAACCCGAAGCAAGACGCGTCTTTCGCGCGCCCTCGGGATCGCCCTAACCCCAAAAGCTGGCAAGTACATGCAGAAGCGTGCATACGCGCCAGGACAGCACGGCCGCACCAAGCGTAAGTCTGACTCTGACTTCGCTGTTCGTCTTCGCGAGAAGCAGAGACTTCGTGCTCAGTACGGAATTCGTGAGGCACAACTTCGAAAGACGTTCCAGGAAGCCAAGCGCACCGAAGGTCTAACAGGTGAAAACCTGGTTGAGCTACTCGAAATGAGACTTGACGCTCTAGTTCTGAGAAGCGGTTTCGCAAGAACCATGGCACAGGCTCGTCAGATGGTTGTGCACCGTCACATCCTTGTTGATGGAACTCGCGTCGACAGACCATCTTTCCGAGTTAAGCCTGGTCAGATGATTCACGTTCACGAGAAGAGCGAGAAGACCGAGCCTTTTCAGGTGGCAGCCGCTGGTGGTCACTCTGATGTGCAGGCAAAGACTCCTGAGTATCTTTCTGTGCAGCTGGACAAGCTTCAGGCAACGCTCGTTCGCAGACCAAAGCGCGCTGAGGTTCCAATCACTTGTGAAGTTCAGCTCGTTGTTGAGTACTACGCGGCAAGGTAGTTCACTTTGTCGGGCGGAGAGCTTGCAGTACTAATCATCAGTGGAGCCCTTCTGCTGCTGGTTCTTCTGCTCGGATTACCTCTGCTCAAGCTTGGAAGACTTATCGACGAGACCACCCGCTCGGTCCAGATATTCAACAACGAACTTGAGCCGATGTTGGCGGAAGCCAAGGTGACTCTCACCGAAACCAATAAGCAACTGAAGCGGATTGACAACATCACATCCGATGTTGAGCAAGTGACTGAGAACATCAATTCCCTGGTCGCTGTATTCACCTCTTCAGTTGGGGCCCCGCTAAGTAAACTTATGGGTGTTGTGCAAAGCGTTACAAAGACCTTCGGAAAGCGCAGGTAGAGAAATGTCTAGATTCGGTTGGTTCATCGCTGGGCTTGGTCTGGGAGCTTTTGCCGCGGTTCAGGCGAAGGAGAATCCGCAGGTTAAACAGGCCGCCGACGAGTTAATGACTGCCGCTAAGGATTTCGGAAACGCCGTGGCTGAAGGCTACAAAGAGCGCGAAGCTGAGCTTTCGAAACCAAAGCCGAAGACGACCAAGAAGCAGTAAATGAAGACCGCTGAGATCAAGCGGCGCTGGCTTGAGTTCTTCGAAAGGAAGAACCATGCGGTCGTACCGAGCGCTTCACTGATAAGCCAAGACCCGAATCTAATGTTCACTGTTGCGGGCATGGTTCCCTTCATTCCATACATGACGGGGGTTCTGCCAGCGCCTTTTCCTCGAGCCACCAGTGTTCAAAAGTGTGTCAGGACATTGGACATCGAAGAGGTTGGAAAGACCACCAGGCACGGAACCTTCTTCCAGATGAATGGGAACTTCTCATTCGGTGATTACTTCAAAAAAGAGGCAATTGCGTTCGCGTGGGAACTACTAACATCCAGCGTCGATAAGGGTGGATACGGCTTTGATCCAAATCGTCTGTGGGTCACGGTTTACAAAGACGATGATGAGTCAATTGGCTATTGGTTAGAGCAATCATCTGTTCCCAGAGAGCGCATCCAAAAAAGAGGGATGAAGGACAACTATTGGTCTACCGGCCAGCGCGGACCAGCAGGGCCCTGTTCTGAAATCTACTACGACCGTGGTCCTGAATATGGAATCGAGGGCGGTCCAGAGGCAGATGAGAATCGCTACATCGAAATTTGGAACCTCGTTTTCATGCAATACGAACGCGGAGATGGCGGAGCAAAAGAGGACTTTGAGATCCTTGGAGAGCTTCCAAAGAAAAACATCGACACCGGCATGGGATTAGAGCGCGTTGCGTTCTTGCTGCAAGGTGTAGAAAACATCTACGAGATTGATCAGGTTCGTCCGCTCATTGACATCGCTAGCGAGCTAAGCGGCAAGCAATATGGTGCGAACGAAACCGATGATGTTCGTATGAGGGTCATTGCTGACCACATTCGCAGTGCGCTGATGCTGATGAGCGATGGGGTAACTCCATCAAATGAAGGCCGTGGCTATGTTCTTAGAAGACTTCTTCGCAGATCAGTCAGAGCCCTGAGACTATTGGGCATCGAGGGTGTCGCTTTTGAGCGTCTATTTACAGCGAGTAAGAACGCGATGGTTGAGGCCTATCCGGAACTCGAGGAGACGTTCTCGAGAGTTCTTCGAGCCGCGATTGCGGAAGAGTCAGGGTTCCGAAAGACACTGGACTCAGGAAGTCAAGTACTGGCTGAAGAGCTTGCGAAAGCACAAAGTTCTCTTCCCGGCGAAGTGGCTTTCTTGCTGCATGACACATACGGTTTCCCAATTGATTTGACGATGGAGATTGCCTCTGAATCAGGCAAAGAGGTAGATCGCGACAGATTTGATGAGCTCATGGGCGAGCAGCGAACCAGGGCAAAGCAAGATGCCAAGAGCAAGCGTGCCAGCACCAATCTTGATGTCTATGCAGAGTTCCGCGGAGCTGGAGAGACCAAATTCTTAGGATACGAGTCACTCACCGCCGAGGCGAAGGTGATTGGACTAATTCACGATGGTCAGAGTGTAGAGGAACTGGTTGAAGGTCAAATCGGTGAAGTGATACTGGACCGCACTTCCTTATACGCAGAATCCGGTGGTCAGATTGCCGATGCAGGCCAGATTCTCGCGGATGGTCTAATCCTCGAAGTGCTCGACGTTCAGAAGCCTGTCAAAGGTCTTTTCTCCCACCAAGTTCGAGTTGTCCAGGGATCAGTAGCCAAGATGGATTCCGTTCTCGCGTCCGTTTATCACGATTGGAGAGTTGGGGCATGCCAAGCCCACAGTGCCACTCACGTTGTTCACGCGGCACTAAGACAAGTCCTTGGTCCAAATGCTCTTCAATCCGGTTCTTACAATCGACCCGGTTACATGCGTCTTGATTTTGCTTGGGGCGAGTCACTGTCAGATGCCACCAAGAGCGAGATAGAGGAAGTCTCGAATCTGGCAATCAGAGCCGACCTAGCAGTCAGCGCGCAGTTCATGACTCTTCCGCAGGCTAAGGAATGGGGTGCAATTGCGCTGTTTGGAGAGACCTACGATGAGCAGGTTCGAGTCGTGCAAGTCGGGGGACCGTGGTCAAGGGAATTGTGTGGCGGAACTCACGTCTCTCGCACCGCACAGATTGGGCTAGTTAGTGTCACCGGTGAGTCGTCAGTGGGATCTGGCGTGAGAAGGATCGAAGCCGAGGTAGGAATTGACGCACTGAGGAATCTTCTCCAAGAGCGGGCGATCGTAAGAAGAATCAGCGCTGGTCTGAGGGCACCAGTGGCCGAACTAGAGGCAAGAATCACGGAGTCACTAGATGGACTCAAGGCATTAGAAAAGGAGCTCTCCGAACTGCGTTTCCGCGCAGCTAAGGACAAGCTCGCGTCCTTGTATGCATCTACTGCTGACATTGCTGGCAAGAAGGTTCTCGCCTCGCAGCTAGATGGAATTGATAGTGCAGAAACACTAAGGCAGCTAGCGCTAACTGCAAAAGACTCACTTGGTTCCGGTTCGGTGATTTTGCTTGGATCGAAAATCGAAGACAAGCCAGTAGTGATGATTGCTGTTGGTAAAGATGCAGTAGCAGCGGGAATTAGTGCCGGAACTCTTGCGAAGAAGGCAGCAGAGATTCTTGGCGGTGGTGGCGGTGGCAAAGCCGATTTTGCGCAGGGTGGAGGAACCGACGCCTCAAAGCTTTCTGAGTCAATTCAAGCAGCAAGAGGATTGATTTCTTGATCTGTATCGGAGTTGACCCTGGTCAGAAAAGAGTCGGGATTGCTCTTGGCCAAGGCGAACTTGCCATCGGAATCAAAACAGTTGATCGAGCTACAGCGGTGGCGGAGATTCTCCAGATCGCTGAAGAAAAGGCTGCGGCCAGAATTTATGTTGGTAAGCCCACATCGCTTGGTGGAGGGAAAACAAAATCGACAACCGATGCGGCTGAATTTGCCCGGGAACTGCAGGGCATCTCTTCTGTGCCAGTTTTCATGCTAGATGAGCGGTTGACCAGCACGCAGTCCCAGAGAAACCTGCGGGAGACGGGTCACAGCGTGAAGTCGTCAAGGCACGCAATTGATGCCGAGGCAGCCCGATTGATTGTTGAGCTTGCTATTGCTTGTAAGCACAACTGTGGTGAAGCAGTGGGTCAAAGTGCTTGAGGAATTTGAAGTTAAAGAGGAAAAATCTAGGCGCAATGCAGTGACAGTTGCTGTTGCTATCGGAGTTTTACTTGCCTTGATTGCAGGGTCATTTTTCGCACTTAGAGGCCCGATCGAACAGGCTATGGATTCGCTGATTTCACGTTTTACAGTCGAGGACTACCCAGGTCCAGGCACTGGTTCTGTAACCATCATTATCGAGCAGGGTGACAATGGAGAAGATGTCGCGCGAAAGCTTCTAGCCGCAGATGTCATCAAATCATTCGACGCCATCTACAGACCAATGCTGCAAAGCGACCTTGTTATCTACCCAGGCCACTACGAGTTTCCGATGCAGATCTCAGGAGCAGAGGCTCTGAGGCTATTGCTTGCTGGTGAGAACCGAGTAACCAGGTCGGTGACTATTCCCGAGGGCTATCAGATTGCGCAGATCATTCCTCTTTTGCAAGCGGAGCTTGGTATAGCACAAGAAGAGCTGGTGAGTGCGATTGATGCTGCCAACGATGATTATCCGGGTCCGACGCTGGAGGGATTTCTTTTTCCTGCCACCTACAAGTTCGATCCGGGCGTAAGTGCGACCGAGGTAATCGGTGCGATGCTAACCAAGACAGATGAGGTCTTGAGCAAACTGGGAGTCAGTCGGGAGGAGTCGCTTGAACTTCTCACGCTGGCTTCAATCATTCAGGAGGAAGCAAAGCTTGAAAATGACTTCTATAAAGTCGCTACGGTATTTCACAACCGAATTGACAAGGGAATGCTCCTACAAACTGACCCAACGGTGAAGTACTACTACGAAGGTTCCATCGATTCCTTCCAACAGGGAGTCGCAGATGCAAAGAATCCTTACAACACCTACGTTTATCCGGGTCTGCCACCTGGACCGATATCTTCACCCGGAGAGCTTGCGATAGATGCGGCAAAGAATCCTGCGCCGGGGGACTACCTGTTTTTTGTAACGATCAACTTAAGGACCGGGGAAACAGTCTTTTCCGAAACTCTTCGAGAGCACGAGCGCGCGGTTGAGCTATACAGAAAATGGTTACGTGAGAATCCAGGTTGGGGATGAAAAAGCTCGCCGTTCTTGGTTACCCAATTTCTCACTCAAAGTCACCGGTAATAATGCTCGCCGCGCTCGAAAGGCTCGGCGTTGAAGCTAGCTTTGACATAATCGAGCTATCCAGCGGGCTAGCCAAGTGGTTGGAATCTCCAGCAAACGACTATGACTGCCTTTCTGTGACAATTCCTCTCAAACCCGAGGCGTTCGATGTCGCGATCTCTTTGGATTCTGCTTCAAGAGCGACGGGCTCAACTAACTGTCTCATTCGCTCTGATGCGGGTTACAGGGGGTTTAATACCGACGGATTCGGACTGATAAAAGCGGTCTCTAGTCAAACCTTTGAATCGGTTTCTATCTTGGGCACAGGGGCGACAGCCAGGACTGCGCTGTACTCATTCAGCTCCTATAAGCCGATGGTTTGGGGCAGGGATGAGGCGAAACTTAGTGATCTTGCGACTAAATACTCAGCCACTTCAGTCAACCTTGAACAAGCACTAACAGCAGACTTAGTTATTTCTACTCTTCCGATTGGAATCCTTCCGCAACTGCTGGAAGGAAGGACCGGAAAGACTCTCCTAGACATCGCCTACATGAACCCGGCCAACAGCAGCTTTGAGGTCAAAATCTCGGGTATTGAGATGCTGATCTGGCAGGCAATCGGACAATTGCGTGAGCTCCTAAATGGAGGAAATGAGCTAAGTGACGAGCAGGAATTGCATGACCTTATGCTCCGTGCAGTAAAGATGGAAGAATAGTCTGATGCTTAGGTGGCTTACTGCAGGCGAATCCCACGGACCTGAACTAATCGGCGTGATTGAGGGGCTCCCTGCCGGCGTTCCTCTTCTACGTGAAGACATCGAATCTGCACTTGCCCGAAGAAGGCTTGGCTATGGCCGTGGAGCCCGAATGAAGTTCGAAGAGGACGCTGTGACAATTTCGAGCGGTGTCCGCTTTGGTTTGACCCAGGGTGGGCCAATCGCAATTCGCATAGCAAACACCGAATGGCCTAAGTGGGAGACCGTGATGAGCGCAGCACCGGTGTCCGAGGAGGAGCTAACGGGTGCTCGTGCTGCCAAGCTCACACGTCCAAGACCCGGCCATGCTGATTTCACAGGCATGCAAAAGTACGGCTTTGATGAAGCAAGACCCGTACTAGAGAGAGCAAGCGCACGTGAGACTGCTACAAGGGTTGCTCTTGGAAGGGTTGCCCAAAACTTCCTTGGCGAACTTGGAATTCGACTTGTTACCCACACCGTTGCAATTGGCAAAGTGGAATCAAAAACTCTGGAATTTCCAAGGCCATCAGATTTAGAAAAACTCGATAGCGATCCAGTGAGGTGTTTTGATAAGCGCACTTCTGATGAGATGGTTAGCGCCATAGATGATTGCCATTCATCTGGAGACACCCTTGGCGGAGTTGTCGAAACATTGGTCTATGGAATGCCTCCCGGAGTTGGATCATATGTTCACTGGGATAGAAGACTTGACTCACAGCTTGCTGCAGCTGTCATGGGTGTACAGGCAATCAAGTCAGTTGAAATTGGTGACGGTCTGGAAACAACAAGACGCCGCGGTAGTGAGGCGCATGACGAGATTGTCCGTGTTGAGGATTTGGTGGAAAGACTCACTGACCGCGCTGGGGGCATCGAGGGGGGAATGAGTAATGGTGAAGTGATTCGTGTAAGGGCCGGCATGAAACCTATCTCAACTGTTCCGAAAGCGCTACAGACTGTTGATACGACAAGTGGCGAGGCCGCAACCGCGCATCACCAGCGCAGTGATGTCTGCGCAGTGCCAGC
>JBDLRV010000049.1:0-5230 GCA_039799865.1 Actinomycetota bacterium | reverse complement strand
GAAATGTGCGACATGTGTTCGTAACCGGAGGCGTCGCCTCCTCTCTTGGTAAAGGTCTTACCGCCGCCTCACTCGGAAATCTGCTCAGAGCCCGAGGTTTACGGGTCGTTATGCAGAAGCTGGATCCCTATCTGAACGTAGATCCCGGCACCATGAACCCCTTCCAGCACGGTGAAGTTTTTGTAACTGACGATGGTGCTGAAACCGATCTAGATATCGGTCACTACGAGCGATTCTTAGACATCAACCTGAGCGCAGAAGCAAACGTAACCACCGGTCAGGCCTACTCAACCGTAATTGCCAAGGAAAGACGAGGCGACTACCTCGGGGCGACGGTTCAGGTCATTCCTCACATCACCGATGAGATTAAGCACCGCATGCGCCTGCAGGCAAAATTGGAACCAAAACCGGACGTAATCATCACTGAGATCGGTGGAACGGTTGGTGATATCGAATCCCAGCCATTCATGGAAGCGGCCAGACAGGTGCGTCAGGATGTTGGCAGAGACAATGTCTTCTTTGTTCACGTAACTTTGGTTCCCTACCTGCAGCCCTCGGGAGAGCTAAAGACCAAGCCGACGCAGCACTCGGTCGCCATGCTGAGATCACTGGGTATCCAACCAGATGCAATTGTCTGCAGAGCAGATAGAGAGCTCCCAGATTCAATCAAAAACAAAATTGCTCAGATGTGTGACGTCGATCGGGAAGCGGTGGTAACAGCTGCAGATGCCAAGAGCATCTATGACATCCCAAAGGTTCTGCATTCAGAAGGCCTCGACAGCTACATCATCAAGGCTCTGAACCTAGATGCCAAAGAGGTGGACTGGTCCAACTGGCAGCCAGTGCTTGATGCAGTTCATAACCCAAAGCAGGAAGTCGATGTTGCGCTAGTTGGCAAATACATCGACCTACCCGATGCCTATCTCTCGGTCACTGAGGCACTTAGAGCCGGTGGCTTTGCTCAATCCTGCAAGGTAAATATTCACTGGATCAAATCGGACGATTGTGAAACTGAAGCTGGAGCGCTAGCCAACCTTTCTGAGATGGACGCGATCTGCGTTCCTGGTGGATTTGGAATTAGGGGAATAGAAGGAAAGCTCGGTGCACTTAGGTTCGCAAGAGAAAACAGAATCCCAGTTCTGGGACTTTGCCTTGGACTGCAGTGCATGGTCATTGAATTTGCAAGAAACGTTGTTGGACTGGAAGGTGCAACCTCAAGCGAATTTGATGGAAACTCAAAGCACCCAGTAATCGCAACCATGGCAGAGCAAATTTCTAAGCTAGAAAACTCTGAGATGGGCGGAACCATGCGCCTTGGTCTCTACGAGGCCAAACTCACACCGGGATCAATTGTTGAAAAACTCTATGGTGCTAAGTCCGCAAGCGAGAGACACCGCCATCGCTACGAGGTAAACAACAGCTATCGCGAACAGATTGCCAATGCTGGACTGGTGTTTTCCGGAACCTCCCCGGATGGAAATCTGGTTGAGTATGTAGAGCTGCCTGAAGAAATACATCCCTTCTATGTCGGCACTCAGGCCCATCCAGAGTTTCGCTCCAGACCAACTAGACCCAATCCACTTTTCTTTGGGCTGGTCAAAGCCGCAATTGAAAGAAGAGCAGCCCAGCGGCTATTCAACGAGGGCTAAATCTTGCAAACCCTCGATCGTTACCTCCGTCACCTCAGTGTCGAACGAGGACTGAGTAAAAACACACTCAGTGCCTATAGATCGGACCTTCTTCGCTACACCACATTCCTGGAAGTTAGAAAAACGGATGCAATAGGCGCATCGCCAGAGCAGGTGTCTGACTTTGCAATTGAGCTGGTTTCCATCGGTCTAAAAGCATCTTCGAATGCCCGGATCCTTGCCGCTGTCAGGGGATTTCATAAATTCCTAGTTCTTGAAAATCTCAGAGCTGATGATCCAACTGCGCAACTCGCGCCTCCGAAGCTGCCAAAGCGCTTACCTAAATCCCTCAGTCAGGAGCAGGTTCTGGCACTTCTCGGAGCCAGTGGACCTGAGCCAGATGACGAGTCCGCTGATTTGATTCGTCTTCGGGACCGGGCGATTCTGGAACTTATGTACTCGACTGGCACACGCGTTAGCGAAGTCGTTGCTCTGGACCTCGATGAAATAAATGACACGGGTCTTTTGCGGGTCAGAGGTAAGGGGTCTAAGGAGCGGATTGTTCCAGTCGGATCCTTTGCAGCGAAGAGTCTGACTGCCTATCTGGTTAGGACCAGGCCCATGCTCGCTGCACTCAAGGGAGATAGAGCGCTGTTTCTAAATAAACAGGGCGGAAGGCTCAGTCGACAAAGCATCTGGGACATTATTCAAAGATCAGGCCAGAGCTGCGGGGTGGCGGTATCGCCACATTCGCTTCGCCATTCTTTTGCCACTCACCTGATCGAGGGAGGCGCAGACGTGAGGGTGGTGCAGGAACTTTTAGGACACTCCTCGGTTGCCACCACCCAGATCTACACTCTGGTTACCCTAGACACGCTTCGACAGGTCTATGCTTCGGCCCATCCGAGAGCTCGGGGGTAGGCTAGGAGCTATTCAGGGAGGTAAACGGTGGAAATAACTGGAAAATCTTTCCCCAACCCACCCAAGCTAACTAGCCACGGACCTGCCAGGGTGATTGCGATGTGCAATCAAAAAGGTGGCGTCGGGAAGACCACAACCACCATCTCGCTAGCCGCGGCTCTCGCCGGTTATGGTCGAAAAGTCCTCGTGGTTGACTTTGACCCTCAGGGCGCTCTGTCTGTGAACTTGGCATCTGACATGCAAGATGCACCAACCATTTATGACCTCATCATGAATACCTCGATGGATCCAAAAAAGGCTGTGCAGCAGACCGAGGTAAAGAACCTAGATATCATTCCCGCCAACATCGACTTATCAGCCGCTGAGATGAACCTGGTCACAGAAATGGGTAGGGAGCGGGTGCTCGAGGGCATCTTGAAAAAGCTCAAGCCTGACTACGACGTCATCTTTATTGACTGTCAACCATCCCTGGGACTTCTCACCGTTAATGCACTGACCGCAGCGCACGGGGTATTGATCCCAATGGCAACAGAGTTCTTTGCACTCAGAGGCGTTGCGCTACTTATTCAGACAATTGAAAAAGTCAAAGCTCGAACCAATCCAATGCTTGAGGTGGATGGACTGATTGCAACCCTGCACGATCCAAGAACTCTTCACTCGCGCGAGGTGCTGGAGCGCATGCAAGAGGCTTTTGCGGGCAAGGTGTTTGACACCGCAGTGAATAGAACAGTCAAGTTCCCAGATGCCACCGTTGCCAAGAAAGCAATTACAGAATTTGCGCCGACATCAGAGGCAGCAGACGACTACCGGCGAATCGCCAGAGAGCTAATCCAGCGTGGTTGTGCAGCTTGAGTCCGAAGTTGATTTTCAACTTCAGTTAGATAATTTCGAAGGCCCTTTTGATCTCTTGCTGACCCTCATTGGTCGCCACGAGATGGACATCACCAAGGTTGCCTTGGCAAAAGTTACGGATGAATTTCTAAACTACGTCAAGCAGCTCGATGCGAAGCAAGAGATGGAGCAAGTCAGCGAATTCTTGGTCGTCGCTGCAACTCTGATAGATCTAAAACTTGCCAGCCTGCTTCCCCAGGGCGAGGTTGTCGACAGTGAAGATGTGGCTCTTCTGGAGGCACGAGACCTATTATTTGCAAGGTTGCTGCAGTACCGGGCTTTCAAGGAGCTATCTGCTTGGTTCAGCACATCCATCGATCTCGAAGCTCAGCGGATCCCCAGGGCGGTGCGCCTTGAGGAGCAGTATCGAAACCTCAGGCCCGAGCTTAAGTGGGAAACGGACCTGGATGAATTCCATCGGCTGGCCCTGCTTGCCTTCACCCCAAAGGAAATTCCAAGTATTGGTCTGACCCACCTTCACGCTCCCAGGGTTTCAATTCGTGAGCAGGTGGGGATAATCGTCGAGCGACTGCGCTCTGCTAGATCCCTGTCTTTCTACCAGCTGATTGTTGACACCAAGGACCGAGCTGAATTTGTTGCAAGATTCCTCGGTGTTCTAGAGCTTTACCGTATCGGTGCCATTAGCATCATGCAGCCAACAGTTTTTGGTGAGATTACCCTTAGCTGGGAAGCTGAGAACTTTGATTCTCACGAGCTTGATGGATTAGGAACAGACTATGAGCAGTGATCTAGCGCTTCGTGGTGCCCTGGAGGCCATCCTCACTACCGCAGAGACGCCGCTGAGTCTGGTGACTTTAGCCGGAGCACTTGAAGCACCCATCAACGATGTTAAGAATGAACTCGATGCGCTTCGCGCCGATTATGACTCAGCTCACGACGGACTGGGACGGGGCTTTGAACTTCGCGAGGTCGGCGGTGGCTGGAGATTCTATGTCCGCCAGGCTCACGACTGGGGAGTAAGACAACTGGTTGCAAACGAAAACCCTGCGAAGCTTTCGCAGGCCGCCCTCGAGACTCTGGCTGTGATTGCTTATCGTCAACCAGTCTCGAGAGGCCAGGTGTCATCAATTCGTGGAGTAAACGTTGACTCCGTGGTTCGCACCCTTTTATCCAGAGGCCTTATCACCGAGCTCTACACCGATAACGAAACCGGTTCGGTGATGTTCGGAACTACCGAACAGCTGCTCGAAAACTTAGGAATTAACTCACTGGCCGAACTTCCACCGGTGAGCCCACACCTTCCGGGGCAGGATCAGATTGACTAGCGAGGGCATCCGCCTCCAAAAAGCCCTCTCGATTGCTGGTATTTCCTCAAGACGCAAAGCCGAGGAGCTGATGCTGCAGGGGAGGGTGAAGGTAAATGGCAAGGTGGTTCGGGAACTGGGCAGCCGGGTAGATCCACTAACTGACTCGGTGATGGTTGATGGAAAACCGGTTCAGCTAGACCCCGACCGCATCTACCTTGCCTTCAATAAACCCAAGAACATCATCTCCACCATGAGCGATGAGTATGGAAGAGCCTGCCTAGCCGATTACTTTCAAGGTTTTGATCGCGTCTTCAACGTTGGAAGACTGGATGCTGAGACATCAGGTTTACTGATAATGACAAATGATGGCGAGCTAGCCAACCAACTCTCTCACCCAAGCTTCGGGGTGGAAAAGCTTTATCTTGCGAGGGTTCAGGGTCGAATCCAGAAGTCTGAGCTTCAGCGGCTAAGGGATGGCGTTGAGCTGGAGGATGGTCTGCAGAAGGCGGACCGCGTGGCACT
>JBDLRV010000048.1:0-54618 GCA_039799865.1 Actinomycetota bacterium | reverse complement strand
CTCTTTCAATGGCAGAGGCCATCACCGAGAGCGTCAATCAGAGGGAAGCTACTCAGACTCGGCTGCTTGCTATTCGCAATTGGCTCGAAGCCGAAGTCCTCACTGAGTTTCCTGAGACCGTGGTCACAGCCGCCGGTGCTGATCGCGTTTCCCACAATGCCCACTTCGTATTCCCCGGTGTGAACAACGATTCACTTCTGTTTTTGCTCGACCAGCAGGGTGTGAGCGTTTCAGCGGGAAGTGCCTGTCAGGCGGGTGTGCTGGGCCCATCACATGTGCTATTAGCTATGGGCTATTCAGAAGGGGATGCGGCATCTTGTCTTAGAGTCACCTTCGGCCATACCTCCACCATGGAAGATGCCAAGGGGTTTCTTGATGCCCTGAAACTGGCTTATCCCAAGGCCAAGCAGGCCTCTCGTCTTAGTCGGTAGGCCAATTTAGACTTATCGCATGCGAGTGTTGGCAGCGATGAGTGGCGGGGTCGATTCCGCCGTAGCCGCAGCCAGAGCTGTTGACGCGGGGCACGACGTAGTCGGTGTTCACCTAGCTCTCTCCAGAATGCCGGGAACTTTGAGGACCGGCTCTCGCGGCTGCTGCACCATCGAGGACTCGATGGATGCCCAGCGAGCTGCCAAAAAACTCGGCATCCCTTTCTATGTTTGGGACTTTTCAGAGCGCTTTAAGCAAGACGTGGTTGATGACTTCGTCAGCGAATACAAAGCCGGAAGAACCCCCAATCCCTGCATGCGGTGCAACGAGCGGATTAAATTTGCAGCGCTTTTAGAGCGCGCACTGGCTCTTGGCTTTGATGCCCTCTGCACCGGTCACTACGCCAGCGTTATCCAGGACAAGGATGGAAATCACGAGCTGCACAGATCTCTAGCCATGGCGAAAGATCAAAGCTATGTCCTCGGGGTTCTTACCGAGGATCAGCTAAAGCACTCCTACTTTCCCCTCGGAGCAACCGCCTCCAAGGATCTGGTTAGAAAAGAAGCCAGCGAGCGAGGACTAACGGTTGCCAATAAACCGGACTCCTATGACATCTGCTTCATACCCGAGGGAGATACCCGAGAGTGGCTCAGAGAGTTTGTGGAAAGTGAACCTGGCAAGATTGTGGATCAATCAGGTGAGGTCGTGGGCGAACACGATGGTCACGTTGGTTTCACCATCGGGCAGCGCAAGGGACTAAAGCTGGGAAGACCAGCCAAGGATGGAAAACCCAGGTATGTGCTGGAGATAAGGCCAATTACTAAAGAGGTCGTGGTTGGACCCGAAGATGCACTTGCGATCGATGAGCTATTCGGCGCTCGCTATTCGTGGTGTGGAAAAGAGCCAACCAATCCCCATGAGTTCTTTGACTGCGAGGTGCAGGTGAGAGCCCACGCAGAATCCGTACCTGCCAAAGCCTGCTTAGTTGAAGGTGAGCTTGTTATCAGACTGGATGAACCAATTTATGGAGTAGCGCCTGGTCAGACGGCAGTTTTGTATCAGGGAACCAGGGTTCTAGGACAAACCACAATTGATCGCACTTTTTCCAGAGCGGCGATGAATGTCTGACGCTGAGCGAATTGAAGAGCTACGCACTCTGATTGCTCGCTACAAAGATGCCTACTACCAGCGCGATGAGTCCTTAGTCTCCGACAAAGAGTACGACGAGCTGGAAAAAGAGCTAAGAAAACTAGAAAAGCTGCATCCCGAGTATCAGGCAGACTCTCCCGCCGAGAAGGTTGGCTCGTCCGCCAGTAATCTGTTTTCCCCGCACCAGCACCTCGAGCGAATGCTTAGCCTCGACAACGCCTTCAGTGAAGAAGAGTTTCAGGCATGGAGCGAAAGAGTTGGAAGTGGACCATTTCTGTGTGAACCAAAGATTGATGGCCTAGCTGTTTCCCTTACCTATAAGAACGGTCAACTGACCTCCGCCGCCACCAGAGGCGATGGGGAAGTCGGGGAAGATGTCACCGAGAACATCAAAACCATTCCGAGTATCCCGCACAAACTCAAAGGGAAAACCCACCCGGCGGTTATCGAAATTCGCGGCGAGGTTTTCTTTGCCCTTAGCGACTTTGAAAAGCTGAATGCTTCAATCGTTGCCGCAGGAGGTAAACCCTTTGCCAATCCAAGAAACTCCGCCTCCGGTTCACTTCGGCAAAAAGATCCGGCTGTCACAGCATCGAGACCCCTTCGCATGCTTGTCCATGGCTTTGGCGCTTGGGAGGGAAAGCTTGCTCAGCAGAGCCAGGCCTATGAGCTACTTGCCTCCTGGGGACTTCCAACCACCTCTCGCTACGAGGTCGTATCAGATGCCAAAGCCGCCTACAAATACATCACCAATCTTGAAAAGCAGCGTCACAGCATCGAGCACGAAATAGATGGGGTTGTTATCAAAGTCGATGAGCTGGCAAGGCAGAGGGAGCTTGGAACTACGTCGAGAGCTCCGCGCTGGGCGATTGCATATAAATATCCACCGGAGCAGGTCAACACGAAGCTGCTCGACATCAGAGTCTCAATTGGCCGAACCGGTCGCGCAACTCCATTTGCGGTATTGCAACCGGTGAAGGTGGCAGGAAGTGAAGTCGAATTCGCAACTTTGCATAATGCCGATCAGGTTGTCTCAAAGGGAATCTTGATTGGCGACACCGTTGTGCTTCGCAAAGCCGGCGATGTAATTCCAGAAATTCTTGGACCAGTTGTGCAGCTTCGCAACGGAAGCGAAAAGCAATTTGTCATGCAAAAGAAGTGCCCGGAGTGCGGAAGCAAACTTGCTCCGGCCACCGAGGGTGATGTTGATCTTCGCTGTCCAAATGCAAAGAGCTGCCCAGCGCAGCTGAGAGAAAGAATCGCCTACATCGGATCTAGATCTGTGCTCGATATAGAGGCACTCGGATATGTCTCAGCTACCGCTTTGACCCAGCCGATTGAACCTGCAAACCCGCCCATTACTTCGGAAGCAGATTTGTTTGATCTCACGCTTGAGAAGCTGCTCCCAATTCGATCGTGGGTGCTCGATCCCGACACCGGGCTTCCAAAGTCAGACGAGAGTGGCAAAGAGAAAGTGGTTGACTTTTTCCGCAAGAAAGATGGAACCCCAGCCGAAGTCGCGCTAAAGCTACTTACAAATCTCGAAGAGGCCAAGGGGAGAGATCTGTGGAGAATTTTGGTTGCACTCTCCATTCGCCACGTTGGACCGGTCGCGGCCAGAGCGCTCTGCGATTATTTCGGATCTATCAGATCAATATTCAGCGCCAGCGAGGATCAACTTTCCAGTGTCGAAGGCGTGGGACCGACTCTTGCCAGTTCGATCATTGACTGGTGGTCTGAGGACTGGCACCAGGAAATTATTAATCGCTGGGAAAAAGCTGGCGTAAGAATGAAGATTGATGGTCACGCAGGACCGGGCTCGGTTGTCAGAGAGGGTGTCTTTTCAGGTTTGACTATCGTCGTGACCGGGTCCTTAGAGTCGCTCTCCAGGGATGAGGCCGAGGCTCGAATTATTGCCCAGGGGGGCAAGGCTGCCTCCTCGGTTTCTAAGAAGACCTCGTTTGTCGTGGCTGGTCCGGGAGCCGGATCCAAACTGCAAAAGGCAGAGGAACTAGGGGTAGAGGTTATTGATGAAAAGACCTTCCTGACGCGCCTTGGCAGCTCAAACTAGACTTATCTCCTCGAAATCAAATCCGAAGGCCACTATGTCCGAGATCACTCCTGACCTGGTTCGTCACCTAGCCTCACTAGCTCGAATTCAGGTCACCGATGAGGAAGTGAAGAAGCTCACCGGAGAGCTCAGTGTGATTGTCGATTCTGTGGCATCGGTGAATAAGGCAGTTGCCGGAGACGTAGTTCCCACATCACACCCGATTCCCATGAGCAATGTCTTTCGAGAGGACGTCGTAGTCCCCGGTCTTTCTCAGCAGGAGGCACTAAGTGCTGCTCCCGATTCAGCCGATGGCAGGTTCAAAGTCCCGGCAATCTTGGACGAGGAGTAGTAGTGAGCGATTTAGTCCACAAAAGCGCTGCCGAACTCGCGCAGCTAATCAGCAGCAAAGCCGTTTCCTCGGTCGAGGTCACAGAGGCTTTTTTCAATAGAAGCGAAAAGCTCAACCACAAAACTTTTTCCTACCTGCACCTTGATCGAGAGAAGGCACTGGCGGCAGCCAGGCTTGCCGATAAGGAGCTTGCTGAAGGACACGTAGTATCTCCACTTCACGGAGTTCCAATCGCCGTCAAGGATGTTTTGGTTACGAAAGACGCTCCCACCACAGCCGGATCAAAGATTCTCGAGGGCTGGGTTCCGCAGTATGACGCAACTGTTGTCACCAAGCTGCGAGAAGGCAGACTGCCAATCCTTGGCAAGACCAACATGGATGAGTTTGCGATGGGATCTTCAACCGAGTACTCGGCCTATGGGCCATCCAGAAATCCCTGGGATCTAAGCCGTATTCCCGGTGGTTCGGGCGGCGGCTCTTCATCAGCGGTGAGCGGAAAGCTGGCACCGCTGGCAATTGGAAGCGACACCGGAGGTTCGATCAGGTTCCCGGCGGCTGTAACGGGATCGGTTGGAACCAAGCCAACTTACGGTGCAGTATCTCGCTACGGTGTGATTGCGCTTGCTTCGTCACTTGACCAGATTGGTCCTGTCACCAACACGGTTTTGGACGCAGCGCTTTTGCAGGATGTCATTTCGGGTCACGACCCGAAGGATGCAACATCCCTGCCAAACTCGCTCGGTTCGATGGCGGAGGCGGTCAGAACCGCTGACTTCAAGGGTCTAAAGGTTGGAGTTGTGAAGCAGCTCAGCTCCGACGGCTTCCAGGCGGGAATCAAAGAACTATTCGATGACACTATTCAGAAACTGGTGGCAGAAGGTGTCGAAATCGTCGAGGTTGACTGTCCAAGTTTTGAATACTCAGTTGCTGCTTACTATCTAATCTTGCCCGCTGAGGCGAGCTCAAACCTTGCAAAGTATGACTCGGTCCGCTTTGGCATGAGGGTAGTGCCAGAGGGTAATCCAACAATCGAGCGTGTTATGGCTGCCACCCGCGAGGCCGGATTCGGACCTGAGGTAAAGCGCAGAATAATTCTTGGAACCTACGCCCTGTCATCTGGTTACTATGACGCCTACTACGGCTCCGCTCAAAAAGTTAGAACTTTGATTCAGCAGGATTTGGCAAGCGCATTTTCTATGGTCGATGTGCTGCTAACCCCAACTGCTCCAACCACCGCTTTCAAGATTGGGGAAAAGGTGAATGATCCGCTGGCGATGTATCTAAATGACATCGCTACCATTCCTGCCAACCTTGCCGGCATCCCGGGTATCTCGGTGCCGAATGGACTGGCGAAAGAGGATGGACTTCCCTCCGGTGTGCAGATTCTGGCTCCTGCGATGCAGGATGCCAAGGCCTACCGCGTTGCGGCTCTGATTGAGAATCTCTACCGTGCGCAGTGGGGCGACTACCTAATCAGTAAGGCCCCAGATCTGGAGGCACTCAATGTCTAAAGATCAATTGATGCCCTATGACAAGGCAATCGAACAGTTTGAGGTTGTGATTGGTCTTGAGGTTCACGTCGAGCTGAACACCAAGAGCAAGATGTTTTGCGGGTGTAGAAATGAGTTCGGCTCAGAGCCCAATAGCAATGTCTGCCCGATTTGCATTGGTCTGCCGGGAGCTCTTCCTGGGGTGAACAAAAAGGCTGTCGAGTCTTCGATTGCCATCGGTTTGGCACTGGGCTGCGAAATAGCAAAGACCTGTCGCTTTGCCAGAAAGAACTACTTCTATCCAGATCTAGCAAAGAACTTCCAGACCTCCCAGTACGACGAGCCAATCGCCTTCGGGGGAAAGATCTCGATCGACCTAGACGGTCAAGAGTTTGAGGTACTCATTGAGCGCGCTCACATGGAAGAGGATGCTGGAAAGCTCACTCACGTGGGTGGGGCAACAGGGAGAATCCACGGCGCTGATCACTCATTGGTGGACTACAACCGCGCTGGAGTTCCACTGGTTGAAATTGTTACCAAACCAATCTTCGGTGCTGGCGCAAAGGCTCCTGAATTAGCAGCGGCCTATGTCCGTTCCATTCGCGACATAGTTAAGAGCATGAATGTTTCAGACGCCAAGATGGAAAGAGGAAACGTTCGCTGTGATGCCAACGTATCTTTGCGCCCAAAGGGCGAGCAGAAGCTCGGAACCAGAACAGAAACCAAGAACGTAAATTCCATCAGAAGCGTAGAGAACGCAGTTCGCTATGAAATTCAAAGGCAAGCCCACATCCTGGCAGGTGGCGGAACCATCATTCAGGAGACCAGGCACTGGCACGAAGATCGCGGCTACACCTCCAGCGGAAGAGTGAAGTCTGACGCGGAGGACTACCGCTACTTCCCAGAGCCTGATCTGGTTCCAGTCATGCCATCTGCTCAGTGGGTTGATTCGATCAAAGCCTCACTGCCTGAAAACCCAGATAAGCGAAAGAAGCGACTGCAAGAAAGCTGGGGCTTTAGCGAACTTGAGTTCCGCGATGTTGTGAACGCAGATCTACTTGACCTAATTGAACAAACTGTTGCTGCTGGCGCATCATCGCAGTCAGCAAGAAAATGGTGGAGTGGCGAGCTAAGCAGAATTGCTAATTCAGAAAACATCACACCGGAAGAGCTTGCAATCACACCTGCGCAAGTGGCCGAGATTCAAAAGCTAATTGACTCGGGAGAGCTAACGGACAGACTCGCCAGAGATGTCGTGGCGGGAGTGCTTGCGGGTGAAGGAACTCCGCGGGAGGTAATTGAAAAGCGTGGTCTCAAAGTTGTCAGCGACGAGGGAGCTTTGATTGCTGCAATCGACAAGGCACTGGCAGAGCAGCCCGATGTCCTCGAGAAGATTCGTGAGGGCAAGGTCCAGGCTGCAGGAGCTGTGATTGGTGCCGTCATGAAGGCTATGGGCGGCCAGGCGGATGCAGCCAGGGTCAGAGAGTTAGTGCTCGAGCGAGCTAAGTAGCTTGGGGTGAGTAACGGGACTTGAACCCGCGGCCCCCTGGACCACAACCAGGTGCTCTACCAGCTGAGCTATACCCACCATGTCTGGGAATCCCAGAACTCCTAGATTGTATCAGCGAGAGACTGGGCTATCTGCTTTGCTTTTTCGCTGTCAGGTCCCGGCTCGCTCACCAGCACACTGGCTCGGTAGTAGCGAAGCTCTTGGATTGACTCCCGAATATCCGCAAGAGCGCGGTGTGCTCCGTTTTTCTTTGGGAGGTTGAAATACACCCTCGGATACCATCTTCGAACCAGTTCCTTCAGCGAGCTGACATCGATGTTTCGGTAGTGCAAAAACGCGTCCAGATTCGGCATGTACTTGATAAGAAACATTCGATCAGTCCCAATCGAGTTTCCAGCTAAGGGAGCAGTCTTGGGTTCCGTGATGTATTTCTTAAGGTAGTCAAGGACCAAAAGCTCTGCCGCGGATGCTGAGTTACCGTTTGGAATTTCCGATAGAAGTCCGCTGTCGGTGTGCATCTGACGAACAAAGTCCCCCATGTTGGCCATAGCCGAATCGCTCGGCTTCACAACAATTTGAATGCCTTCGTCGACCGGCTTTAGTTCACCGTCCGTAACGATGACTGCAATTTCGCAGATCTCGTCCTTTTCAATGTCCAGGCCGGTCATTTCGCAATCGACCCAGACGATGTATTCGGTCATCTTTTCCTACTCGTCAGAGTGTCTTGCGTTCTTTTGGGCTTTGCGCTGAAGCTTCTCCTGCAGCTTAGCCTCGCGCTTAGCTTCGCGAATTTCTCGTCTGGTTGGCTTATCGTTTTGCTGAATTATCGGAAGCTCGCTGGTTAGAAATTCCGGCATACCCTCATTTGATTTGGCTTTAAGCGGCTCCGCATTTGGAACTTCACCGCCCCAGCGCATCTGAGTTTCATCATCCAGTGGCAGATCTTCAGGAGTTACCTCCACACTCACCTGCGACCACTGCATGGAACTATCAGAGACCTTCTCCTCTGTGATGGTTACGCTCTTGACGCTCTGGCTCACAGCAGGTGCCTCTGGGCTCTTCTTTGCAGTGCGCTTTGCCTTTCTCGCAGCCTTGCGCTCTGCTCGAATTTGCTTGCGCTCTTTTCTGCCCTCAACCAGCCAGTAGAGGGTTGGAACCAGAATTAGCGTTAGCAGTGTTGATGAGAACAGACCGCCGATAACCACAATGGCAAGCGGCTTCGAGATAAATCCAGAGTCTCCGGTTAGCCCGAGCGCCATTGGTGTGAGCGCAAATATGGTGGCAAGAGCGGTCATCAGAATTGGACGAAGTCTCTGCCTTGCTCCATCAAAGAGCGACTGAATAACGCTTCTGCCCTCCTTTCGATACTGATTCACCAGATCGATTAGGACTATCGCATTTGTTACCACGATTCCAATCAGCATAAGCATTCCAATCAGCGCTGGCACGCCAAGCGGGGTGTCAGTGATGATCAGAAGCCCAAGTGCACCGGTTGCGGCGAATGGAATTGATATGAGCAGCAGTAGCGGCTGGATAAGCGATGAGAAGGTAGCGACCATGACGATATACACAATCGCGACCGCTGCCAATAGGGCCAGTCCCAGCTGCTGGAAGCTCTCTGCCTGATCGGCAGCTGCTCCACCAACGGTTGCCTCTACTCCCAGCGGGAGTTCAATCTCGGCCAGTCTTTCGTTGATTGCCACGGTTATTGCACCAAGATCATCGCCCTCAGGGGTTAGCTGCACCTCTGCGGTGCGATTACCTTTTTGTGAGGTAATTGAGGTTGGCTTTAGTACTTCTTCAACAGAGGCGATTTCATCTAGGCGAACCAATCCCTGGAAGGTCGGGATTCTTATTGCTCTCACCTCATCAATCGATTCTGGTGTTTGCTGACCGGCAATAAAGACTTGCGTCTCCTGCTCCTCAATTCGAAGGGTTCCAAGCGGGCTTGGTCTTAGCTGAGAGGCGACAATGCCGGTGACCTGAGTTTCGGTTAGAAGGTAGGAGGCCGCCTTTTCGCGGTCAACCTTAATCTCCATGACTCTTTCGTCTGCTTCGAGAGTGGTCGTAATTGCAGTTATGTTCTCGAGGCCCTTCATGCTCTCGGCGACTTGATTGACCGCATCCTGCAGTAGGGATTTATCGCTAGCGGAGATTTCGATGTCGATTGTTTCTGAGGATCCAAAACCACCGCCCTGGCTGGTCGTAATCTCGCTGTCGGCTGGGGTTTCTAGATTCAGTACTTGGGCCTGCAGGTCTTCGATGCTGGCATCTTCCTCGGCAGTGATGCTGAATGCGATTCCTCGAGCCGCAGCACCAAATGCCACGCGGCCATCAGCCGCTGAGCCAACGGTGGTCTGAACAATCTTGACTCCATCCAGGGCGAGCATCTGCTGCTCAACGTCCTTGGCTGCGGCATCTTGCTCCTCGAAGGTTGTGCTCGAAGGCATGGTCAGACGTGCAGTGAACTGGTTGGAACCGCCGCCGTCAATAAAGTTTGTCTTTAGCAGTGGAACCAGTGAGAAGGTGTAGCCCAAGATCAAAACGGCTGCGAAGAGTGTTAGCCATGGGCGGCGAGTGGATCCGCGCAGAATTGGGAGGTAAGCGCGCTGCAGAATGCTCTTCTTCTCGCGCTCTTCCTCAGCAATTCTTTGCTTCTTCTCAAAGTTCTTCGGATCTGCTTCCTTTGCGGCTCTCAGTCGCTTTGGCATCCGAAGGAACCAGTAGGCGAATACCGGAACTATGGTCAAGCTAACGAGCAGTGAGGCTAGAAGCGCGATTGCGACTGTGAAAGCGAATGGTCTGAAGAGCTCTCCAACAAGTCCGTCCACAAGGGCGATTGGAAGGAAGACGGCAACGGTTGTGATTGTGGAAGCAGTGATAGCACCTGCCACCTCTTTCACGGCCGTCATGATCGCTTTTCTGCGCTTCTCGCCATAGCTGAGGTGTCGATTAATGTTTTCAATCACCACAATTGAGTCGTCCACAACTCGACCAATAGATATGGTCAAGGCTCCCAGCGTTAGGAGATTCAGTGAGTAGTCGGCAAAAGATAGGCCGATGAAGGTGATTAAGACTGATGTCGGGATCGAGATTGCAGTGATGATGGTCGATTTGAAGCTAAGCAAAAAGACCAAAATGATTAGAACTGCAAATGAAAGGCCAAGTAATCCTTCAGTTGTAAGGTCCTTGATGGACTTTTCAATAAATGGAGCCTGGTCGAAAATGGTGGTGACTGTTACTCCACCGCCCAGCGCTTCCTCCAAATCGGGGATTAGCTTTTCAACTCCTGATGAAACAGCAACTGAGTTTCCATCGGGGGTCTTAACAATAGAGACGGCCAAGGACTCTTTACCGTTGGTGCGAGCAATGGTTGTTACTGGCGCATCCTCGTAGGTGACCTCTGCGACATCACCAACAGTCACAACACCAGCCAGAGGGTTAGGCACGCTTGGCACCAGCGGCAGGGATTCAAAAAGTTCAATTGTGTCAACAGCTGAACCAACCTGCACGGCAATCGAACCCTTGTTGTCGGTGATCGAACCAACGGGAAGTACCAGACCGTTAGCAGTAATTGCAGTGACGATGTCTCGCTGTGTAAGACCATTGGCAGCCAGTGCTGCCTGGTCGAGGGTTAGATTTACTCTTTTTTCCCTAGCTCCTGAGACAGCTATGTCGCGGATCCCGTCAACCTGCTCAAATAGGGTAGGAGCGACTTCCTCAAGTTTTTTGCCGATTCGCTCATTGTTTCCATTGTTGTCAGAAACCGCTAAGACGATGATTGGTACGGAGTCAAAACTTCCAGAGATAACTCTTGGTGATGCGTCAGAAGGTAATAGATCCGAGGCGTCATTCAGGGCAGTGCTGAGTCTTTCTGAAACAGCCTCAGTGGTTGTTCCGTACTCAAAGGAAACTCTTAGAACTGAAAGACCAGTGGTCGAAGTGACTGTTGTTGACTCGATGCCCTCTAGACCTAGAACAATCTGCTCCAGCGGCGTGGAGACTTGGCTGTCCACAACCTCCGGTGATGCACCGGGATAGGAGGTGACAATAGCCGCCGAGGGGATCTCGATCGAGGGTATGAGCTCCTGCTTTAGCCCACCGACGGAGATGAATCCGAAGGCCGCCACAATGACGGTGATTAGGGCAACAACTGAGCGATTTTTAAGCGAGAGCTTGGAAATAAGTGACAAAACGACCTCTTGTTGGGTTTATGACTAGTAGAACCAGCCAAGGGGACAGAATACTCCCGAAATAGGCTCAAAAAGGCTGGAAAAAGGGCTTAAAGCCTTAGAAGTGAGAGGTGTCTGGCTGGATTGCCGAAGCGGTGAGCCGTGATGCTTACGGCCTGCTCCTTGAAAAACGGCAGAAGCTCGATGATGCCCGATTCGGTTGGCTCTGAGGTATAGGTGGCGATGTCGACACTGGCTAGAGCCTGCTCAGTGGAATCCAGCTTTCCGAAGACTCTCACTCTGCGCGGTTTCTTGGAAAGCCCCGCCAGCCAAACGGATTCACTTTCAACAACAACTTTGACACCAAGTTCCTTGAGGTAGTTCTGGATCTTTACTGGCAGTGCTTCCGCGCTTAGTTCCACTTTCTCAAGCGTGATGGCGGTGATGGCGGCTCGCCAGATGTCGTATTGACTTGCGCTGGCCTGGATTCTGATTGTGCAGTCGGATCGTAGGTATCTAAGAATATTCTTCTCGACACTCAGCTTTGATTCATCCCGACTGGTTCCAAAGTAGAGCCTCTTGGCGGCGGTGTCACTCTGAGCGGAACGCAGAAGCGATTCGAGTTCGCTATCAGTAAGAGTGCTGGCAGTTGCCATAACCAGGAGCTGATCAAGCTTCTTGGACCCAACTGATTCCCGTGCGCTGTTGGAACTTCTCTTCCAATCGGTGAGTGTGAAGAGATAGTTAGGGCCACCGGCCTTGGCAGTTGGACCTACCGCAGATTTCTTCCAGCCACCGAATGCTTGTCGACGAACAATAGCTCCGGTAATGCCGCGGTTGACATATAAATTGCCAGCCTGAACGCTTGCGAGCCACGTATTTATTTCATCGCTTGCTAGGGAGTGCAATCCTGCAGTTAGTCCATAATCCACCTGATTCTGCAGCTGTATTGCATCCTTCAAAGTTTTTGCCTTCATTATCGAAAGCACTGGTCCAAAGTATTCGGTGAGGTGTGATGTCGAGCCGCGCTTAACACCCATCCTCACTCCAGGTGTCCAGAGAGTACCATCTTCACTAATTAGCTTTGGTTCAATGAGCCAGCGCTCAGAGCGATCGAGTTTGGTGAGCCCGTGCAGCAGCTTGCCTTCGGGTTTGGTTATCACCGGCCCAATTTGAGCAGCTGGATTGGTCGGGAAATCAGCGCTCATTGAAGTAACTGCATCGCGCAGCTGGCTAAAGAATCGTTTTGACTTTGAAACCGAACCAACCAGTATCACTAAGGATGCAGCAGAGCACTTTTGACCGGCGTGGGAAAACGCGGAGTAGGCAACGTCTTTAGCGGCCAGATCCAGATCCGCATTTGGTGTGACGATGATGGCGTTCTTCCCGCTGGTTTCCGCAAGCACTCGTAGGTCTGAGCGAAAAGTTCTAAATAGTTGAGCAGTCTCATAGCCGCCCGTGAGGATCACCTGGCTGATTGCAGGATGAGATAGGAGTTTGGCACCTAGTTCTCTTTCCCCGATGTGGACTGTTGTCAGGACTCCCTCTGGAAGAACTTCGAGCATCAGGGCCGAGAGGACGGCTCCGCAGCGGCTGGCCGGGCCGGCTGGCTTTAGAACAACGGAGGAGCCGGCCGCTAGCGCAGCTAAAACTCCACCAGCCGGAATGGCAATCGGAAAATTCCATGGGGGAGTCACCAGCGTCACAGGCCGCGGGACTGCTGTCGCACCAGGAAGTGCATCAAGTCTTAGAGCTTGAGTTGCGTAGTAGTTGGCAAAATCGATTGCTTCAGAGACTTCGGTGTCTATTTGATCAAAGGTTTTTCCTGCCTCTGACATGGCTACTTCAATCAGATACTGCCGATTTCGCTCTAGAACAACTGCCACTTCGGTTAGGTACTGGTATCGCTGGGTGGTGGAAAGCTGGCCCCAGATAACCTGAGCAGTCCTTGCATTCTCGACAACTTGGTTGAGGGTTTGTTCGTCGTAGATTGTGTTAGCCAGCACTAGGTCTGAGCCAATGTCACTGGTAGCCAACCTTCTAAAGATGGTCTTAGCCCATTCTCGATTCTCAGCAATTGAAGGATCGCTGTCAGGAGTATTCGAGAAGATGCCGTCAATCGTTTCCGGCTGATCTAGATTTCGGTTTTGAATTCTGTTTGGTATCGGTAGGTCTGTGTCGAGCGCTGAAATTGACTCTAGGAATCGGGTTTTCTCAAGCTCAAAGTATTCAGGGTTGCTCAGCTGAAATGCACTTGAGAGGAAGTTATCCTTGGTCGCTCCTTCTTCAAGCCTGCGAATCAGGTAGGCGATGGCAACATCAAACTCTTTTGGATAGACAACTGGGGTGTAGAGGACAAGCTTTCCGACTGTGCTGGCAACTACTTGCGCTTGACTTGGTGCCATGCCAAGGAGCATTTCAAAATCAAGACCTGACTCTGCGCCCCTTTGCTTGGCAAGCTGCCATGCCCACGCAAGGTCAAAGAGGTTGTGTCCGGCAACGCCAATCTTTACATTCTTGACTCTGTTTTCAGTTAGCGCGTAGTTGATGACGCGCTTGTAGTTGGTGTCGGCTTCCTGCTTTGATCCAACTGTTGCCAGTGGCCACATGTGAAGCTCAGAGTCGACTCTCTCCATCGGCAGATTCGCACCCTTTACTATGCGAACTTTGATTGGAGCCCCACCATCTAGCACCCTAAGCTCAGCCCACTGCTGAAGATCAATCATTGCTCTGAGTGCGTCCGGAAGATATGCCTGAAGCACTATGCCTGCAGTTAGTTTTCTAAACTGCGGTTTCTGCAAGATTCCCTTGAAGACAGCAATTGTCAGGTCAAGGTCGCGGTATTCCTCCATGTCGAGATTGATGAACTTCTTTTTCTCGCCATTAGCAATCTCATAAAGTGGAGTCAGTCGCTCTATAACCTCGGCCACAGCCTGATCGAAGGCCCAGGGGGAGTGAGGGGAAACAATCGCGGAAACCTTAACTGAGACATATTCAGTTTCTTCGCGACCCAAAATCTCTTTAATGGCCTGAAGCCTTCGATTGGCCTCTTGTTTTCCAAGGACGGCCTCACCCAGCAGATTTATGTTTAGCGTTGAGTCTGAAAGCTTTAGTTTTCTTCTGGACCTTCTAAGTTTCCCTCTTCTGGCATCGAGAACAAGATGTGAGACAAGTTGGCGAAGTGCCTTTCTTGCAATGGGAATCACTGGCCAGGGGAAAACAATTCCAAAATTGGCACCGAGTCCAATCAGCACTCTGAGATAGAAGGGCAAGAACTTCGGAGTAATGGTTCTGAGCTGATAGAGATTCTTTGCTGCTACCCGAAGGTCTTCGGGTCTAATGACTCCGTCGATGAAGCCAACTGCAAATTCCAAACCTCTCGGATCCTGCAGCAGTCCTGCAAGTCTTTTTGAGGGCTTATTGACCTTCAGCTTGAGCGACTGGGCTACCCACTGCTGGGTCAACTCGATGGCTGACTCACTCAGCTCACTGGATGGCAGGGCGGGTATTTGGGTTGATTTATAGCTCATCGTCTCCTGCACAACTCTAGGGTAGGGGAAATACAGTGTCCCTAATTGTGTGACCCCAAAGAAACGCACCTGTAACTCGCACCTTGTTATTGTTGGGCTGTGATTGAGAGTGCATTTGGTCAGATAGCCCTGATACTGCTCGTCACCGCTGTCCTGGGGGCAGCTGCCAAGTTGGCCAAACAGCCGCTTATCGTCGCCTACATTTTCGTGGGGATTGTTCTGGGTCCATCGTTTTTAGACATGGTCCGCTACGAGGACGAGATTGAACTGTTTGCGGAGCTGGGGATAGCACTGCTTTTGTTTTTGGTTGGTCTAAAGCTTGATGTCGGACTGATTCGAAGCATTGGAAAGGTAGCGGTACTTACTGGATTCGGCCAAGTGGTGATAACCGCTCTGATTGGCTACTTCCTAGTTGCCCTAATGGGATTCGACGCAATCCAGGCTTTATACATTTCAATTGCAATTAGTTTCTCCTCCACAATCATCGTGGTGAAGCTGCTGTCTGATCGAAGAGAAATTGATCAGCTGCATGGTCAAATTGCTGTTGGTTTCTTGATTGTTCAGGACCTGCTGGTCATTGTCGCCATGGTTGTGATTGCAGCTATTGGTTCTCGCACGGGTGCAATCGATAGGAGCATTCCGGTTCTTGTGATTGGCAGCCTTGTCTACATAGTGGCTGCAGTCCTGGTTTCAAAATTTGTTCTACCCAAGGTCTTGGCCTGGCTATCAAGGAGTCAAGAGCTAACGCTGCTCTTTGGTGTCAGTTGGGCCATTGGCCTTGCGGCAATTAGTCACTCGCTTGGGCTTTCAATGGAGATTGGTGCGTTTATTGCCGGCGTTGCCCTGGCTTCCACTCCATATCGTGAGAGCCTGAGCGGTCGCATGGTTTCGCTTAGAGACATCATGATCTTGTTCTTCTTTATTCAGCTCGGATCGTCTCTGAGCTTCTCGGATGCCATCGGTCAGATTCTTCCTGCGATAGTTATCTCGATATTTGTTCTTTTAGCTAAGCCCCTGATTGTGATGCTCATAATGCGAAGCCTTGGCTATCGCAGCAAGGTATCTTTCAAAACCTCGATGGCCATCGCCCAGATAAGTGAGTTTTCGCTCATCCTAATTGCCCTTGGTTTTTCCCTAGGGCAGGTAGGTCAAGCGGCCCTCTCGCTTGTTACCTTGGTTGCTGTAATCACCATCACGCTCTCCACCTACCTGATTCTTTACTCGGAAAAGCTCTACGAAAGATTTGAAGGCTTCTGGAAGATCTTTGAAAAACCCATTTCGGCATCAATCGATGAGGACGCCCAGCAGGCACGCTTTGATGCCATTGTGATTGGTTCGGGAAGACTGGGCTCAAATGTCGTTTCTGGTCTCTTAGAAAAAGGTGCTCGCCTCCTAGTAGTTGATCACAATCCTGAGGTGCTGAACTCTCTAAGTAATAAGGGGGTTACAACCCTGTTTGGCGACATCACCGAGCCTGAGTTTGCATCCTCACTGCCCCTGAATGAAGCCGATGCCGTCATCTGCACGGCTCAGGAGAGATCTACGAATCTGGTGCTATTGGAAATACTCAACCGCTTTGAATACGAAGGAAGCATCTGCCTCACCGCCATGGATGAGCCAACCGCGAAGCTTTTGGAAGAGGACAAGAAAGTAACAGTGATTCGCCCGCTAAACATGGCTGCCAATCGAATAATTGATGCGCTGCCAACAATTAGGGATCGGGATAAGTAGTGACAATCAATGTTGAGCAGCTCACACGAAACTGCCTCGCGGCTTATCAGGCTAAGGACATTGCAACTATTGCCAGCATGTTTCATCCGGAGGTTGTACTGCGGGATTGGAACTCAGAAGTTAGAGGTCACGCAGCTGCCGTGGCGGAATTCACCAAGAACTTTGAGCAGGCAAATAGTCTAAAAATATACATAAAGAGAATTTTTCTAAACGACCTATCTGCAGCGGCAGAGCTTGAGATAAGTGTCAATCAGACAGAGCTACTAAACGTCGTAGATGTCCTGAGCTTCAACGAGGAGGGGAAAATTCTCTCCATAGTTGCCTACAAGAGTCTCTAGGGCACAGGTGTGCGGTGTGTAGAATAGGGGCGCCTCACTGAGGCAATCCGCCCTCGTAGCTCAGTGGATAGAGCAAGAGCCTTCTAATCTCTTGGTCGCAGGTTCGATTCCTGCCGAGGGCGCTTCGACAAGCTGGTGTTGCCGATTCTTGGTTTCCTAACGGTTTTAGGCTGCCGTGCTCTGAGCTTTCTTTGCAACCGAATCAGCCTCTTGGTGGGATTTTCTTGGGCGCAAGAACTCCCAAATGAAGATCAAGAAGACTGGCATCAGAATGTCGGTCAGTATGAAGATTGGGTACTGAATTAGGTAACCGCCATACCAGACACCATCCATCATGAATAACGTGAACTGATTGATGACAATACTGAGTGGCCAAAGCAAGCTAGCAACCGGCAGATATTTCAGTAGCGATGTCTTGCCTAGAGCGTATCCGACCAAAATAACGCTTGGGGTAATCGCATGTACAACCCATGCCATGCTTGAAAACATTAGCTGGATTGTTCTTATTGGATTTGTCTCTTCAAGCGCATTGAAAAGGAAAAATCCTGGAAAAGTCAAGACCACAAGCAGCACTAATGAGGTCATGAAGATACCAATTCCACCAATTAGTAGCTTGCGACTTAGCTCCAGGTGCTGTTTTGCTGTTGAGGTGTGAAGGTCGAGCATTGGAATGCCTTTCGTTATTGTGAGATGTAGTTACCGGAAAGATAAAGAAAATCGCCTGTGACGAGCTTCTTGGGGGAGTTGTGATCGAATGGACGCTCACGAGCACCGTTTAGATAAAACAGTTCTGCCATAACTTGTCCTTTTTTCGCCTGAATAAACACGGGGTAGTACTCATTTGCGGACGAGTCAAACAGGTAGCCATTCCTAAAGCTGTAGTTTTCGAAAGGTGCACTGGGCAGTCTCACCGAATAGGCACCTGTTCCAAAGTCGCTGACTTTAGAGAAGTCAACAACTATGTGGAACGACGTGAATGATCCCATCTGCACGAGGACGCCAGCGGTTGGGTTAGTGCTGAAAGTTAAGCCTTGTCCAGTAATCGTGGATTCATATGACTGCATTACTCCAGCAGGTCCCGCTGGACCTTGCGGACCTGTCGGCCCTGCCGGTCCCGCTGGTCCTTCGGGACCTTGAGGGCCAGTGGCGCCGGTAGCTCCAGCTGGACCCTGAGGCCCAACTTCACCCGATGAGGTTCCTCCTCCTGGAGGCCCTTGAATTCCTTGAGGACCAGTAGCGCCGGTAGCTCCCGTTGCCCCGGCCGGTCCTTGAGGACCTTGTGATCCCGTTGCCCCGGCCGGTCCTTGAGGACCTTGTGGTCCGGTTCCTCCCTGAGCACCTTGGGGTCCTTGTGGCCCAGTTTCCCCTGTGTCACCCTTGAGTCCCATTGGACCCTGCGGTCCAACTACTCCCTCTATACCTTGGACTCCCTGTATACCTTGAATTCCCTGGATCCCCTGGATGCCCTGGGGTCCTTCTAGGCCCGGCACGCCCTGTATGCCAGGGGCTCCCGCGGGCCCTTGAACGCCTTGAGGCCCCTGCGGACCTATAGGTCCAGCAACTCCCTGGGGTCCTATTTCGCCCTGAGGTCCTTGCAATCCAATCAATCCAAAAGGACCCTGGGGTCCGACGAGCGAAACAGGAATAGTCCACTGACCCTGGGGTCCGATATCGCCCACGGTGCCGAGATAGGTTGTTGTTCCAATAAAAACTGGGCCGGAGAGCTCGTAATTTAGTCTGCCGCCTCCTGCCTCACCGACTTCTAATTCGACCTGACCGGGGGCGGGTCCGATGGGACCCGAGGGCAAGTTTGCACTGGCTTGAACGCTAGGCGAGCCGCTCAGCAAGAACAGTGCAAAGCTCAGAAGAAAAATGCAAACGGACAGTATTAGATAAGAAATCAGACTCTTTAGTTGTGGCATCGAACCCCCAAGGCTACGACGTCAATCTACCCCTACTACTTCGATAGATGTGTTTATCTTTGTTTTGACAGTTTTTCCATTCGCGAAACTTCGGCAGGAATCCAATGTTGTTTAAGCCCTTGTCCCCCAAAGAGGGTTAGCTTTCACTTCTCGAAAAAAGTTGTAAGAAGAAAAACTCTTTAACTAGCTGATGCGCAGGTGCTGAACTTATCTAGCTTTTCTTTGGCTCTGACCAAACTTGGACAAGATGTAATTCTCCAAGAGACCGACAAGGTTATATAAAAGGATTGAAACCACAGTTATTACCACCACGTATGCCCAAACCTCATTGGTCTTTGCTCTTCCAACCGCCGAAATGATGCCGTAGCCAATGCCCTGGCCAGTCGCCAGCCACTCAACCAGCAAAGCTCCTGTTATTGCGCCGGGAACCGAAATCTTCACCGCTGCAAAGAACGAGGGGAGTGAGGCGGGGAAGGCCACATATCTAAGTGCCGCGATTTTGTTTGCTCCGTAAACCGTTGCAACATCGAGCATCGCGCTGGTTGCAGACCTGAGTCCAAAGACGATGTTTACCAAAGCTGGAAACAGAACAACAATGGCGCCCATAACGGCTACCGTCGCCTGCTGACGACCAAAAATGAGAATAAGTATTGGGGCCATCGCAATCAGCGGGACTGATCTCAGAAGCATGGCAATTGGCATAAGCGCTTGCTCAATTCCTTTAGACAGGGTGAACAACACCGCCACCAAAGTTGCAAACAAAAGTCCAAAAGAAAAGCCGATGACAGCGTCAATCATGGTTTGACCAAGTGCGTTCCAAATCAGTAGCTGATGCTCGGCCGCCGACTCGTCCAGAAACATGTAGTTGAAAACATCCAGCGGACCTTTGCCGATGTAGGGGGTGACATTGAAAGCCCAGAGTGCAACTACCCACAAGACCATCACAATCAATAGCGAGAGGACAGTGTTGGACACACCCTCGGCCAACAGCTTTAGCTGATGTTGAATCTCTTCTCGGCGGACCCTAGAGCGAACCGCAATCAGGGATTTATCTTCGGCATCTTCCAGCTTGAAACTCATGCACCACCCCTAGCCCAAGGGGTAACAATTCGGGAAAGCAGCGCGAACAGCGCATAACCAGCACCGGCCAGTAGTCCCGAGACAAGTGCAACACCCCAGACTCTTGCAATCTCAAGAGACTGCTGCGCATTCACCATTGCTGGACCAAAACCAACATCCGGACCACCAACATATTCGCCAAGAATTGCCCCAAGGAATGCGGCGGGTGCAGCGATCTTGAAGGCTGCGAAAATTGAAGGCAGTGCGGATAGTAGTTGAACCTTAAGTAGCTTGTCCCATGCATTTCCGCCATAGGCGGTCACCAAATCCAGAGTCTTTCGATCGGTACTCTTCACGCCCGTCAAAGCACCCACCATGGTTGTGAAGAAAACACTCAGTGCAGCTAGGACAATCGCAGCTGGTGCTGGCTCTCCATCGCTAGGAGCACCAACCACGAGCCTGACAATTGGACCTATCGCCACAATCGGGATGCAGTAGGTGATGACAGCAATCTGGGTCGCTAGCGATTCCAGTCTTGGCAGTAGTAGGGCTACTCCAGCCAGCGCTAGTGCTAGAGCATTTCCCCAGAGGAAACCAATTGCGGCCTCGGCCATAGTGACCGAACCATTGCGCCAGTAAAACTCAAAGCCATCACTAGCCAGCTGCTGAGCAACCTGAAGGGGAGTTGGGATTGCACCTCCAGAGCCATCCGGCCTTGCTCCAACATTGGCGAAGACCGTGACGGCTAGTAACCACCAAATTCCGATGGTGAGAACGACACCGATTACTCCCGCAAGTTGCGGTGGAAGCTTTCTGGAGACGGTGCTATTCATCTTGATTAGCAACGCCTTGGGAGCCAAAGAGCAGCTCAGACGCCCGGTCGTGCAGCGCATGGAATTCTTTAGTGCGCATCATGTCAGGTGTTCTTGGCCGGGGAAGATCAACCTCAATAATTTCCTTGATTCGTCCAGGCCTTGGACTCATAACTGCAACCTGATCGGATAGGAAAATCGCCTCTGAAATTCCATGGGTAACCATCAGAGTGGTTGCTGGTTTTTCAGTCCAAATTCTCAGTAGCTCGAGGTTCAGCCTCTGCCTTGTCATATCATCCAAGGCTCCAAAGGGCTCATCCAGAAGCAGCACTGAGGGTTGAACAACCAGTGCTCTGGCAATTGAGACTCTCTGTCTCATGCCACCCGAGAGCTGAGCAGGCTTGGCATTTTCGAAACCTTGCAAACCAACAAGTCGAATCAGTTCATTGATGAGGGTTTCATCCGGAGAGACGTGGGCAAGCTCGAAGGGAAGGCGAATGTTTGCAACCACCGATCGCCACGGCATCAGGGCGGAATCTTGAAATGCAATGCCAAGTCTGTGATCTCGTCTTAGTTCACTCGGATCCATTCCATCGACAGTGACAGTTCCACTGGTGGGAGTCTCAAGGCCCGCCAGAATTCGAAGAATGGTCGATTTACCGCAGCCAGATGGTCCAAGCAGAGATAAAAATGAACCTCGATCAGAGTGAAGCGTTGCATTATCGAGAGCTTGAATCTGCTCGCGACCAAGATTGAACGTTTTGCTGAGTCCTGAAATAGTGATGCCGCTACCCGTTTTCAGGGCAGCGGCATCACTCATTTGCATCTTGGAAGACTACTCCAGAAGCTCTGGGTGCTCGGCATAAACCTCTTCCAGAAGGCTCATGTCAAACAGCTGCTCGGCTGTGATGGTGTAGCCAGCGCGAGCAAGGGTCTGAATGTTCAGATCCTGCAGCTCCTTGGAAATCGTGAGAAGTCCATTGGCTCTGGTCTCATCGGTTAGAACCAGCAGGTCATTCTGGGTCTTGGACTGCTGCTTCTCCTTGTTGATGTCGAGTCCTAGGTCTTTTCCGTAAACCTCGACTGCCAGTCTCGCTCCCTCATCTGGGTTGGCAATCGCATCTTTCCAACCGCGAATGGTTGCGTAGAGGAATGCCTTCAGTTCTTCGCGACGGTTATCGATTGAATCCTGAGTAACAATGAATGCCTCAGCAACGAATGGCAATCCGTTTTCAGCGAATAGCAGGTTTGTGACTTCATAACCTAGGTTCTGAACAGTAATTGATTCATTAGTGATGTAAGCGAGGAAGCCATCAACCTCACCATTTACAAGTGGTGCTGGGTCATATTCGACTGGCACCTTTGTCACCTGACTTGCGTCAATTCCATTGGCTGCGAGAAGTGCGTCAAACAGTGTTTCATTTCCACCTGCTTGAACACCAATGCGCTTGCCAATCAGATCCTGCGGAGTCTGTATGTTTCCTCCATCCTTCAAAGAAAGAATGGTGAAGGGGTTTTTCTGGTAGGTAGCTCCAATAATCTTTAGCGGAGCTCCTTCTTCAAGAATCACTGGCGTCACAGCAATTGCATCGGAAAGTCCAACCAGAACTTCTCCCGATAGAACAACAGCTGCGGTCGCGGTTGGACCGGCGATGAAGTTAACCGAGCTAAATCCTGCTTCCTGGTAGTAGCCGTTTGCGTCTGCGAAATACTCGCCAGCAAATTCAGCGTTTTTTATCCAAGAGAACTGAACTCCGAGCTCTCCATAGCTTTCGGTTTGTTCGGCGCTGTCACTGGCACAGCCAGTGAGCACCAGTGCTGCTGTAGAAATTGCGGCGATCGCCGCTAGTGGTCTGAATTTCTTCATCTGCAAGGTCCTTGAGGGTCGTGGTTGGCTTGGGTGAACATCTCACCACGAGAATGTTTCTAGCGGATTAACGGCTATTTAGTGGCTAGGCAGACCGAAAAACCCCACATGTTGTGGTGTTTTGTTATAAATCCGACCCGATTTAGTCCAGGTGGTGCAGGCGGAGCCTAAGCCAGAGGGAGATCAAGGCCAGGGGGATGATTAGATCCGTTGCTAGAAATAGGGGTGTATCAATCAGGTAGCTCAGGTAGTTCTGACCGGTAGTCACCATTCGCTCAATCTGGGCCACCAAAATAGAAACTGGCCAAACAGCCACCACATAAGGTAGCGCCGCGATAGTCCGGTATTTTCCTGCGCCAAACTGGAAGAGAACAATTGGTGCCAGGGTGGAAATGGAAAACCAGCCGATAATCAAGAAAACAATTGCAACTGCGCGAGCTGGCTCTTCATTGTTTGGATTCACGAAGTAGAACTCAGGGAAGGAGGTGATTACACTCCAGTAGAACGCAAAAATAGTTACGCCAAAAGTGCTTGCTAAATATTCAAATCTAGATCGCAGCCGATTCTCTTTCGTCATGAGCCCACCTGATTAACAGTCAGGATGGTTGAAGGGATAGAAGGTATACCTGTTGGAATCGTAACGAGACTAGGACCAGCATGTAGCTGTACTCCGTCTCCGTCTGCCGCAATAAGTAACACAAAAAAGTCATTTGCGTTGGCTTCTACAAAGAAATTCCAACTAGCTACAACCCGCTCAGAGGCCGCATCTTTGCCAACAAATAGGTCGGTACTTGAATCTGCTATCCAACTCGTTGATGACACACCATTTTTTGATAGCCAGATAATCACTTGTCGAGTACCGGATGAGTTGTTCTGGATTTGCGAGGAAAACTGAATGTCATACTTTCCTGCGCGTGCAAAGCGAATTTCATACCCATTTGTTATTGATATTCCGCTGGAAAAAGCAGTTGTATTCAGCGGAATGCGAACGGCTTGACTGGCTGTAATTTGGACTGTCGTTGTGTCATAGAAACTTCCATGCGCCCCAAATCCTCCTGCGGGTCCTTGTGGACCGGTTGCACCTGTCGGTCCCTGAGGACCAGCTGGACCAGTTGATCCTTGAGCACCATCAACACCATTGATACCTGGTGATCCCGTCGCGCCTTTTTCACCTTGGGGGCCCATCGGTCCAGCAATCCCCTGTGGGCCTTGTGGACCCATAGGTCCAGTCGGACCTTGCGGTCCCATTGCTCCAGTTGGGCCAGCGGGTCCTGCCTCACCTTGTGGGCCCTGCTCGCCCTGAATTCCTTGTGGGCCCTGCTCGCCTTGAGCGCCAACTGGACCAGTTGCACCCGTGGGACCGGTCGCTCCAGTCGGACCGCATGCGCCAGCTGGGCCCTGCTCGCCCGGTGCACCTGGCTCACCTTGTTCGCCATCCGCTCCAGGAGCCCCATCGTCACCTGAAGTTCCTGCAGAACCCGGTGGGCATATCAATTCTGTGTAGCGGGTTGCATTGTTAGCTTCGACCAATGCCAAACTAGAAATAAGACCTGCAATGAGCAAGCCAACAATGGTGAGCAGATTCTTAGAAAAGAATTCCTTCACCAATTCCCCCTCAGAAGCATGCTACTTAGCCTAGGACTAAAGGCCAGTGGGAGATAGTGCTTGTGCTTACTATCGCCAATTTGCTTAATTCCTATCACCATTTACTGCTTAGATTGAGCCATGAGAAAGATCCTCGGGCTTACCAGGTACGCGGTCTTGGTGCCGGCGGTAGCGTCGATTATTGGTGCCCTACTTCTCATGGCACAGGGCTCAATAGCCATGATTTTCGTGGTGATTGATGCGATTTCACAAGCGACTTCTCTAAAGGAGAGCATTGTGGAAGTGCTAACTGCCATCGATGCAATTCTTCTTGGCACCGTGCTTTTAGTCATCGGCTATGGTCTCTATGAACTGTTCATTGACACAGAGATTCAGGTTCCGCAGTGGTTGCAGGTCAACGATCTTGATGATTTAAAGTCCAAGCTAATTGGCGTAGTTGTAGCGATCATCGCCGTTGTCTTCGTTGGTGTGTTTGTTGATTCCAACCGAGCCGATGACGTGGTTTCCTATGGCCTCGGCGCTGGCGCTCTTGTTCTAGCCCTAGCGGTGTTTGCCTATGCTACGAAGAAAGATACTTCTTCAAGAAAAACGAAGGATATCCCTAAGCCTTAGTCAGGGCATCCCAAAGCATGTAGAGCCCAAGGAGCGCTAAGGCTACGCCTCCGGCTCCCCGAAAAGTTTCGAGCCGCTGCTTTGAGGTTGAAAGCCAATCTCTTGCCTTTCCAGCTGAAACTGCGTAAACCATGTCACTGGCAATTCCAATGATGCTGAAGATAAGTCCCAGGAAAAGCATTTGCACAATTGGACTTCCATCCGCTGGTGAGACAAATGATGGCAAAGCTGCAACAAAAAAGACAAAAGTCTTGGCGTTTGTGATTCCGACCACAATCGATTGCCTGATCACCGTTGAAGAAGAGCTGGAATTCTCGTCAGCTAGTTCTAGCTTTCCTCGGTCAACAAAGGCCCTAACTCCTAGGTAGGTGATCATTAGCGCCCCAATAATCTTTATGGCTAGAAACACCGGGGGAGATTGCTGAATGATGACCCCAAGACCTAGGGAAACCACCACTATTTGCAGCCCAACCCCCAGGGCGTTTCCAAGCACTGAAAGCACCGCGAGCCTGGTTCCCAGAACCAGCGCCCTTCCAATTGCGAATAAGACACTTGGTCCAGGAACCACGATGATCACAATCGCAAGGAGCAGAAACCCAATCAGATTGGAAGTAGAGGGCATTTAGATTACTCAGATTGCAGCGAGAGCTAGTTGGACCATGTTCTTAAATCCTGACTCTCGTTCTTCGGATGTGGTGTGTCCAGAGCCATCCATCATGTCTGAAACAGTCACGATGCTAAGTGCCTGCCTGCGGAACTTTGCGGCGAGCGTATAGAGCTGACTGGTTTCCATCTCTAGTGCAAGCACGCCCAGTTTCTTCCAATGCTCGAGTGAGTCTGTTTCGTCGTAGAACAAATCTCCTGAGGCAATCATGCCGATGTGGTGGGGGATCGCCAGCTCTCTGGCCTTAGCCACGGCTTTCTCGAGAAGCTCATAGTTGGCAGCAGGCGCAACATCTAAGTCTCCGTATGTCCTGCGGTTGATCTTGGAATCGGTCGATGCCGAAAGCCCAATCACAACGTCCCTGAGTTTGGTTGGTGGAAGGCCACCAGAGGTGCCAACCCGAATCGCTTTTTGCACACCGTAGTCATTAAAAAGCTCATAGGCATAGATCCCGATAGACGGCGCACCCATTCCGGTGCCTTGGACTGACACACGTTTGCCATTTACAGTTCCCGTAAAGCCCAGCATGTTGCGAACAGAGTTGTACTGAACGACATCTTCAAAAAAGTTCTCTGCAATCCACTTGGCTCTTAGTGGGTCTCCTGGAAGGAGAATGGATTCTGCGATTTCTCCAGGTTTGGCGGAGATGTGAACGCTCATTAGGTAAGTTCCAGATTTCCTGGGTCAATCTGACCCTGTTTGCGATACAAATCCAACTTGGACCTTGTGTCAGCTATATCGAGATTCCGCATGTTGAGCTGACCGATTCGGTCTTCAGGTCCAAAGGCGCTGTCCTGAGTTTTTTCCATGGATAGCTTCTCTGGGTGATAAGAAAGCTGACCTTCTGTGTTCAAAATGCTGTAGTCATCGCCTCTTCTGAGTTCGAGAGTAACGCTGCCATTTACTGCTGATGCAACCCAGCGCATTAGGGATTCACGCAGCATCAGGGTTTGGGGATCTAACCAGCGTCCTTCGTAGAGCAGCCTTCCCATTCTTCTTCCCTGCTCGTGGTAGCTGGCGATGGTGTCTTCATTGTGGATGGCACTAACTAATCGCTCAAACGCGATGAAGAGAAGTGCCATGCCAGGGGCTTCATAGATACCCCTGCTCTTAGCTTCAATAATCCTGTTTTCAATTTGATCACTCATGCCAAGGCCATGGCGACCACCAATCAGATTGGCTGCGTGCAATAAGTCAAAGGCGGAAGAAAACTTCTTGCCGTTTATCTCGACCGGTCTTCCTTGCTCAAAACGGATTGTGACCTTCTCGGCCTTTATTTCAACGCCTGGATCCCAAAACTTGACGCCCATGATTGGTTCGACGATGTGCATAGGTGTGTCTAGCTGCTCAAGCGACTTAGCCTCGTGGGTCGCACCTAGAAGATTTGCATCAGTGGAGTAAGCCTTTTCGCTGGATGCGCGGTAGGGGAGATTCCTTTGGCTCAGCCACTGACTCATCTCAGCTCTGCCACCGAGTTCGCCAACGAATTCTGAATCTAGCCAGGGCTTGTAGATCTTTAGGTTTGGATTAGCTAGCAGGCCATACCTATAGAAGCGCTCAATGTCGTTTCCTTTATATGTGGAACCATCGCCCCAAATTGATACTCCGTCTTGCTGCATGGCCCTGACAAGCATTGTTCCGGTGACAGCACGACCCAGCGGAGTGGTGTTGAAGTAAACCTTGCCGCCTGTGCGGATGTGAAATGCACCGCAGGCGATCGCAACTAACCCTTCTTCGGCTAGCTGCTCTCGGCAGTCAATCAAGCGAGCCTCTGCAGCTCCATATTCCTTAGCCCTGGCAGGAACTGATTCGATGTCTGGTTCGTCGTATTGGCCCAGGTTGGCTGTGTAGGCGAAGGGAATTGCGCCCTTTTCCTTCATCCACGCAACCGCAACGGATGTGTCGAGACCACCGGAGAAGGCAATCCCTACTTTTTCTGCCTTGGGCAGAGAGCGCAGAACCTTAGACATGGGCTAAAGCGTAACGAAAAAGTGAGCTTTAGGCTCTAGCCATTGCCCTTCGCAAGGTGTCTAGTCCAAGTCCTCCAAGGTTTAGAGCGGTGCGGTGGAACTCCTTGATGTCGAAGCTTGCACCCTTCCTGGCCTTGTAGTCATCTCTAATCTGCTCCCAGATTCGCTGTCCGACTTTGTAGGCGGGAGCTTGTCCTGGCCAGCCGAAGTAGCGGGTGACCTCGAAGCGAACAAACTCAGGGCTCATGTTTACATTTCCTCGCATGAAGTTCAGCGCGTAGTCAAAGTCCCAGACCGCACTTCCTTCGAGGTTTTGCTTCTCGGTGTGAACACCGATGTCTAGTACCACTCGGGCGGCGCGCATTCTCTGACCATCGAGCATGCCCAGCTTGTCTGCGGGATCGGAAAGGAATCCGAGCTCATCCATCAGTCTTTCGGCGTAGAGAGCCCAGCCCTCACCGTGCCCAGAAGTAAAGGAAGCAAGCCTTCTCCAGTCATTAAGTGTGTCCTTCACATAAACGGACTGACCAATCTGAAGGTGGTGACCAGGAACTCCCTCGTGATAGACGGTGGTGGTTTCGCGCCAGGTGTTGAATTCATTGACACCTTCGGGGACCGACCACCACATTCTTCCCGGTCTTGAAAAGTCATCTGTTGGTCCCGTGTAGTAGATGCCTCCGTGCTTGGTAGGTGCAATCATGCACTCAAGTTTCTTCAGCGGCTCTGCGATGTCGAAGTGTGTGCCGCTCAGTTTTTCAATCGCCTGGTCGGATAGCTTTTGCATCCAGGCCTGGAGTGCATCGGTTCCATGAAGCTTCTTACTCGGATCCTTATCCAGGATTTCAACCGCTTCGGCCACCGTTGCACCTGGCTTTATCTGGTTGGCAACCTCAGTCTGCTCTTTCACGATGCGAGCAAGCTCTTCCTTGCCCCACTCATAAGTTTCATCAGGATCAATCACTGCCCCCAGGAAGCGCTCGCTCAGAAGCTTGTAGCGCTCTTTGCCAATGGCGTCTTTAGCATTTGCTTTCGGCAAAAGCTCCTGAGTTAGGAACTCACCAAATTTTGCATACCCTTCGGTCGCAGCCTCAGCTGCTTTCGCGAGTTCTGCTCTCAAGGATTCAGGAAGCTCACCCGATTGCGCTTTGGCGTTTTTAGCAAACTCTCTAAAGAATCCGTTGTCGGCTGTGATCTGCTTTACCTGGCCCAGCACCTCTTCAACTTGTCGTCTGGCAGGGGCGTCGCTGTTGCTGATGCCAACTCTTAGAGTTTGCGCGTAACCCTCGAGGGCTTTGCCAACCTTGTGCATCCTGGAGGCAAGGTTGTCCCAGTCCTGCTCGGTTGCGGTTGGTGAGATATCGAAAATGCTTCTGACATCCTGCGCGGGAGATGCGATGTTGTTCATGTTGCGAAAGTAGAGACCGGATTCGTAGGTGCGAATCTCTTTGTTTAGGCTCTGCAGCAGAGCATCCTTGGTTACTTCGTCAACATCATCCTGTGGGGTGAGGGCCTCCAGCTTTGCCTTAGCGCTTGCTGCATCATCCCGATCTTGCTTAAGAGCATCGGGGGAGTGATCGTCCATGTCCCGCTCTCCACCAGGGCGTCCCAGGTAAGTGGCATAGGAGGGATAACGAGAAACCGCGAGAGCGATTACTTCGTTAGCCAGCTTGTCGATTGGAGTTAGTTCCCTTTTCATTTCTTCTCTTTCCTTATGCCTTTGGCTGCTGCTGCGTGATGCAGTGGATGCCTCCGCCTCGAGCGAATAGCTCTCTGGCGTCAATTAGTCTCACTTCTCTACCTGGGTAGATTTCCTTGAGCATTGACTGCACCTCTTTATCCCTTTTGTCATCAAAGGCGCAGAGCAAAACTGCATCGTTTAGAACGTAGTGATTAATGTAGCTGTAATCCACAAAGCCGTGTTTATCCCTCAGAACTGTGGGGGCAGGAATGGCCAAGACCTCAAATCTGGCCTCAGTTAGCGCCTGTTTGACCTCCTGGCTCACAGCGAAGTCGGGGTGGGAGGCATCCTGCTGATCGTGGAACATGACCCTGCCATCTGGAGCGAAGCAGGCGACTATATCAATGTGTCCCTTGGTGCCGAACTCCTCGTAGTCACGGGTTAGGCCGCGCTTTATCCAGATTGCTCTGCTGGTTCCAAGTTTTGAGTGAATTTCGGTTTCAACTTCAGCTTTCGACCAGTTGGGATTCCTCTCTTTCCCAAGCTGGACTGTCTCAGTTAGCAAAACTGTGTCGGAGCCATTGGTGTGAATTCCACCGCCTTCATTTACCAGTTCGCTGCTGATCACTTTCACCCCAAGGTGCCCCGCGATTTTCTTTGCTAGCTCTGCGTCTTTTTTATATGACGCCCAAGACTGAGCTCCCCAACCATTGAAGATCCAATCAACCGCAGCGAGCCCTTGGCTATCAATTACAAAAGTTGGGCCGCTGTCTCTTATCCAAGCATCATCAATTTCGATCTCAACGATTTCAATTTGCTTCGAAAGGTATTGCTTTGCAACACCAATATCTTCGGGATGAACAACCACGCTCACTGGTTCAAAATCGGATGCCTGGTTTGCAACATCAGACCAGGTTCGTAGTGCCGAAATAACCTCGGCTTCACTTTCACCAAGGGTGTAACCACCGTGCGGAAAGGCGACCCAGGTGCGCTCATGTCTTTCCCACTCGGCGGGCATTCTCATGGCGCTAGTCCTGGAATGCCGCCATCAACTCCCTGGCCACCCTGTGCTCGACGATTAACAATCGGCTTAGTCAGTGATTGGTAGGTGTCTGGTCTGCGGGTTGCAAAAAATGGAAAGAGTTCTAGCCAATCGCGCCTTAGGTCTAGATCTAGCTCTGCAACTAGCAGCTCATCCTGATCTCTTGATGCCTGCGCAAGAATGCGTCCATAGGGGTCGACAATGAATGAGCTGCCATAGAAATTGAGTTTGCCCTCAAACCCATATCTGTTCGGCACGACAATGAAAAGGCCGTTGGCAATTGCGTGCGAGACAATAACTGCTCTCCACAGCGGCTCTGTGTCAAAGTTTGGATGGTCGGGTTCAGATCCAATCGCTGTTGGGTAGCAGAGAAGGTCAGCACCGGCAAGTCCATAAGCCCTGGCAACCTCCGGGAACCATTCGTCCCAGCAGGTCGGCAGTCCCACTCTGACAGAGCCTGCGCTCTTCACCTCATAGACGGGATAGGCATCCTCACTCGGTCCCTGCTGAAAATACTGATCTTCGAAGTAGCCCTCGGTTACTGGAATGTGAAGCTTGGGAGTTCTGGCAATTAGATTTCCAGCTGTATCAAACATGACAGCTGTGTTTAGACCGCGGCCATCTGAGAAGTCCTGGTATTCGTAAAGCGATCCGTGCACCACAATCGAGTTTTCAATTGCTAAGCGTTTTAGAAATGTTGCAGTTGGGCCAGTTTCTAGATTTTCGGCAATGTGATTTGGGGTGCCATTGGGAAGAGTGTCCGCTGGATAGCGAGAAAGAGTAAGTTCCGGCAGGAAAACTATCTGCGCCCCTTCTTTTTTGGATGCCTTTACTGCATTTTCAATTTGGCCTTGGTGCTCCGCTGGATTTTCTTTCCAGGCAAACTGCAACGCGGCCACGGTGATTACATCGCGCTGTGGTTCACGAGTGCGCGAGAGCGAGGGTAGAGCTTTGGCGTGGGTAATCTTCATTTTTTAATCGAGTCCAGTATCTCAGTGAGAAGTTCCATGCTGGTTTGGGGATTGACGATGGCGAATCGGGTGTGAGGCCTGCCTCTGAGCGAAGAGGGGAGAACTAGAGCTAACCCTTGATCCAAAAGGCCCATTGACCACTTCTCGTAGTCGGACATATCCCAACCGAGCACCTCAAAAACCACAATCGAAAGCTCGGGTTTCCTCACAAGTCTGAGCTGAGGACGAGACGCTATCTCATCAGAAATCTTGTGTGCCAGCTCGACATTCGAGCGAATGGCTGAGCGATATTTTTCGACACCGTGAGCTGCGAGAGAGAACCAAAGCGGAAGTCCTCTGGCCCTGCGAGAGAGATTAAACGCATAATCCGATGGATTCCACTCGGTGGATTTGTTGATTGGTTCTAAATATTCACCGTGCTGCGAGAAAGTTCGTTTGGCAAGCTCTGGATTTCTATAGACCAGAGCACAGGCATCAAAAGGTGCAAACAGCCACTTGTGCGGATCGACGATGAAAGAATCTGCTTTTTCAATGCCAACAAAAAGAGGCTTCAGCTCTGGAACCAGTGCGCCTGCAATGCCGTATGCCCCATCGACGTGAAACCAAACCTGAAGTTCTTGGGCGAGCTGTGCTAACCCTTCTAAGTCATCAACGATTCCAAAGTTGGTGGTTCCCGCGGTGCCAACAATTGCCATCGGGGTTAGACCCTCTTGCCTTGCTTGCTCAGCAGCCTTCTGTGCCGAGGAGTAGCCAATCTTCCCGCTCTCGCCACTATCTGCCTTTGTGACTTGGGTGCCAATTACCTTCGCCACCATCGAAACCGAGGAGTGAGCCTCTTCGCTGCAGATTATGGTGAAGTCTTTGTCGCCAAGTCTCTGTCTAGCCTGTTCTCTAGCAACCGTCAGAGCGGAGAGATTTCCAAGAGTTCCGCCTTGAACAAAAACTCCGCCGGAATCCTTCGGAAAGCCAACCTCCTCGGCAAGAAAACTCAGCACCTGATTCTCTGCATAAACTGCGCCAGCTCCTTCGAGCCAGGAGCCTCCGTAGATGGAGCTTGCCGAGACCACCAGATCAAAAAGGCTTGCAGCATCAGTTGGTGCGGCAGGAATGAAGGAGAGAAAGCCGGGGTGGTCAACAGAGATTGTCGCTGGCGCTAATTTTTCGGCAAAGAGTTCTAAAGCCTTCTCTCCGCCCAAGCCCTTTTCCGTGATTGTGTTTCCAACATCGCTAGCTAGCTGCTCTGGTGATCTGGGTCCATCTAGTGGCGGGGGATTGAAGTCAAGTCGCTCTGATGCGTATTTAAATATCGCCTCACGCAGTTTGTTTTCCGACTTTGGGTCATGCATGTCAGAGGTCAACGCTGCTCCTTGGCTACCAAAGCCACTCTAGCTAATCGGACCCTTGTGAAAATGATCGAAGACCAGGTTAGTTCTGGTGTTTGCCACAAACGGATTATTGGAAAGCTGTTCGAGAACAAACTCTCTGACCTCTACGGAGTTTGCAACGGCAACGTGGACCATGAAATCTTCCTGACCTCCTAGGAAGAAAACCTGCACAACCTGGGGATGCTGCTGCATGCTTTTCATAAAACTGGCGAGGTTTGATCTTGCTCCAGCTCTGAGGGTGACTGAAATCAGTGCCTGCAGCTCTAGGCCTATGGCTTCGGGATTAATCTCGGCAGCAAAGGACCGGATAACGCCCTGGTCGATGAGTCTGCGCATTCTCATCAAAGAGGTTGAGGGAGCAATCGAGAGCTCATTAGCAAGGTCCGCATTCGAGATTCGACCATTACTGGAAAGCACCCTGAGCATCTCCAGGTCAGTGTCATCGAGTTCAACTTTGGGCTGAATTTTCTTCGCCGTTGGCATCGCAAAACCTCTCATTTCTGCAGATACTCTAAAGAATAGGGCAAATTACGCATAATCTTCGGAATTAGTGCCAAAAGACCGCATAAAGCGTCAGAATCAAGCGATTCTTTCGCAAGGAGGCACAGTTGCTAGTTGGTGTTCCAAAGGAAATCAAGAACAACGAAAATCGGGTGGCAATGACCCCTGCGGGCGTGCAGGAGCTGATCAGCCGTGGTCATTCGGTCTTTATCGAGACTTCAGCAGGCACCGGTTCTGGATTCTCTGATGATGACTACGCAAAAGCCGGAGCGCAGATAGCTAAGGACGCAGATTCCGTTTGGTCAAAGGCTGAGCTGATTGTGAAGGTGAAGGAACCAATTGCGCCTGAGTACTCTCGCATGCGCAAAGGACAGGTTTTATTCACCTACCTCCACCTTGCCGCTTCCAAAGACTGCACAGATGCAATTGTCAAAAGTGGAACAACTGCGATTGCCTACGAGACAGTTCAGATTGGACGAGCCCTTCCGCTGCTTCACCCAATGAGCGAAGTTGCCGGTCGACTCAGCGCACAAATCGGTGCCAACCAGCTGATGAAAACAAATGGTGGGCGAGGAATTCTGATGGGCGGAGTGCCAGGAACTCCCCGAGTCAAAACAGTGGTGATTGGTGGGGGAGTTGCTGGAACAGAAGCCGCTCGCGTCGCTCACGGCATGGGCTCCGATGTTGTGGTGATTGATCTATCGCTTCCAAGACTTCGCGAAATTGAAAACATGTTTAGTGGCAATGTCCAAACCAGAGTTTCTACCTCCTATGAAATTGCTAACCAGCTCTCAGATGCTGATCTGGTCATTGGGTCAGTTCTAATTCCAGGAGAAAAGGCACCCAAGCTAGTTACTGATGCCATGGTTAAAAACATGAAAGCTGGTGCGGTACTGGTTGACATTGCCATTGACCAGGGTGGATGCTTTGAGCACTCTCGGCCAACTACTCACGATGATCCGACGTTTGCTGTGCACAACACCACCTACTACTGTGTGGCCAATATGCCGGGTGCGGTTCCTGCGACTTCAACGGTCGCTCTAACAAATGCAACTCTGCCTTACGTGATTGCAATTGCCAGCAAGGGTTGGAGGAAGGCGCTTGCGTCAGATCCGGCACTAGGCCTAGGTCTGAATGTCCACGAGGGAGTGATTACTCACCCGGCCGTGAACCACGCTTTCCCTGAACTCAGCTTCCAAAGCGCTGAGGAAGTTATTTCCGCTTCCTAAAGATCCAGGCAGCACAGGCCACGACCGTTATGCCAATTAAGAGCCAAAGAGCAATATTTCTCTCGTTGGCAATTGCTTCACAGGAAGTCCAGCCCTGCTGCTGATTTGACGGGGTGCAGGTGGTGGGGTCAAAAAAGCCAATCCACCAGGCAAGAATTCCGATTGCGGCAATGGTCCCGAGCATTGCCAGGCCATTGTTTCTCATTTAGTTATCGCTTGATTCCTGCTTGGCTATCTCGGCTCTGACATCGTCCATGTTCAGCTCTTTAACTTTTCCAATTAGGTCGTTAAGAGCCGGAGCGGGAAGGGCTCCTGGCTGATTGAAAAGCAGGATTCCATCGCGAAAAATCATCAGGGTTGGAATGGAAGTTATCCCTGCCATGCCGGCAAGCTGCTGCTGAGCCTCGGTGTCGACCTTGCCAAAGCGAATGTCGAGGTTTTCTTCGGCGGCTTTTTCGAAGATTGGTCCGAACATCCGGCAAGGGCCGCACCATTCGGCCCAGAAATCAACGAATGTGATTCCATCCTTCGAGATTGTCTCTTCAAAGTTTTCGAGGGTCAATTCCATTGTTGCCATCTACTCCACCACCTTCGACGATTTGGATTCTCTTGCGGTTTGTGCAAGCAGGATTCCGCAAATGACAACGATACTGCCAATCATCTGGGTCAGAGAAATTAGCTCCCCAAGCCAAAGAAGAGCAAAGAGTGCTGCGAGAACTGTTTCGGCTGTCGCAACAACGCCAACCAAGGTGGCAGGTAGGTGACGAAGTGCCATATAGGTCATCGCCATCGGCAGGAAGCTTCCGAAGATACCCATGAACGTAAGAGCTAACCAGACTGGAATCTCTACACCCGCTAGATTCCCAGTCAGATCAATTGTTGAATTCATCAGCGAAAGATCAAGCGAACCGATGTTGGCGAGCGGCAAGAAGAACAGCGTTGCGATTCCCATTCCGTAGGCGAGCGTCACATTCGTTGGCAGGGTTCGCTGAATGCGCTCACCGGCAATTAGATGGACTGTTAGCGCAGCGGCTGCGAGCATCGAGTACATAACCCCTACTGGATTTAGCTGGCTGTCCCAAATTTGGGCTACCACCGCAAGGCCACCCAGAACTAAGAATGCTCCGATCCAGATTTGACCTTTGACTTTTTCCTTGAAGAACAGAAGGGCAATAATCGGTACCCACAAAACCGCGGTGTATTCGAGCAGTAGCGCAATTCCGATTGGCAGATAGAAAACCGCTTGGGAGTAGCTCCATTGCAAAAGCCCAACACCAACAATTCCCAAAAGCAGTAGCCGCGGAATCATTTTTGCGGGAACTTTTAGGCCCCTGGGGTTTGCTAGCAACACCCAGGTCAGGGCAATGGTTCCGGTGAAAAGGCTTCTAATGAACACCACCTGCTCCGCGGTTATGCCAGAACCGATAATCACCTTGGTGGTGGAGGCATTTAGGCCAAAGAGTATGGCGGCACTGAGGGCGAAGAGCACGCCAAGAGCAGGGTGTTTTTTACTCAATTAGGCTGTGCCATACCTTTCGAAGCTTGGGTGGAAGAAACCACCCCTAAATGAAGTTTAGGTTGCCATGGAGAAATTTGTACTTGCCGGTGGATGTTTCTGGTGTCTTGACTCGGCCTACGTTCAGTTCAAAGGCATCACCGATGTCACCTGCGGCTATACCGGTGGAAAGAGTCCGAATCCCACCTATGAGCAGGTCTGCGATGGCAACACCGGTCACGCTGAGGTGGTCTCGATTGAGTTTGATCCCTCAGTCATCACAAGTGATGATGTTCTGGATATCTTCTTCACCGTCCACGACCCAACTCAGCTCAATCGTCAGGGCAATGACATTGGAACCCAGTATCGATCTGGGATGTTCTACTCATCTCCTGAACAAAAGGAGATCTTTCAGGCCGCTATCGAACGAGCCAAAGAGATTTGGGGAGAGGGGATTGTTACCGAGGTAACTCCCCTGGGTGATTTTTATAGAGCTGAGGAGTACCACCAAGATTTCTTCGCTAAAAACCCAAATCAGGGCTACTGCGTAGCAGTTGTTGCACCGAAGGTTGCGAAGGTCCGAAACAAGTTCACCGCTTTACTGAAATAAGTTATCCACAGTTTTTCTAACCCCCCTTTTGCGTTTTGCTAACTCATCGCAAACTATGGCCAACCCAACAAGGAAGGCATCAGATGACGCAAATTGCAGTGAGGGGACTTATCGCCACTACTCCCAGGCAGGTAGTTACAGAAAGTGGCTTGACCGTAGTTAGTTTTCGCCTAGCTAATAGCTTCAGAAAGTTTGATATCGAGAAACAGGCCTGGGTGAGTAGCGATACCAACTGGTACACCGTCTCCGGCTTTAGAAAGCTTGCCGAGAACAGCGCTAACTCACTATCCAAGGGTGATCGGGTGCTGGTGAGCGGAAAGCTAAAGATTCGCGATTGGGATAACGGCGAGCGCAGCGGCACCAGCGTGGAGATTGAAGCAGATGCCATAGGACACGATTTGACTTTCGGCACCACCAGCTTTGAAAGAACTGGCCAACCCGAGGAAGAGGATTCGGAGACTGAGTTACAACCCGCCTAGTCTCCGATAAGGGATCAATGGCCCCCTAACCACTAAAGATCCCTTGGCTCTCTTCGCTATCTGCACTTCGTATTTCTCCAATACACCCGTGGGGATAAACTATCCCCAGCAGTTGGCGAAGAGAGCTTCTTCCATACCCCTGGGACGATTACAAGTGGCTGAATTTATCTATCAAATGATTAAGGCGCGCAAAGCGCATGGCGACAAGGTCATTCTCGATGACGTGACATTGGCTTTCTATCCAGGAGCCAAGATCGGTGTAGTCGGTCCAAACGGTGCCGGTAAGTCAACCGTTCTAAAAATCATGGCGGGGATTGAGACCGCATCTAACGGCGAAGCTCGTCTGTCCGAGGGCTACTCGGTTGGAATCTTGCTGCAGGAACCTCCCCTGGATGAAACCAAGACGGTGCTGGGAAACGTGGAAGAGGGAGTTGGCCCACTGAAGGCCAAGATAGACCGCTTCAACGAAATCAGTGCGGCGCTCGCCGACCCTGATGCTGACTACGATGCATTGCTGGCAGAAATGGGAACGCTGCAGGAGCAGATTGATGCCGCCGATGGCTGGGATCTAGAAAACCAGTTGGAGCAGGCCATGGACGCTCTGCGCTGTCCACCACCTGAGACTCCTGTCAATGTTCTCTCCGGAGGTGAGCGCAGAAGAGTCGCGCTTTGCAAGCTGCTTCTGCAAAAGCCAGATCTACTTCTACTGGACGAGCCAACCAACCACCTCGATGCCGAGAGCGTGCTTTGGCTTGAGCAGCACCTTGCCAAGTATCCAGGTGCTGTGCTTGCTGTTACTCACGACCGTTACTTTTTGGACAATGTGGCGCAGTGGATCTTGGAACTTGATCGCGGCCGGGCTTATCCATACGAGGGTAATTACTCCACTTATTTGGAAAAGAAAGCCGAGCGTCTTGAGGTGCAAGGCAAGAAAGACGCCAAGCTCCAAAAAAGACTTCGGGAAGAACTCGAATGGGTTCGCTCGAGTCCAAAGGCGAAGCAGACTAAGTCCAAGGCGCGTCTGGCTCGATATGAAGAGATGGCAGCCGAGGCAGATAAGACTCGCAAGCTAGATTTCGAAGAGATTCAGATTCCACCAGGACCCAGACTGGGCGATGTTGTGATTGAGGCAAAGAAAATCAATAAGGGATTTGATGGCCGAGCTTTATTCACTGACCTTTCGTTCTCCCTGCCTCGTAACGGAATAGTGGGAATCATCGGACCAAACGGTGTTGGTAAATCCACCCTGTTTAAGTGCATAACAGGACTTGAGAAACTCGATGGCGGAGAGCTCAAGATCGGTGAGACGGTAAAGATTTCATATGTTGATCAGAACCGTGCGGGAATAGATCCGAATAAGTCACTTTGGGAAGTAGTCTCCGGGGGCCTCGACCACATTCAGGTGGGTCAGGTGGAGATGCCATCACGAGCATATGTTGCAGCTTTCGGATTCAAAGGCAGTGACCAGCAGAAAAAGGCCGGAGTGCTCTCCGGTGGTGAGCGAAACAGATTAAACCTGGCTCTGACTTTGAAGCAGGGGGGCAATCTGCTACTACTCGATGAGCCAACCAACGATCTGGATGTTGAAACTTTGGCTTCGCTCGAAAATGCGCTGCTCGAGTTTCCAGGTTGCGCGGTAGTGATTACACACGACCGCTGGTTCCTAGACAGAGTCGCAACCCACATCCTTGCTTATGAAGGTGATGACCAAACACCGGATCGCTGGTACTGGTTTGAAGGAAACTTCGAAGCCTATGAAGAGAACAAGATCGAAAGACTTGGTCCTGAGGCATCGAAGCCTCACAGATCCGCTTATCGACGCCTAACCCGCGACTAGCGGTATTCGGGAACTCTGATCATTCCCTCTTGAGCGATAGTTGCCAGCAGTTTTCCGTCTTGGGTGAAAATTGAACCGAGAGCCAATCCTCTTCCCGATTGAGCCGCGGGGGAGTGCTGAACATATAGAAGCCAGTTGTTGACGTTCACTTTTTCGTGGAACCAGATTGCATGATCAAGGCTCGCTGAGCTGAGACCCGGGTGAGCCCAACTAATGCCATGACGCTTCATGATTGATTCCAAAATTGTGTAATCGGATGCGTAAGTAAGTGCTGCGGTTTGGATTTTCTGGTCATCGGGTAGCGGCGCTATTGCGCGTAACCAAATCAGCTGATTGGCATCCTTGGTCGCTGCAGGTTTCAGATAAACCGGCTCGCCCACGTGTCGAAGATCGAATGGTCTTGCTTTCGACCAGTAGTTGGTTGCCGGGTGATCGAATTTAGAAAGTAATTCTTTGGCGGATGGGAGTGTCTCTGGATCCGGCAGATTTTCTGGCATTTGCTCCTGGTGGTTCACACCACCTGCATGCTCTTGGAAGGAGCAGCTAAGAACGAAGATCGGTTGTCCGTCCTGCAGAGCCTTCACCCGTCTTGCGCTAAAGCTCTTACCATCGCGCAGATTTTCAACTTCAAAGATGATTTCCTTATTTATATCCCCGGGTCTTAGAAAGTAGCTGTGAAGAGAATGGACCGCTCTTTCACTGGGGACGGAGTGCATTGCAGCAATCAGCGATTGGGAGAGGACCTGCCCACCAAATACACGGCCGTGGGGCATCCACTGGGTTCGGCCTTGGAAAGTGTTCTCAGAGAGCTGCTTCAGGTTTAGAACATCAACCAGATCTGCAATTGGATCGGCTGGGATAATGGGTTCAAGCATGCTTCCCTCGTTTTCCCCACTAGTTTAGTTTTTCTATGCAGACTCTCACTTTCCTAAGTCCAAATGATCTTGTTGATCTGAAGTCTTATCTGGCGCGGGCTAAGCGGCTCGATGATGATGGGCTGGTCAAGTTCCGGGCCTTCGGTGATGTATTGGCATCCTATGTCTCGCCGATTTACTCAGGGTCACTTCTGAGTGATGGTCCAACCGTGCTGGGGCTGCGGGCAATCAAACTGGCAAAGCCAGTCGAGCTGGACTCTTCTTTTTCGATTTCAGAGGTCATGGACCTTATTTACGATGCGGAAACTGAACTTGTCTTACCTTCAGTTTCATCGAGGGCAGCCTGGACGGGAGTGACTCCTCCAAGGCAGGGCTGGGAGGAAATCGGAACTCTTGCCCAGTCGCAAGTGACTAAGTGGGCACAGGATGGGATCGATGAGGTTGCCAAAACTCTGCCCTCGAGTGTTGGAAGTGCTATTGCAGCTCGGGTGAGACTGGGTATCTGGGGCAAGACTGTGAGTCTTGAATTTAATCTTCCCGGCGCTTCAGCATTTGCGATGGCTGGACTTGGTTTTATGCAAAAGGACGAAGACATAAAGGTCTATAGGACTAACGGCTGGGTAAGGCTGACATCAAGCTATGGCCACGTGCTAGCCAAGCAAAGTTTTAAGGTTGCCTAGTCTTCGAAGGTATTGAGCATGGCGTGTGCTGCTCGCTCAAGATAATCCCAAAGCTCTGCCTCATCGGCGGGTGAAAGCTCAAGAGAATTTACCGCTGCCCTCATGTGCTTAAGCCATGCTTCACGAGCCTTGGGTCCTATCTGAAAAGGTGCATGGCGCATCCTGAGCCGGGGATGCCCGCGCTCTTTTTGATAGGTATCTGGCCCACCCCAGTATTGAGTAAGAAACATCCTTAGCCTTCGCTCGGCAGGACCTAAGTCTTCTTCCGGATACATCGGCCTTAGAAGCGGATCGTCCTTTACGCCCTGATAAAAGGCTGCGGTTAGCTTTTCAAATGTTTCTGCGCCACCAACACGGTCATAGAAACTGATCACTACTTAGACTTGCTCCGCGACTTAGCCTTCTTCTCCTGAGAGAAGTTGCCGACTTTCAAGATTTCTCCGTTACGCAAAAACCAAAGCACACTGTTCTCGTCTCGAACTTCTGTGACTCTAAGTCCCACGCGCTCAACAACGCCGGTGACACCATCGAGTTGAACTTTGTCACCAACGCCATACTGGTCTTCAAAGACAATGAAGAGTCCGCTAATTAGATCTTTAACAAGTGTTTGAGCTCCAAAACCAATCGCTGCACCAATCACCGTTGATACTGCAATCAGGGCACCAACGTTCACTCCGAGCTCGCTGAGGACCATCACGACCGCCGTTATGGTTATTGCCCAGGTGGCGAAGTTATCCAGCACGCTGGCAATGGTCTTTGTGCGCTGAGCGAGCCGCTGCTCTGCCATGACAGTGTCAACATCAGTTCGCTGAACCTTGCTCACTCCGCCAATGATTGTTCGAACAGCTCGCTTAGTTGCAAAGCTGAGGATTATCTTTGCAACCACCGCAACGAGCAGGATCACAACTATGTGAATCAGGAGTGCCCACTCACTCATCACAGCAGCCAGCTCCACTATCGGTCGGCTTTCTGTGCCCTGAGGCCTCTTTCGAGTCCGGCAAGATTCTCAACCAGAATGCGTCGCAGCGCTGGCTTTTCCTTGATATCTGGTTTCTCAATCAGTGCGCGAGTTAGCTCTGCTAGTTCTTCACTTGCAAGTGCAACAGGGTAGAGGTTGGGAAGCAGGTATTCGGCAATCTTGTAGCTGCGGCTGTTCCATATCTTTAGCGCTACCTCTTGGTACTTCTTCGCATATGGAGCTAGAAGACTAAGGTCCTTGACTCGTCCAAAAGCGAGGGAGGCACTGTTGACCAAGGTGTTGCTGTAGTCCTCAGTCTCTGTGAGGATTCGCCAGGCCTCTGCTTTTGCCTCAGCGGTCGGGATGGCAGCTTTGCAGGCAGCAGCAAATTTCTGTCCATTGGCAGTGTTGTCTGCGGCCAATTCCTTTTCAATCTCAGCAATTCCAGCCTTGCCGCCGATTACCAGGCCGGTGAGTAGCTCCCAGCGCAGATCTTGATCGATGCTCAGACCGGAAATCTTTTTCTCGCCGCTTAGAAGCGAGCTGAGCCACTGCATGTGCTGGTCATCCCTTGCGAATTGAGGAACGAATTTTGCAAACTGCAGCTGATTGTCGCTACCTGGCTTTGCCGATTCGGTCAGTTTGATAAGCCCTGTTGCGATCTCAGATAGCACCTGCTCACGACTCTCTGGCTTCACATACAACATTCCAGTTGTTATCAGCTGCCTGAGCAGTGTGGTGACTGTGGTTGACTCAGTCTCGGTTGCGATGTGGCTGAGAATCAGCTTGACGAAGTCTTTGGCTGGTGCTTCGCCGTCGCGAGTGGCATCCCAGGCGGCTGTCCAGACCAGTGTTCTGGCGAGTGAGTCTTCAATGCCCGAGAGGTTTTCCAGCGCTACCAGCCTGGAATCCTCATCCAGTCGAATTTTCGCATACGCAAGATCTCCATCGTTTAGCAAAACCAAATCAGGAACCTTCTTGCCGACCAGCTGAGGGACAGTCGTTGAAGAACCATCGACATCGAGCTCGATGTATTCGGATCTGATGAGTTTTCCGCTTTCTAGATTGAACAGCCCTATGCCCATGCGGTGCGGGCGGAGGAAGTCGTAGCCCTCCTGTGTTGTCTGTTCGATTGAGAACGAAGTGATTATGCCATCGGCCTTTTCAATCTTTGGCTTGAGGGTATTTACACCTGCTGTTTCGAGCCAGAGCTTTGACCATCCTGCTAGCTCTCTGCCGCTTTCGGCCTCGAGCTCCTTCAGTAGATCAGCCAAAACCGTGTTACCCCACTGGTGTTTTTTGAAGTAGCTGGCTACACCCCTGAAGAAGGCATCCTGCCCAACCCAGGCGACCAGTTGCTTCAATACTGATGCTCCCTTGGCATATGTGATGCCATCGAAATTGACCTGCACATCCTCAAGATCGTTGATGGTTGCGACGATCGGGTGAGTGGATGGTAGCTGGTCTTGGCGATAGGCCCAGTTCTTTTCCAAAGCTGCGAATGTGGTCCAAGCTTCCTTCCACTCGCTGGTTTCGGCGGTGGCAAGAGTTGAAACATATTCAGCGAATGACTCGTTCAGCCAAAGATCGTTCCACCAACGCATTGTCACAAGATCCCCAAACCACATGTGAGCTAGCTCATGCAGGATGGTGACAACCCTTCTTTCTCGGGTGGCATCGGTAACCGCTGAGCGGAAGACGTAGTTTTCAGTGAAGGTAACTGCTCCGGCATTCTCCATGGCTCCTGCATTGAAGTCTGGAACCCACAGCTGGTCATACTTTTCAAAAGGGTAGGGGTAGTCGAATAGTTTCTCCAGGTAGTCAAACCCCGCCTTGGTCTTTTCAAAGATGTAATCGGCGTCCATAAATTGCGCAAGGGATCCTCGGCAGAAGACACCCAGTGGAATCTTTCTGCCATCGGTTGAGGTGAGTTCGTCTCGCCAAACCTTGTAGGGACCAGCGATTAGGGCGGTTATGTAGCTGGAGATTCTTTTGGTTTTTGCAAATCGCCAGATTGACTTTCCGCCGCCAAGAGAAGTTGGCTGAGGAGTAGGGGAATTTGAAACCACTTCCCAGGCGCTAGGCGCAGTGATGTGGAATTCAAAGGTGGCCTTTAGATCTGGCTGCTCGAAAACAGGGAACATTCGTCGAGAATCAGGAACCTCAAACTGGGTATATAGATATGCCTCACCATCTACCGGGTCAACAAATCTGTGAAGCCCTTCGCCAGTGTTTGAGTATTTACCCCTGGCCTCGATTACCAGCTCGTTTTGAGCCTGAAGATTTGGAAGTTGAATTCTGGTGTTATCCGAGTGTTTGGCTGGATCTAGTTCTTGACCATTGAGGGTGATCTTCTGGACAGAATCGGTTATGGCATCAATGAAGGTAGAAAAGCCCAGCTTGGATTTGAAGATGACCTTCGTTTTAGATGCAAAGGTCTTGTCATCATCGGTTAGGTCAAGCTCGACGAGGTAGCTTTCAACTTCAAGGTTGTCGGCTCTTTCCTTGGCTTCGACTCTGGTCAGATTTTCACCGGGCATTTTGCTTCTTTCGTCTTTGGTTTTAGCCGCTCTAGCCTATGTCAGCTGGGCGTAGGTCGGTTGGTCAAGGGCCAGGACTATCCTTGAAGATAACCATGAGAATCCACATCGCTACTGACCACGCAGGCATGGAGCTGAGCGCGTTTTTGGTCCGGGAGCTTTCCTCACTGGGCTATGAGGTTGAGGATCATGGCCCTAAGCAATATGACGCCTTGGATGACTATCCAGGTTTTTGCATAGCTGCCGCCAAGTCGGTCATAAGCGATCAGGAAAAGGGAATTGAAGCCCTGGGAATTGTTCTCGGCGGTAGTGGAAACGGCGAGCAAATAGCTGCGAACAAAGTTGCGGGAATCCGCGCAGCGCTTATCTGGAGCAGGGAAACCGCTGCACTTGCCAGAGATCACAACAATGCCAACGTGGCAGCGGTTGGCGCTAGACAGCACTCAAACGAAGAGGTTCTTGAGCTGATAAAGATATTCCTTGCCCAGCCTTTCTCAGGCGATGAGCGACATGTAAGAAGAATTGGCAAGATCTCTCACTTTGAAAAAACAGGTGAGGTTCTCTACTAAAGATGCCTGAGGGTCATACAGTCCATCGAATTGCTAAGCGGTTTGAAAAAGACTTCCAGGACAAAAAGCTCAAAGTCCTATCTCCGCAGGGACGCTTCACGGACGCAGCTTTAGTTACTGGCAAAAAACTCACTTCGGCTCAGGCCTATGGAAAACAGATGTTTTTGTTCTTTGGAAAATCCGCTGTACGCATCCACTTGGGCATTTATGGAAAGTGGAGTTTTCAGTCATTTGAATCATCTCCACCAGAACCAAAAGGGCAAGTGAGGGCAAGATTTCTTTCCTCCAATAGCCTTGCCGACTTGAGGGGCCCAACCGCGTGTGAAGTTATCGATGTTGAAGGGTTCAAAGAGGCCGTTTCAAAACTGGGTCCCGATCCCCTTCGCAAGGATCAGGCTTCACTTGAAGTTTTCTCAAAGCGGATCAAATCGAGCTCTAGGTCGATTGCCGAGCTGCTCATGGATCAGTCGACTGTTGCTGGTATTGGGAATGTATACCGCGCAGAGCTGCTGTTTAGAGCGAGGGTCAACCCGCTTACTCCCGGTAAAAAACTACCCAACGAGCAAATTGAATCGATTTGGTTGGACGCGGTGAAACTCATGCCAATTGGAGTGAGAACAGGTTTAATGCTGACCCGTGATGGGTATCTAAAGTCAAATGTGAGTCTCGAAGATCGCTACTACGTTTATAAACGAACAGGTGAACCCTGCAGAGAATGCGGAGGGCCGGTGTCCATGAAGCTACTTGCTGGCAGAAAGCTCTACTGGTGCAGGAAGTGTCAAAAATGAGTTTTGCAATGCGAGTTGTTTGGATTTACTTCCTAATGAGAAAAAAGCTTGGACTTGCCAAGATTGGCCGGCCCCCAAGAGCTCCTGCACGACCAAGCTCAAAGCAACTGCAAGGGCTAACTCAAAGCCTGGAAGTAATTGACGGATTTAATCTCTATCGGATTAGGCCCGAGAAAACCATGCAAACTGTCGTCTACCTTCACGGTGGAGGTTATGTTCAGCCAATTGCTAAACAGCACTGGGATCTGATTACTCATTTGGCGAGAGAAACAGACTCTGAGTTTGTTGTTCCGTGCTACGGCCTATCGCCTACGTACAAAGTCGATCACGCGCTCTCTTTTCTAGAGCAAGTAAAAGGCTCGCTTGACTTTTCTAAAAAAACAGTACTGATGGGAGATTCGGCAGGTGGGGGATTAGCTCTCGCTCTTGCCCAGTCAAGTTGGACAGATATCCAATCCCTAGTTCTAATCTCGCCCTGGGTGGATTCTGAATTTGGTGAAGAAACGAAGATATATGAAGAACGAGATCCTTGGCTTAGTGCAAATTCCCTGCGTTATATCGCAACCATTTGGTCAGGAGTAGGTGACTTCCGCAGAAAGGAAGTGAGCCCCTTGCGAGGAGAACTAAAGAAACTCCCCACAACATCAATCTATGCGGGCGATTATGAGCTCTTCTACCCTGATCTTCAAAAGCTTTACTCAAAAATGAAAGATGCGGGTGTGTCTGTGACCCTGCACCAGCAGACTGGTGGCCTTCACGTCTATCCGCTAATCCCATCTCCAGAGGGAAATCGGGCCCTTAACCAATTGACCCTTGATTTACTTGCTGAGTAATCTCAGGCATTCTCCAGCTCGGTTCATTGGTTCCAAACTAGACTTTTGTAATCGAGCAGGGGCACATGCAGAAACTCACATTTAACTCCATCTCCCAGATACTTCCTAGGCGTCAACGCAGGAAGCTATTGCTGCTAGCAATTGCTCGAATCCTTGCGAACGGTCTCGACATTTTGGGTCTTGCTGGAATCGCTCTTCTTGCCACCGCTTTCGGAAATCTTGCAGCTGGGTCAGCAAGAACTTCGCCAGTAAATTTCCCAATTCTTGGTGAGTTTTATCTCAACGAGACCCAAGCCGTCGTTGTAGCAATTTTTGTGGTTGCCACTTTCTTCCTCAAATCGCTCTTCTCCGTCTGGCTGAATCTGAGAACCGCTCTCGCTGTGGCATCAATCGAGGCTGACTTTGCCGAGAAACTAACTAAAAATTACTTTTCATATGAACCAAAATTCGAAGGATCACTCAACGAGACAGTCTCAAAATTTCAGAATTCAATTTTGATTTCAACGCAAGCGATAAGTAACTTCTTGAATGGTCGTATAACGCTAATTTCGGAAACCGCGCTTTTGTTTGCATTGCTCCTCATGTTTTTCCTGGTTAATCCCGTTGCCTCTATTGCCATGTTTTTTTATCTCGGATTGATTGTTTTTGCAATGAACAGGCTTGTGAATTATCGATTGACCAAAAACGGCGCGAGAGTGCTTAAGGCTTCAGAAATGGCACTATCTAAATCAAGAGAGTTGTTTGGAGTCAGGCGAGAAGTTCAGGTTGCTGGAAAAATGGAGAGCTGGTTGGAGTCAATCGTCCATAGCAAGAGGCAGGTAGCAACAAGCTCTGCCTTAAATTATGTGCTCTACAATTTGCCAAGGTATGTAATTGAGACGTCGCTCATTACTGGTATTTTCGTGTTTTTGGCGGGCGTAGTGATTTTTAGTGACCTAAGTTCCCAATCCGTAACAATTGGCGTCTTTATGGCTGGTGGCTTAAGACTAGTAGCTTCTGTCTTGCCTCTCCAAGCGGCCTTTGGGCAGATGGTTGGATCGAGCGCGCAAGCCCAGGACGCCTTTCAAAGTTTGATAGCTATTGACGCCAGCGACAGCCAAGTTACTTCCAGTTCTATGGTTTCAGTGATGGATCTCTCTCGGGTGAACCTACTATTTGACTCTGTTTCATACATTTTCCCAGGAAACGAATCCAAAACTTTGGACAGATTGACTTTCGAGGCTCTCCCCAAACAGAAGACGGCCATCGTCGGGCCATCAGGAGCCGGCAAGACTACAACTTTCGAAATTGCAGCTGGATTTCGATTACCTTCGTCAGGGACAGTCACGATTTCTGGGTACACGCCACGAGACATTATTGAAAACTTCCCAGGAGCCATAGGCATTGTTCCACAAAGGCCACAATTAATTTCTGCTTCCCTCGCTGAGAATGTCTCTCTGGTTGAAGAATCCTCAACAAACATCAATCAGGTGAGAAATTCATTGGAGCTGGCAGGCCTCGGAGAATTTATCAATCCTATTCGTTTTGGACTGGCCCGTTTTATAAATCCTGACTCTGGAGAGCTTTCCGGTGGTGAGATTCAAAGGCTTGGTTTAGCAAGAGCCCTATACAGAGATCCAAAGATTTTGTTCCTCGATGAGGCGACCAGTGCGCTGGATGCAGAAACTGAGTCCAAGGTAAATCAGACTCTCGACAAGTTGCGCGGAAACATGACCATTGTCCTTATCGCACACAGGCTTTCAACGGTGATGAATGCTGACAACATTATTTATCTGGACAAGGGCAAGGTTGTCGCTCAGGGGACATTCCAGGAGCTGAAGGCAAAAGTCCCTGACTTTGCCAAAGCAGTTGAATTGATGGACCTCAGGGACTAATTGGAGCGAGTGACGGGAATCGAACCCGCGTAATCAGTTTGGAAGACTGAGGCTCTACCATTGAGCTACACTCGCGCATCGTTAGACGACACCCCATTCTATGGGATAGAGTGTTCAGGCTCGAGACCGCAAGGTCCGACAATCCCCGGGATGTAGCGCAATTTGGTAGCGCACCTGTTTTGGGTACAGGGGGTTGCAGGTTCAAATCCTGTCATCCCGACCAGCTAGGAACGTAAGAAGCGGAGCAAAGTGAAGACCGAAGTCAAGCGTATTAACCCAACCCGCGTGAAGCTGACCATCACGGTCGATCAGCAGAGCTTCAAGCCAGCTCTAGACCGCGCCTATAAAACTGTCTCCGAGCAGGTCAACATTCCAGGCTTTCGCAAGGGCAAGGTCCCAGCGGCAGTTTTGGACCAGCGAGTTGGCAAAGACGCAATTATCGGTCAGGCGATAAATGACGGACTGGACATCTTTTATCGCGATGCCCTAAGAGAAAAAGACTTACGTCCTCTGGACTCCCCTCAGGCAGATATCAAATCAGCACCAAGTTCAACCGAGCCAACCAAGGAGTTGGTCGTGGAGCTTGAGGTGGAGGTGGAGCCAGAATTCGAAATGCCAAACTACAAGGGCATGAAGGTTTCGGTCGAGGCAATCAAGATCGCACAGCTGGATGTTGACACCGAGCTGGATGCACTTCGGGCCAGATTCGGAACGCTCAAGACCGTCGAGCGCCCAGCGCAAAAGGGCGACTTCACAACTATCGACCTAAGCGCAAGCATCGATGGCAACTCGATTGATACCGCAAGCGACATTTCATATGAAATTGGATCAAACCAGCTACTGGATGGAATCGATGAAGCTCTCGACACCCTTACCTCAGGGGAGTCCACAACCTTTAGATCAAAGCTAGTTGGCGGAGAATTCGCCGGCAAAGAGGCCGAGGTCGCTGTCACCCTCAAAGCTGTAAAGGAACGCGAGCTTCCAGAGCTGAATGATGAGTTTGCGCAGCTGGCTAGCGAGTTTGACACTCTGGCAGAACTGAGAGCCGATGTTGAGCAGAAGATTGAGAAGCAGATGGCCCGTAAGCAGATTCTGCAGGCTCGGGACAAAATCGTTGATGATCTTGTAAAGCTTGCCAAGATTCCAACCTCTCAGGTCGCAATCGAGCGCGAGGTGCATTCACACCTAGAGGGTGAGGGACGCCTGCAAGATACTGAGCACCGTAAGGAAGTCACCGAAGAAGCGGAAAAGAACTTCCAGACCAGACTGATTTTGGACGCTGTGGTCAAAGGCGAGCAGATTAAGGTTCAGGACAAGGAGCTGGTCGACTACCTAGCCCTGATGGCAACCAGCTACGGCATGAACCCGAACGACTTCATCAAGCAGATCTCAAACGCTGGTCAAGTTCCGGCTTATGTCTCCGAGCTGGCCAGACGCAAGGCAGTTGATTTCCTAGTGGCGAACGCGGAAATCAGCGACACCAGCGGCAAAAAGGTCGAATACCAGGCCTAACGCCTAAGGCGAACACGGCAGGTCAAATTCAGCACTCCTCACTAGGGTTTTATTTGCACACCTAAGGAGTTTCAATGTCAGTTCCCTCGATGGAGCGAAACAACGTTTTTGACAGGCTGCTAAAAGATCGTATCGTTTGGCTTGGCAGCGAAGTCAGGGATGAGAACGCGAATGAGATTTGCGCGAAGATTTTGCTGCTAGCAGCGGAGGATGCCGAAAAGGACATCTACTTCTATATCAACTCTCCAGGTGGATCAATTACTGCAGGCATGGCCATCTATGACACCATGCAGTACGTTCCAAACGACATCGTCACTGTTGGAATTGGACTGGCTGCCTCGATGGGACAGTTCCTTCTTTCAAGCGGCACCAAGGGCAAGCGCTATGCAACGCCAAATACCCGAGTTCTACTTCACCAGCCCCTGGGAGGTTTTGGTGGAACAGCATCCGACATTCAGACCCAGGCAGAACTAATCATGTCGATGAAGAAGCAGATGGCAACCCTGACCGCAGCACAGACCGGAAAGTCAGTCGAGCAAATCATGCAGGATGGCGATCGCGATCGCTGGTTTACGGCTGAGGAAGCCCTGGAGTATGGATTTATCGATCACATTCAGCAGTTTGCAACCAGGTCAACTGGTGTAGGAAAGGCATAGTCGATGAGTTTTATGGAATCAGCTTCGGGACGAATCCCCATGCCACAGGCTCGCTACATCCTGCCTGAATTTGAGGAAAGAACCTCTTACGGTTTCAAGCGCCACAACCCTTACACCAAGCTGTTTGAGGACAGAATTGTGTTTCTTGGCGTTCAGGTTGACGACGCCTCGGCAGATGACATCATGGCGCAGCTACTGGTACTCGAGTCGCAAGATCCAGATCGCGACATCACGATGTATATCAACTCACCAGGTGGATCTTTCACTGCCCTTACTGCCATCTACGACACCATGCAGTACATCAGACCCCAGATTCAGACGGTTTGCCTTGGTCAAGCTGCATCTGCAGCTGCTGTCTTACTCGCCGCTGGAACCAAGGGCAAGCGTCTGGCTCTTCCAAACGCGAGAGTCCTGATCCACCAACCAGCAACCGGGGGATCCGGTCAGGGCCAGGCATCTGATATTGAAATCCAGGCTAAAGAGATTATGCGAATGAGAACCTGGCTCGAGGAGACTCTTTCAAAGCACTCGGGTAAGTCGATCGAGCAGGTAAACAAGGACATCGACCGAGACAAGATTCTCACCGCTCAAGAAGCCATGGAATATGGCCTGATTGACCAGGTTCTTTCCACACGGAAGGCCTAAAACTCCCCGAATGGCTCGGGCTCTAAAGCCTTGAAGATATAGGGTTTAAATGTGACCCTGAGCGAAACCAGCGACCTACTTAAGTGCACCTTCTGCGGAAAGAGCCAAAAGCAGGTTAGAAAACTCATTGCTGGACCTTCTGTCTATATCTGCGATGAGTGCATCGAGCTATGCAACGAGATCATTGAAGAAGAGCTTGGCAATCAAGCGAGATCACAGACCGAATCACTTGAGCTTCCAACTCCAAAGGAAATCAAAGCTTTTCTTGATGAATATGTCATCGGACAAGATGGTGCCAAGAAGCAGCTATCGGTTGCGGTCTATAACCACTACAAAAGAATTCGAGCTGGCGGAACTCTGAGTGCAGCTGGCAAGCAGCAGGACGATGTTGAACTAACTAAGAGCAACATCTTGATGATTGGCCCAACCGGTTGCGGAAAGACTTATCTCGCTCAGATTCTGGCCAAGCGACTAAATGTCCCGTTCGCAGTGGCAGATGCAACGGCTCTGACTGAAGCCGGCTATGTTGGCGAGGACGTAGAGAACATTCTGCTCAAGCTATTGCAGGCTGCCGATTACGATCCAAAGCGCGCAGAGACCGGAATCGTATACATCGATGAGATTGACAAGATTTCCAGAAAAGCCGAAAACCCGTCCATCACCAGGGATGTATCGGGTGAAGGTGTGCAGCAGGCGCTACTAAAGATTTTGGAAGGAACCATTGCTTCGGTTCCTCCGCAGGGCGGTAGGAAGCACCCTCAGCAAGAATTCATTCAGATTGACACCACTAACGTCCTTTTCATCGTTGCAGGCGCATTTGCCGGACTCGAAACAATTGTTGGTGAGAGAACTGGCAAGAAGGGCATTGGCTTTGGCTCTCCGCTGAAGGAAAAGAACGACGACGCCAATATCTTCCGTCAGGTGCAGCCAGAGGACCTTAGAAAGTTCGGATTGATTCCGGAATTCATTGGTCGATTGCCAGTTATTGCAACTGTTGATCAGCTTGATCGCGAAGCGCTTATCTCAATTCTCACCGAGCCAAGAAATGCGCTTATCAAGCAGTACCAGAGAATGTTTGAGCTCGATGGTTTTGAACTTGAATTCGAACCAGCTGCAATTGAGCTAATTGCGGATCAAGCAGTTGAAAGAGAAACCGGAGCCAGAGGCCTTAGAGCAATCCTCGAGGAGCTGCTGAATCCGATCATGTTTGAACTCCCTGGTTCAACCACGCAGGGAAGAGTAGTAATCACCTCGGAAATTGTGCAGAGCAAAACTCTTCCGAAGGTTCAGCCCCTCAGGCAGCGGCTGAAGGACAAAACAGCCTAGGCCAAGCCTCGTCTTTTCATCAGCGGCTCAACAGAGGGCTCGTGCCCCAGAAACTCTCTGACCATTGTCATTGAATCTCTCGATCCGCCTCTAGAAATAAGCGCATCAGCAAACTTGCGACCGTTCTCCCTAGTCAGGCCGCCATTGGCCTTGAACCAGTTCACGCTCTCGGCATCCAGCACTTCGCTCCAGATGTAGCCGTAGTAGCCGGATGCATAACCACCAGCAAAGATGTGGGCAAAGTAGGTAGTGCGGTAGCGGGTAGGAACAGGTTCAAAGTCGAGGCCGTAGTTGCTAATTGCCTGAGCTTCAAAAGCAATTAAGTCCTCCGGAGTTGCGGCTGCCTCGTGGAGAGCAAGATCCAAAATCGCAGCCTGGAGGTAGTGAGTTGTTTCGAAACCTTGGTTGAACGCTTCGGTCGCCTGGATTCGGTCAATCCAAATCGGGTCAAGCTTTTCCCCGGTTTCATGGTGGACGGCGTAGTTCGCAAGGACCTCAGGCCAGAGCATCCACATCTCATTTACCTGAGATGGGAATTCAACAAAGTCGCGCTCAACGCTAGTTCCGCTAAAGCGCGGGTAAGTCACATTCGACAGAAGACCGTGCAGCGTGTGACCAAACTCATGGAACAAAGTTCCAACCTCATCGAACGTCATTAGAGCAGGGGAGCCCGAAGGAGGTTTTGGGATGTTCATGTTGTTTACCACCACGGGCAGTTTCCCCAGCAGCTTCGATTGGTCAACCAAGTTGTTCATCCATGCGCCACCAGATTTTGATGGCCTGGCAAATGGATCAAAGATGTATAGCCCACATGGCTTTCCATCCTCATAGAAAACTTCATAGATCCAGTTCTCTGGGTGGTAGCCGACTAAATCCTTTCTTTCCTTGAAAGAAAGTCCATAGAGTTGCCCAGCTGCAAAAAAAACGCCATCTTCTAGAACTCGCCTAAGTTCGAAATATGGTTTGAGCACTGCTGTGTCGACCGCATATTTTTCTGCCCGAAGCTGTTCTGTGTACCTCGGCCAATCCCAAGATCTGAGTTCTGCGTCGACCTCTCGCCTCAACAGTTCCTCGCGCTCCTTGGCCTCAGCCTCGGCGTTAGCCCTAGCGATTGGTGCAATTCTTCCTAGCATTTCGTGGATGCGCTTTGGGTTCTTAGCAGTTTGGTTGCTGGTTACATACTCCGAATAGGTGCTGTAGCCAAAGAGCTTGGCTTTTTCTCGTCTAAGTTCAAGCGTCTCTTTGATGATGTCAGAGGTGTTGTTTGGGTTATCTCGGCCAGCACGGGAAAGTGTTCTTTCAAGTAGCTCCTGCCTCAGCTCACGATCTTCAAGATTGGCAAGAAGTGGGTGCCCAGAGTAATTCAGAAGCGGAATTGTGTAGCCGGACTGGTTTCTTGTTTCCGCTGCCTGCCTGCAGCCCTCTATTTCGCTCTCCGCCAAACCTTTTAGTCTGGAAGCATCCGGAAGATTTACTGCAAGATCGTTGCTGTCTGCCAGTAGGCGCTTATCAAACTCAGCCTGAAGACCAGCGATGCGCTCATTGATTGCGGTAACCCTCGCCCTTGCGCTCTCTGAAAGTTCTGCACCTGCGTGTCTGAAGTCTTGAAGATATTTGGTAACAAGCCAGCTGGATTCTTCATCTAGCTTTAGCTCTCCGGATGCCAGCATGGCCTCCAGCTTGAGCAGTCTCTGGAACAGCTCTGGATTTAAGTTGATGGAGTCAATGTGGGCTGAGAACTTAGGGAAGATGACCGCTTCCAGCTTCTGAATTTCTTCATTTGTGTCTGAGGCACTCTTGTTATAGAAGGTCAGCATCATCTGTGTCAGTAGCTGCCCAGACTTTTCAAGTGCGACCAGGGTGTTTTCGAAACTTACCTCTGGCTGAGATGTGATCTGAGAAATCTCCCGATTATGCTCTGCCACTGCATGTTCGAAAGCTGGCAGGTAGTGCTCGTCTTTTAGAGATTGAAAGTCGACTAGTTCGTACTCTTTGGTGGATAGCTGCAGAAGTGGATTTGTCATTCTGCAATGTTATTGGGCTTCAGCGAACCTTACTTCCACAATTTCAATTTCAGAGCTCTCTATTAGCTCAAGCTCAGCAATGTTTCCCACTGATTGAAGGTCTTTGGCCACAGACTTCATAAGGCTCGGCGCTTTGAGCTTTAGCTGAGCAATCTCGGCCTTCATCGAAAGCTTGAGATCTGACTTACTCTTTCGGATAAGAATCAAGGCCTCACTGGTAAGGCCTATGAGATTTGGTGTTGAGCCCTTTAGCTCATCAACAGTTGGCCAGGCAGCTTGGTGCACCGACCCTTCCTGCCACCAGGACCATACTTCTTCCGAGGCAAATGGTAAAAACGGAGCAAATAGTCTGACCAGTACCGAAAGAGCTGAACGGAGAGCAAGCACTGCAGAGCCTCGCTCCTGATCTGAAAACTGCGCACCGTAGGCGCGATCTTTGACTAGCTCCAGATAGTCATCGGTGAATGTCCAGAAGAATGACTCCGCTGTCTCGAGTGCTTTGGTGTGGTCATAGCTTGCGAATGCATCGGTTGCTGTGCGCACGACGTCGCTCAGGGAAGCCAGCATCGAAAGGTCAATCTCTTCTGTTACTTCAGTTACTCCCTGAGGCATTTCAAAGCTGAGGGCGAAGCGAGCGGCGTTTAGAAGTTTGATTGCCAGTCTTCGACCTATCTTCATTTGGCCTTCGTCAAACGCAGCGTCTGTTCCTAGACGTGCACTGGCGGCCCAGTAGCGGACAGCATCAGAGCCGTGGTTTTCAAGTAGTTCATTCGGGACAACTACGTTGCCCTTTGATTTAGACATCTTCTTTCTGTCTGGATCCAAAATCCAACCGGAGATGGCTGCGTT
>JBDLRV010000047.1:0-5887 GCA_039799865.1 Actinomycetota bacterium | reverse complement strand
AGCTTCTGCATAACGACCCGTAAACCTCGGGCTCTGAGCAGATTTCCGAGTGAGGCGGCGGTAAGACCTTTACCAAGAGAGGAGGCGACGCCTCCGGTTACGAACACATGTCGCACATTTCCAGAGCTAACCGCCATGGAACTCCAATCTATCACTCGAGCCAGGTCAATTGGTGTTCGACATGAAATCAATTTGCTTGGCTGAGTAGCTCCTTGGCGTGATTGAGGGCAATTTCAGATTCGCTACTGCCAGAGAGCATTCGAGCCAGCTCCTCAATTCGCTCTTCACTGCTTAGCAGCTTGACGCTGGAGGCCGAAACCCCACCAGATTGATCCTTGAAAATCTGGATTTGCTGGTCAGCAAAGGCTGCCACCTGGGGCAGGTGTGTGACGACAATTACCTGGGTTGACTCGGCTAATTTCTTGAGCCTTCGGCCAAGTTCAACCGCTGCCGCTCCTCCAACACCGGCATCTACTTCATCAAAAATCATCGTCGGCAAAGGCTGTTTTCCAGCCAGAACCAGCTCAATCGCCAGCATTATTCGACTCAGCTCTCCCCCCGAGGCACCTTTACTCAGCGGTCTTGGCTCTGCTCCCGCATGATTCATAAGCAGAAACTCCACCCTGTCTGATCCAAATGAATCAAATTCCCCAGTTTCGCTCACACTGATGCCGATCTTGGCATCGCCCATCGCAAGCTGTGCCAGCTCTTGGCTGATGCTTTGGGAAAGCTTTTCTGCGGCCTTTCTTCTTAGCTCAGTGAGCTGCTTGGCTGCTTGAGCTAACTGCGACTCCGTGGCAGCGAGCTGAATCTCAAGCTTCTCTAACTGCTCATCCGAGCTGTCTAGATCGAGTAGCTCTGACTCAAGCGATGGCAAAAGCTTTGCAAGCTCATCTGCGCTGGCACCATACTTGCGCTCGAGAGCGGTTAGCTCTGCCTTTCTGCGCTGGAGTGCATCCAGCGTTTGCGGATCAGCATCTAGGTCGGTTAGGTAGCTGGAGATTTCTAGCGCGATTTCATTCACAACGGCAGTCGCATCAGCAATTTGCTCTGCAAGTTCTCTCAGCTTGGGATCGGCAGAGCTTTCTAGGGTGCGCTTGGCCCTGCCCAGCTGGCTGCGAACATCAAGCTCTTCTCCCGCCACAATCTCATATACCTCAGATGCTGCAAGGCGCAACGATTCAACATTGCTCAGCCTTTCTAGCTGCTGGCTCACATCCTGCAGCTCTCCCTCGAGCGGAGCAATCCTGGTTAGCTCCGCAATTTGCTCCTTTAGTCTTTCGATTCTGAATGCATCCTGCTCCGAGGATGAGCGCAGTCTTTGAAGCCGCTGCTCGAGCTCACGGAACTGAAGAAAAATTTGCGAGTAAGCAGCTAGAGCCTGTGAAAGCTTTTCACCACCAAAAGCATCTAATGCCTCGCGCTGCTTGGACAGCGAGCGAAGTCGAATCTGCTCGGACTGCCCGTGAACGGCGACAAGTTCCTGAGCCACTGAATTCAGAACCGAAACCGGGACAGAAATTCCACCGATTGCAGCTTTTGATCTTCCATCGGCTGTGACTATGCGGTTGATTAAGATCTCCCCTGCTTCAATCTCTGCGCCAAGCTCGTCAAGCCTTGCACCGAGGTCCTTATCAGCGGAGAGAATTCTTCCTTCGACAACCAGCTGTTTTTCTCCAGATCTAACGACCGAAGAGTCTGCTCTTTCGCCGAGCAAAAGTCCAAGGCCTGTAAGAAGCATGGTCTTTCCAGCACCAGTTTCACCGGTTATCGCTGTGAAGCCTTTGGTGAGTTCCAGCTGCGCTGAACTAATTACACCGAGAGAGCGAATAGAGAGGTTCTCTATCAAGCATCGCTCCCCGGTCCACGCCAACCAACAACTGGCAGATTGAACTTGCGCACCAGGCGGTCTGCAAATGGTTCATCGCTGAGGGTAACCATCTTCACTGGCTTGCTTCCCTTAGTTACTTCCACTCGAGCACCCGGACCGAGATTGAATGTCCTTCTACCGTCGCAGGATATAACTCCCGATCCTGGGGAGCGCTGCAGCACCTCGATGGCAACTGGAGAATCTGGATCAATCACAAAAGGCCTTGAGAAAAGCGCGTGGGCACTGATTGGAACCACAACAAATGCCTCGAGATTTGGCCAAACGACTGGGCCACCTGCGCTGAAGGCATAGGCCGTTGAACCGGTGGCGGTTGATACCAAAACACCGTCACAGCCAAAGCTAGATAGCGGACGCTTTTCCACTTCCAAAACAACTTCAATCATTCGCTCACGCGCACTCTTCTCAAGTGCTACCTCGTTGAGGGCCCAGGAGCTAAAGACCTCTTTGCCATCCTGCACTACCGAAACATTTAGTGTGGTGCGCTCTCTGATTGAGTATTTGCCAGCTAGGACAAGGTCTAGGGTCTTTTCAAGATCGCTCTTCTCAGCCTCGGCCATAAAACCAACATGACCAAGATTCACGCCAAGAATGGGAGCGGGTTTCTCCCACAAAACTTCCGCTGCTCGAAGAATCGTTCCATCTCCGCCCAGCACAATCGCCATGTCAATTTGCTGGTTTTGATACTCAAGGAGACCTTGGCTCTCACCCAGGGCATTTAGGCGCGCTAGGTCTTCAGCTGGAAAGCATGTCTGGATACCCCGTCCTCTGAGCATGCTGGAAACTCCAGCAGCCACCGAGGCCGCATTTTTATCAAGGGCCGTGGTGAGTATCAGGACGTTTTTCAATCTGCCTCCGAGATCTCTGCTACCAGACTAGCTAAAACCCTCCCCGAGCCTCAGTCCTTTCCACAGCTAACGGACGCTAGCGATGAACTTCGCCCAATTCCCTGGCTCGCCCTTGACCAGGTGAGCAAGATACTCGACGTTCCCGTGGGTTCCGGTGATTGGGGAGACGCAAAGTCCGAGGAGCTTCAGGCCCGAGTCCGCCATTGCTGTGAGAGCCGATTTGAGAGCAGTCTCTCGGTTGGCAGCTGATACGACCACGCCTTGGTCGTTCAGCATTGATTTTTGTAGCTCAAACTGAGGCTTGATCAAAACGATGAACTGGGCATTTTGTGCAATTTCTAGGAACTTATCTGAAACTAATTTGAGGGAAATAAAACTGAGATCTACAACTGTCAGACCAACTTGGTGCGAATTAGGAATTTCACTAGCTTCTACCTCTCGAATGTTTCTTCCAGAGAAGTCAATCACCCTTGGGTCTGATCTAAGCTCACTGGCTAGTTGATCGCTGCCAACATCGAGTGCGATAACTGATTTTGCTCCTCGCTCCAAAAGAACTTGTGTGAAGCCCCCGGTTGATGCACCTATGTCTAGACAGAGGTCGGGAACCGAGATCCTAAAGTGATCTAGTGCATAGAGAAGCTTCTCTGCACTGCGAGCAACATAGATCTCGCCGAGCACCTCAAGTGAATCGGTTGCCATGACGATCTGACTGGACTTCTCGGCTAGCTTGCCATTCACCTGAACCAGGCTCTGCTTAATTAGTGATGCAGCCTGATTTCGCGAGCGCGCAAGACCTCGGCTAACAAGAGCCAGATCCAGTCTCACTGGTTAAGTAGATTTTCCAGCTCTGTGATTAGAGCACTGAGTGCAGGGATTTGCTCGGAAACATCGAGAGACTCGATTTCGGCAAGTTTGGCTTCGAAATCCATCTATTCTCCCAACAGTTTCGCATCGACCTGCAAGCCGTATATCGGCCTGCCACTGGACCAGACTAAATCAGTAGCGGCACGAATTGTGTCAACGGCTGAGGGGTTTCCTGCGCTTATCATCAGCCGGTCGCCAATAATTTTAACTTCGCTCTGCCCGAAGCTCACCGAGCTCTTGTTGCGCTTGGGCTTCGGATAATCTCTGAAAAGCTCGCTCAGATCAGTGAGGATGTAATTTGGTCTTTCATCGCTTTTAGCGCCGAGCAGTTCCCTGTTTCCTAGAATGCCGGTGAGGACGGCAGCCGACTCAAGTCCCGCAGCCACCGCACCTTTTATATCTGTATCTAGACGATCTCCGATGACGAGCGGCTTTTGGAAACCCAGCTCACTCAGGGCCGAATCAAAGATGGGTCTAAAGGGTTTGCCGGCAAATTCGGGAAGGATTCCAACTGCGGTGTGGACAGCTCCAACGAGTGTTCCATTTCCGGGGGCGATGCCTTTTTCAAGCGGCAAGGTCCAGTCTTGATTCGTTGCAATCCAGATGGCGCCATTTTGAATAGCAAAGGCAGCCTCAGCTAAATCCTTCCAACCAACCTCAGGGCTGAAGCCCTGAATCACAGCGGACGGAAGCTCCTCTGAAGATGCAACCAGAGAAAATCCAAGTGCCTCAACCTCGGTGCGAAGCCCCTCACCACCGACCACCAGCACCTTGCTGCCGGAAGGAATCTTTCCCGCGAGTAGCTTGGCTGCGGCTCTTGCGGAGCCAATGATTTGATGATCTTCAATTCTGATCCCAAACTCTCTCAGCTGCATTGCGATTTGGGATGGAGTGCGGGAGGCATTGTTAGTTATGTAGCCAACGGATTTCCCGAGCCGCTGTGCCTTGGTAATTGACTCAACCGCACCGGCAATTGCCTTCTTTCCTCGATAAACAACTCCGTCAAGATCGAGAAGAAGTGAATCAAAGGAATCAATCAGCACTATTGAGCCTCCGTGAGGCTAATGGTTTCTTCCTCGGTCTGACTCAGCGCATTCTCGGCCCGTCCAGCCAGCTCTTCCCACTTTGTGCCATCCTGCCCGAGCTCGCGCAGCACTTCGGCATAGGAGCGGAAGAGAAGAGGTGACTGTTCAAAAACAGTCTTCGGGCTTAGTTCTGGAATTTCTAATTCCTGTTTGGCAAGTTCAACTTGCCCAAGGTCAAGCCTTGCGCCACTAAGCGCAATTGCCAGGTTAATCCTCACACCAACCGGAAGTCTGCTTCTATCAACATCGGTGGCTGCCGCCAGTCCCTTGGCTGGTCTTCCCAAGCCTCTTTCGCTATCAACGATTAGCGGAAGTTGATCATTGGAGCCGGAGATTCTCCTATGAGTCAAAAGCTCCCTTAGGGCAAGTGCGTAATCGCCGATGGTGTAGGCGGTAACTCCGAGGGTTTCCCTAACAACGGCGATTCGTCCAGCCTTCTTCGACGCAGCTAATGCGTGCTCGTGAGCTCGCTTGGGATCGGTGTCAATCAAGAGTGCAACCATCTGCAGATGGCGGGCAACAAAAACCTGGTTCTCTTCGCTGAGGGTCTTTAGCTGAGCCCTAACGCTTATGTGAAGATCCTCTGCTTTAATCTCTTCCGGAAGGTCTGGAAACTTCTCCCTGGGCTTTGAGTCTCGGCGCTCATCAGATGCTCTTCTATCCCTGTTTGGTTTTTTATCAAAGCCTTTTTTAGGAACGAACTTTTTGTCGCGCGAAGCTGGGCGAGCATCGCTCGCCTTACGTCTCGGAGATCGTTTTTCCATGTTCTCTATTTCTATGTTAAATAGAAAAGGCCACCCTTGCGGGTGGCCATTTCTAAAGTAAGTCCGGCGGTGTCCTACTCTCCCACAGGGTCCCCCCTGCAGTACCATCGGCGCTGAGAGTCTTAGCTTCCGGGTTCGGAATGAGACCGGGCGTTTCCCTCTCGCTATGGCCGCCGAAACACTATTGAGTTTTAGTCTTTCGAAGATCAAATCTTCGGTTCTCGACCATACCTCGAGAACCACACAGTGGACGCTGAGCACAAAAATTAGAGTGTGTATCAAGTTATCGGGCTATTAGTACGGGTCAGCTCCATGCTTTTCAGCACTTCCACATCCCGCCTATCAACGCAGTATTCTAGCTGCGGCCCTCTCGACATAAAGTCTTGGAAATCTCATCTTGAGGCAGGCTTCCCGCTTAGATGCTTTCAGCGGTTATCC
>JBDLRV010000046.1:0-88706 GCA_039799865.1 Actinomycetota bacterium | reverse complement strand
GGGTTAGCAGTTCCCTATCCGCTCTGGCGAATGCAGCTATTTCTGCCGTTCTGGATCTAGCTTTTTCTTCTCGCCTGCTGTTGCGGCCAGCGACCAGATGGTGGTGACGAGAAGCGTTATCAAAATCACGAACAGCGAAAGTTCGGTTGGGATTTCGGGTATAAACGTGACCTTCTCCCCACCGTTGATGAAGGGGAGCTCGTTTTTGTGCAGTGCATGAATCACTAGCTTGAACCCAATCCAGGCGAGGATTAGCGACAGTCCGATGCCTAAGTACTTCAACCTCTCCATCAGGCCGCCGAGCAAGAAGTACAGCTGACGAAGACCTAGCAGCGCAAATACGTTAGCCACGAACACGATGTAGGGCTCTCGCGTCAGTCCATAGATTGCCGGGATGCTGTCCAGGGCAAAAAGCAGGTCGGTAAAACCAATAGCAATCATCACAAGCAGAAGCGGTGTTGCGAAGCGCTTGCCTTCTTTGAAGATAAACAGCTTGGTGCCGTGGTAGTCCTTGGTGGTCCTTAGGTGCTTTTGAAGGAACTTGATGACTCCGCCTCCGGCATAATCCTCATCTTCAGGTCGTTTGAGACTGTCGTAGGTGTCCTTCATAATCTTCAGGGCTGTGAATAGCAAGAAGGCCCCGAAAGCATAGAATGCCCAGCTGAAGTTCTCAATGAAGGCGGCTCCCAAAACAATGAAGAGGAACCTCAGGAAAAGCGCAATTGCGATACCAATAAGAAGAGCCTGGCTGCGAAGCTCCCTGGGCACCACGAATTGAGTAAATATCACCAAGAAGACAAATATGTTGTCGACCGAGAGAGAGTACTCGGTAATGAATCCCGCGAAATACTCCTGAGCGTATTGCGCTCCCCAAACGCCACCGATGACGAAGCTGAAAAGCATTGCCAGCGTTACATAGATCGAAACCTGAATCGCTGACTCTCGGAAAGTTGGCTCGTGAGGATTACGAGCCTGGACAATGAAGTCGACGAGAAGGACCAGAGTTAGTGCACCAATTGTGAGTCCCCAGACCCATAGTTCTACGTTCAAAGCTTCCTAATGGTTGGAATAAACAAGTAGCCTCAATTGTAGAAGGTTGAGAAGGATGAGGAGTCAAGTATGAGAGTCCTAATTTCAGGGGCTACCGGCCTCATCGCAACCGAACTGGCCAAACAGCTAAAAGCCCAGGGTCACACACCGGTCTGCCTGGTTCGCAGACAGCCAGTTGGCCCAGACGAGGTCTTCATCGATGCCGAAAAGGGACAGTTTGATCAGAGCGTGATGAACAGCATCGATGCGGTGGTAAACCTTGCGGGAGCAACCACAGGAAAGATTCCGTGGACCAAGAAATACATGCAGGAGATTGTTGACTCTCGAATTAAGACAACCCGGCTTCTAGTGCAGGCAATTAATCAAGCAAGCAATCCCCCGAAGGTTCTGGTTTCCGGATCTGCTTCTGGCATTTACGGCGACCGAGGCGATGAATGGCTAGATGAGGATTCAGGCAAGGGAACTGGCTTTCTTTCGGATCTGGCTTTTCAGTGGGAGCAGGAAGCGCTCAAAGCAAATACCAGGGTCGTGCTGGTTCGAACCACCATGGTGATGAGCAAGAAGCTTGGCGCACTTGGGAAGCTACTCCCGCTAATCAAACTCGGCGTTGGTGGAGCACTTGGAAGCGGTAAGCAGTGGTGGGCGTGGATCTCGCTGGAAGATCAAGCCAGGGCCATCATTCACCTGATTGAAAATGAAGCTACCCAGGGGGCCTACAACATCACGGCTCCAGAGCCGGCGACCTGCGAGCAAATTATTCACGCACTTGGCAAGGCCCTTCACCGGCCAACATTTTTTAGGGTTCCTAGTTGGCTAATGAAGTTAGTTATTGGTGTTGCAGCTGAGGAGCTACTGCTCTGCTCACAAAAGATGAGTGCTGAGAAATTAATAAAGTCCGGATATAAATTCAACCACCCCACATTACGTGAGGTGGTTGAATACGTAGTTAGCTAAGAACTACTTAGCTGCAGCCTTCTTCGCCTTACGACGACGAGCTGGCTTCTTAGCAGCGGTCTTCTTAGCAGCTGGCTTCTTAGCAGCAACCTTCTTCGCAGCAGTCTTACGCTTTGCTGGCTTCTTGGCGGCTGTCTTCTTAGCAGCTGGCTTCTTTGCAGCGGTCTTCTTAGCAGCTGGCTTGCGCTTCGCTGGCTTCTTTGCTGCGGTCTTCTTTGCTGCTGGCTTCTTAGCAGCTGTCTTCTTGGCAGCAGGCTTCTTAGCAGCAGTCTTCTTGGCAGCTGGCTTGCGCTTCGCTGCCTTCTTTGCGGCAGGCTTCTTAGCCGTGGTTGGCTTCTTAGCAGCTGCTGCGGTTTCCGAAATTACGGTGTCCATATGTTTGTCTCCATTCACCCAGACAAATAAAAGCATAGAACAATGTCAACTAAATTGCTCTACGTCGAGCAAGAATTTCATCAATCTCTTTGCTCGTCATCATTCGTCTAGGCTTCGATATATCGATTACGTCGGCAACCTCCGGAGCTGAGTCAGACTGACTCTTTCTCAACGGATCAGGCAGTTGATTAGGCGTCCATTCCTTGTTATTTCGGGCCTTAGCGACTGCTTTTGTGGCCGAGGAACGCACATTCTGACGTGCCGTATAGATGTTGTGGGCGATATTTGATGCCTCTTTGGCAGCTAATCGACTAATGATTAGTGAGAGCAAAGAGAGCGTGCCCAGGGTAATCGACAAAATCCACGCGCCGAGGTTGACTCCGGCGAGTAGGCCGTTTGTCACGGCTGTAATAAATAGGAGTACAAACAAAATCGAAAAAACTCGCTGGGTCATAACCAGGCGATCAAGTCTTGACTGCGGGGTGCTGATCTCAGCTTCCCGCTCTTTTTTAACCTGCTCCTTGATGTTCTTAGCGGTTGCGATTAATTCGCCACGCTTGGCATAGCCGGGAACGAACACCATCAGCCAGACGATGGCGGCTACAACTAGCAGCACCCCGCCTAGGCCCACAGGAGTATTCATGCCTACAAAGTTATTGGGATTTATAGCCAATTTCCGCTATTTGAGTTGCGTGTTTGCTAGGCGATTTAGCATCGTGTCGGAACGTTCTTCACGGGTAATTGCGAAGACAAAATGATCTCTCCACGCTCCATCGATATGAATAAATCTCTCCTTCAAACCCTCTTTTCGAAGTTGAAGCTTCTCCACCACTCGAAGGCTGGCAGCATTTTCAGGTCTGATATCTATCTCCACGCGGTGAAGTCCGAGAGAGTCAAAAAGGTGGTCAATGGCCAGCGCAACCGCGTAAGTAGTGATGTTTCGGCCCGCATATGCCTTGGCAATCCAGTAGCCGATGGTGGCGGAGGAGACCGATCCGTGCAGGATGTTGGCAACGTTTAATTGCCCAACTGTTTCCCCTTCGTACTCGATTACGAATGCCAATCCGCTCTGCTGACGCTGGTGATAAAGAAGGTTTGAAACCATCGATCTGGCATTAACCGGATATCTAATTCCGGGGGTGGTGGCCTCCCAGGGAGAAAGCCATGGCCGATCAGCTTCAAGTAGTAGCTGAAGCTTTCGGGTGTCCCTTCGAGCCAAGGGACGAAGGGATACTTTGCTAAATCTCAGCGCACTGAATGCCTGCACGCTGGCAAGATTACGCTATGGCAATTGAGAAGGAAATCCTTCGAGGAGAACTACTCTCGAAAAGACCGTATTCATCTGAAGGTCTTACTCGACAGCTACTCGCCCTGGTTCAGAAGTTCAACCCCCAAACCCTCGCCACCTACAGCCCCCAACCAACCGAGCCTAATGTCAGTGAATTTAATCGCCTTATCTCCAAAAGCCTTAATCTCGTTTTTCCAAAAGTTAAAGGCGAAGACCTAGTCTTTGCAGGCGGCGAACTCACCCCAGGAAAATTCTCAATTGAAGAACCAACGGGAGCAGTCCAACAGGAAATAGATCTGATGCTAGTTCCGGCCCTGGCGGTTGACCAAAGTGGAAACCGATTGGGGAAGGGTAAGGGCTTCTACGACAGATACCTGCAAAACCGACATTTCCCTCGCTATGCGGTGGTCTTCGATGAAGAGGTCTTGGATCAAATTCCAGTGCAGCTGCATGATCAGCGAATGAGTGGATTTGTCACTCCCACCAGGGTCGTTACTTTCTAATTAGAATCTTTCTTCTATGCCCACCTACTCTTACGCCTGTCGCGCCTGCGAGCACTACTTCGAGATTCAGCAGTCCTTTAGCGATTCACCTATTACTTCGTGCCCGAACTGCGGTTCTGAGGTGAAGAAGGTATTTGGCAATTTGGGGGTTAGCTTCAAGGGCAGCGGCTTCTATAGAACCGATTCGGCCAAGAAACCTGAGGCTAAAAAAGACAGCGGGACCAGTAGCGACTAACCCCAGTGGGGAGGCTTATCGTCTCTGAGCCTGCGATCGTTAGAGTCATCGCCATCCCCCCAGTGTTCCTTTTTCTCCTCGCCAGCAATCTCATCAAACAGGCTGACTTTGTCGGTTAGCTTCACCCCTAGCCGCTGAGCAATTCGGTTGGCCACCTCCTGTGGCCTTGCGAAAATCTCAAAGGCGTGAACTCTCTGATACTCCCAGCCCATGGCCCGAAGAAGTCCCGGTCTAAGCCTGAGTAGCTCATCCCAGTTTTCTCCGACCAGTGACCAATCCGCATCCACCACCACTGCCTTTCGGCCAAAGGCTGCGGCCAGTCCAATCCGAGAAGCAAAGTTGAGAGTGACCTTCAGTCCAAGTTTTTCTAGTCGCTTGGCTAGGTCAGCAAGCAGCGGGTCAGGTGTTCCATCGGCAGCCTCGTGCAAAAAGCTCGGAGCAACCAAGTCCTTAAGCCAGCGCTGATTTTCTGGAAGCGAACCCCCGGCAAAATCCTCGAAGTTGTAGCAGGAGATCACGCTCATCCGCTTGCGAGCCGAGACAATTTGATTGACCATCCACCTCGGCGCAGAAGGTGAATTGAAATCCCCCAGGCTTCCAGAGATTCTGCCATCCTCGCCCCGGCCAAAACCAAGCGAGAAAATAACGCGATCGGCAAGACGGTGGGTCAGCTCGCTCATGCTCACGCACTCAAATCTCTCTCTGCCGTGAGCGTCAAAGAACTCGGCTATCGAAGGCTGCTTGGCAACCTCTTGAGCGACCCTTGCCTCGATTCGCTCGGCATGAAGCTTCGATGCGCTAACCACCATCAGGGACTCATCCGGTGTCCAGCGGGCGTGAGCGATGACGAGCGCAACCGCCTGCTCAACCTCGGCCTCCAGCGACTCCGTCGCCCCATCAATGTTGCTCTTCGCCCGAGAGCCCTCGGTGATCTCAAAGTATTCGAAGTTCTGCTCGCCAAAGAACATGGCTGGCGAGGGTTCGATGACCAGCTTTGATTCGTAGAAGTTTTGGTTTAGGTATTTACCCAGCACCTGGCCGCTGGTGCGCCAGTTGCGATTAATCAGCAGGGTCTCAAAAGCACCTGCCACCAAGTCAAAAACCGATTGCCGCTCGGCCTGGTCCTTTTCCGCGCTTACCCGCGCAACCGTGTCAAAGTTATCTGGGGCCGCAATCACCGGATCGCCAAATGCGATCACCTGCTCGGCCAAAGACAGAGCTGAGATTGCCTCGGCAACACCGCATGAGGCGGCATCCAAAACAATCAAGGTGTCAAACACTTCGCTTTTGGCAAGCTCAGATATTCGGTAGGGGCTGATGGAAATTGCTGGAGCCAAAACTTTCCAGATTTCTCCCCCTGCCTTCTCAGCCTCGCGCAGTGAGAGCGATCGGGTTCTCAGCTGCGCACGAAGCTTGTCGGCGCTCGCCGGATGCCGAGCTATAGCGCTCTTCCACTTTTCAGCCAGCAGGTGTTGAACGTTAGCCAACCCCTGTTCAACCAGTCGATTACCTGCCTGCTCGAAGCCGAGCTCAAGTAGTGCAATCTTCTCCGCTGAGTACTCGAGCAGGTTTGGATTGCGCTGGACGATTGCCTCCAGAGCCGACTGCCAGAAGCTCAGGTCAAACTCCTGCCTGAGCTCTTCGAGGCTTGGAGCTCTTTCGCTAACCTGCCGGGCAAAACCGGTTAGGCCCAGCTGGCTGAGCTTTTCAATGATTGGTTTTCTGTCCTCGCCACCTCTGAGTATCTCGGTGTTGGTCGCCAGCTGTTCGAGCTTTACAGCAAGCTCATCGAAGGTGAGTCTTGAGAGCAGGGGAAGGTCAGGGTCTGGATCTAGGTGCTGCTGAAGGAGGTTCAAAACGCTACTGATGCTTTCGAACTTCGCCTGCGCATCCGCCAGTCCCAGTGGAACAGTTGGCGGCGCGTTAGTGGTGATTAGTCTCTCCCACCCCTCCCGCTGCTCCTTCGCTGCCACCAGGGATTGATTGAGATTGGGAACCGAGCTGCCAGGGCGAATGAATTCTTTGGCCAGTTTTTTGAATCGTCTGCGCTGAGCACCGGAGAGATCAGTTTCACCCCTGGGGGCAGTAGCGGCAATCATGTCAGTGAGCGGGTGGTCAAAAATTGTTGGCAGGAAACGATCGAGGGTGTGACGAATGCCAAGCAGAAGCCTCAGCTGCTCGGACCACTGCTCAACACTTTCGCACTTCTTGAGATCGAGATCGCTTAGGTATTTCGAGATCTGGTAACTGAGAACCCGGAAGTTCTCCCCCGCCAAAGATCTGACGCTGGTGAGGACCGATTCCATCTCGGCGGAACTTGCAAAGCGAGCGCCGAACCAAGGATTTTTTGATGGCGGAAAAGAAAAGACCTGGGCCTGGTGGGCCTCTGCCAAGAGCGGCTGAGCCAAGGGTCTTATCTTTGGAAGAAGCTCCGCTCTGATGCGAGAGGAATTGGTTGGTGGGTTACTCAGTGCTGCCAGCTCAGCTAGCTTCACTAGGCAATCCATCAAAGTCACTCCCAGGTCCTGATCCTCCTGGCCAATTGCAGCGAAATACTGCTTTATCTCTGCGCTGGCTGCCTGATATCGAGAAGAAGCGTCAGCAAGCTGTGAAGGCTTAGCTTTCTCATTCCTCGAGATTGCACCAACAGCATCGGTCCAGCTATCGCTTTCTCTGATGGCAATTCCAGCGAGTCCCACCTGGCTCAGCCGCTCCGATAGCTCATCGAGAGTCTGCTTTCTAGGAGCCACCACCAGCGCACGCTTGCCATCGATAGCGAGGTTGGCGAGAAGATTCACGACCGTCTGCAGATACCCGCAACCGGGAAGGGTGTGGACGGCAAAGGATTTTCCGGTGGCAGCTTTTTCCAAAACCTGCTGCTGGGAGTGATCAGCATTTTGAACCAGAGTGATCGGAGTTATCCCCGGCCGAATGGTTTCGATCTTTTTCTCAAGCAGATAGCCAAGAACACCAGCTTCACCGTTTATCTGATTCTGCTGAATTCGGATCAAATCGGGAACAAAGTTTCCGAGCACCAAGAGTTTTTCTAACTGGGCATCTGAGCCCTGGAGGTACTGAGCCAGAAGTGACATAACCGCCACTGGCAGAAGGTCTGACTGGTTTGAACATAGGGCCATTAGGTCGCTCTGCCGATAGTCGGGTCTGTACTTTTTGATTATTTGAGTGACCTGGGGGTTCACCTCCGGCAGCGATGACAGCCGGATCTCAAAGTCGTTTCCGTGAGTGAGAAGACTTGCCCTCCACAGCAAAATGGGTAGCCCTTTGTCCTGATAGCGCAGAAGCCCAGACACCACATAGCAGGCAGAGATTCCGAAGTTATCTTCGATTCGATCGGCCTTGCGCTGGATTCGCTTGGCTGCGGAAAGCGCCCTCCCCAGGGCAGCGTCCTCGCGAAAGAGATTGCCAATGGTTGAGTTTCTTGCCGAGGCGAGCTGGGCTAGACCTCCGGGATGCGAGCGGAGCAGGTCAATGTGTCCGAGCGTGGAAAGCTCAAATTGCAAAAGTGGATTAGCTCCACCAATCTCCGAAAGCTCTTTCTGCCAGTCGGAGAGTTTTGATTGATCCACGCCCAAAGCCTAAAAGTGAAGCTTGCAAAGCCTCGTTAGCCTTGCCCGCTGAGAGTGAAGTTGGAGCAGGTTTCCGCTTGGATAGAGTTGTATCTCCTAGGCCTCGTAGCTCAGTGGATAGAGCAGCGGTTTCCTAAACCGTGTGCGGAAGTTCGATTCTTCTCGGGGCCACCAGCTAGCTGGCTGGCTCACTGGCATCAGGATTTGCAGCAAGTCGGAAGCCCACGCTCCTGACAACAGCAATCACCTCGGGACCGCCAGCTTCACGAATCTTCTTTCTGATCCGGGAAGCGTGGGTGTCAACCAGATGATCTGACTTCTCACCGCGAAAAGCTCCGATTGTCTGAAGAATCTGTTCTCTACTAAAGATTCGCTTTGGATTTGCCATAAGTAGCTGCAGGAACTGGAACTCAGAATTGGTGAGCATAACTTCTTTGCCAGAAATGGTGAAGCTGTGCTGGCTGAGGTCCATTTCTAGCGGTCCCCAAGTGAGGATGTTGGCCCTGGGTGCCCGCTGTGTCTGGCCACGCTTGACCTGTTGGGTGACACGAGAGGTGAGGATGCGGTCGACTATGGGCTTGGTGACATAGTCGTCTGCGCCGGCAGCCAAGACCATTTCTTCGTCCACCACCTCATCCCTTTGTGTAAGCATGATGATTGGAACAGTTGATTCGGCCCTGATTGAGCGGCAAATCTGCATGCTCTCCAGCTGCGAGTGACCAAGATGTATCAGCACGATGCTGTAGTCGCGCTGGGTGAAAAGTTCTTCTGCTTCCTGCTTGGTAGGGGTGTCATAAACGACGAAACCCATTAGCTCTAGCTGCAAGCGAATCTTAAGTCGATCTTCAGTGTCATCCTCAATGAGGAGAGCGTTTGGTAGGTCTTCAAATTTCATTTTTAGTGAGAACTTCTTGAGTAGGTTGCGATTTTAACTTGAGTAAATCGCCATGAAGAAAAAGTAGCTTTCAAGTGTGGCCCCTTCCATAAACACCTCAGAGAGACTGTTAGCTATTAGGCCAAAGAGTTTCTTCCAGGCAACCCTATCGCTGAGGGCCACTTTCTCTATTCAGAAAAGAGCAAACCCATGTCTATAGCGGAAGAACAAAATGGCACTAAGTCGTCCTGGCGAAACACGCTTTCCAACGTCCTCGCCATCTTGGCAATCATTATTGCCCTCTGGGCACTCACCACAGTTTTGGGCAACACCCAAGCCGATGCTGAAACTACTGTCATAAATACCGTTGGTGAACAGGGAATTCAAGGTGAAACTGGCGAAACTGGGTTGCAGGGGCCAGTCGGACTATGCGGTCCGACAGGCTCACCTGGAGTAGCAGGTGCTAAAGGCGATCAAGGTTCTGTTGGGCTCACGGGTCAAACCGGAGCAGCGGGAGCAGACGGTTCTACAGGTTCGCAAGGCGTCGCTGGCTCAGCCGGACCTGCAGGTTCGCAAGGTGAGCCTGGACCTATTGGCCCAACGGGTCTAACTGGGGCAACAGGTCCCCAGGGGCCGGCTGGAACATCTGGCGCAACTGGAGCTACTGGTGCCACTGGAGCCGTTGGAGCCACAGGAGCCACAGGAACGTGTGACGGTGTTGGAGGACTTACTGGTGCTACGGGGGCAACAGGACCTGCGGGACCTGCGGGTGAAACTGGACCTGCGGGTGCTACAGGTCCTGCGGGACCTACCGGTGCCACAGGTGCAACAGGTGCGACAGGATCTGCAGGAGTGACGGGCCCGCAAGGACCTGCTGGAACCTCAGGTGGCATCGCCATCGACAGCGAGTGCACTGTCATCGACAACCACGGATCTTCGGTTGGACGCGTTGCTTGGGTCAAGAATGGAGACAACACCCAGCTGCAATGTGTGCTTCGTTAGTTGGTCAGTATCCAGTAGAGGAAAAAATTAGTTAGGCGGCTTGTCTCTGGAGTGCTAGGAACTCTTGCCACTGAGGAAGTGGTTTATCTGCTCCGCGAACACTCCAGACCAAGCCGGTTGGCATCTTTGGAACAACCCTTAGCTGCCAGCCCATCTCTTGCGGAGTTCTATCGCCCTTCTCGTTGTTGCAAGAAAGGCAGCAGGCAACCAGGTTCTCCCAGGTGTCCTTGCCCCCGCGTGATTTGGGAACAACGTGATCGATGGTGTTTGCCCCTCTTGCGCAATAGGCGCAGCGATGTGAATCCCTTCTGAGGACTCCCCTGCGAGAAACCGGCACTCTTCGAGCGTTAGGAATTCTGACGTAGCGCTGCAGAAGAATCACCGATGGCATATCAAATTCCTGATTGGTGCTTCTAACAACCGCACCTGAAATGCCAGCGAGAATCGTGGCTTTTTGGTTTAGCACGAGCACCAGGGCCCGTTTGAAAGAGACGACTGCCAGAGGTTCGTATCCGGCGTTGAGGACTAGTGTTCGCATTTTGCTCCTAACGAATTCGCCCACACGGCTTGTGAGCATTCGGTCTTTGTCCGCGGAAACAAAAAACGCGCCGCTAATTCGCGACGCGTCAGATTTCCTGGCATGGGTATGCAGGGGTGTTGGTGCAGATGGACCCAGTTGCCAAGCTTGGATTGCATGTCTACTGGCATCTCACCGCCCCTTTCTAACCAATCAAAAACTTGAAAACAGGGTAAGCCAGATTGCTGGGTAAAGGTGTAAAGAAACGCAGCCACTTCCGGGCTGTTTAGTTTTGGATGTCTGCCAGACGAACGATGTGGTAGCGCTGGGTGTAGATAGGAGCGAGCTTGACTCGGTCTCCCTTTCTTGGGGCGTGATAGAAGTTTCCGGCACCGGCGTAGATGCCGTTGTGGCTGAAGTCATTGAAGATAACGATGTCGCCTGGAAGAGCCTCTTCCAGTGGAATCTTCTTACCCATCCTCGCCTGCTGGTAGACGGAGTGCGGAAGATCGATTCCAAATTGGCTGTAGATGAACTTGGTGTAACCGGAGCAGTCAATGCCGCCCGGGGTCTGACCACCGGCAACGTATGGGGTGCCAACCAATTCCGCGGCAGCTCTCATGATGTTGGCACTGGTGATCTCAGTGAAGCGAGGTCTGAGCAAATAGTCAGCTGCCACCGGTCCGTCATAGCGTCGAAGCGATCGAGTCACCTGGAACTCTGATGCATCAGCTGGTTCGAAATCACCTCTGGTGAATTCAACCGCCTTGATGGTGGCAACCGAGAGTCCCTGGGATGGAGCAGATATTTTTACCAGCTCGTTGTTGACAGTAAGTCCTGAAACCGCTGTGGCCTCTGGCGAGAATCCATATGAGGGAAGAGCAACCGTCGCCATCAAACCGGTGGTTGACACCACGGTTAGGAATCGACGAAGCGAGCCAGTTGAGACTTTGCTCTGCTGCTCCAAAAGGCGCAGCTGCCGTCTGGTTGGCGCGCTGGTTGCGGTTTGAATCAAAAGGAATCCTCCGAAAACCTCATTGGACTTTCCAAGCTCAGATTATAACTATTTGGCAAATAGGGGGCTAATAAAGAGGTGTTGGCCGTAACGCTCATCGAGCAAAAGACCCTCGGCCTCGCCCTGGGCGGTCATTAGATAGCCGCTGCCTGATTTGGCGACCTGGACAAAAACCCCTGGTTTTAGGCCCAGATTGGCCATCTGAGAGAGAAAACTGGGGTCGATCTGGACCGGTTCCCCTATCCGGCAGAGCTGAAAACTACCCTCCCCGGCCTCAGTAATTGACAGGCAACTAACAGGTTCAACACCCGCTAGTCCGAGCAGTTCGAGCCCGGGAATGGGCATCCCGAAGGGAGAGTGGGTCGGGTTATTCAGCCGCTCTACCAGCTTGCGCTCGACCTCTTCGCTCATCACGTGCTCCCAGCGGCAGGCTTCCTCGTGAACCTTCTCCCAGCTCAGACCCACGATTTCCAAAAGCATCAGCTCCGCTAGGCGATGCTTGCGCATCACCTCGACTGCAGTGAGCCTGCCCTCGTCGGTGAAGCTCAGGCGCCGATCGTCTTCGACAATAAGTAGGCCATCCCTCTCCATCCTCCCAACCGTCTGAGAGACGGTGGGTCCAGAGTGGTCAAGCCGCTCGGCTATGCGAGCGCGCATCGGAGTGATGCCCTCTTCTTCGAGCTCCAAGATGGCCTTGAGATACATCTCGGTGGTGTCGATTAGATCTGTCATAAATCTTCCTTGGACTTATCAGACTAGTGAGGGCCGATAAACTTTCCCCCGTGCCGCAAATCCTTATTCCGAATTCTATTCGCCCCAAAGATGCGCGGTTTGGTTGCGGCCCATCCAGAATGCGCCCAGAGCAGCTAGAGAACTTTCAAGTTTTTGCCCAGCGGTATATGGGCACCTCCCACCGACAGGCTCCCATTCGATCACTGGTTGGGGAAATCAAGACTGGTCTGCTAGACCTTTTCAGAGCCCCGGACGGCTACGAAGTAATCATGGGCAATGGTGGAGCTTCGGCCTTTTGGGATGCAGCTACTTTTTCCCTGGCCGAGAAAAAAGCACAGGCACTTGTCCATGGTGAATTTGGAAACAAGTTCGCCAAGATCCTCGGCGCTCCCTGGCTAGATAAGCCAACCGTGATTGAAGCCGAGCCTGGCACCAGAGCGGATCTTCGCGCAGAGGCCGGGGTCGACATCTATGCCTATCCTCACAACGAAACCTCCGCCGGAGTGGTCTGCGATGTGAAGAGAGTTCAGGGTGCAGATGGTGATGCTCTGATGCTCACGGATGCAACCTCGGCCGCCGGTGGAATTGACTTTGACCTCAGCCAAACCGATGTCTACTACTTCGCCCCGCAAAAAAACTTTTCCTCTGATGGAGGTCTGTGGTTGGCAATGGTTTCTCCGAAGGCTATTGAGAGAATTGAAAAGGTGTCAGCATCGGGAAGATACATCCCTAATATTCTTAGCCTTAAGTTGGCTTTAGATAATGCTCGTGAAAACTACACGCTAAACACTCCGGCTTTGGCGACTTTGTTTTTCCTGAACGACCAGATTCAGTGGATTTTGAAAAACGGAGGACTCAGCTGGGCGGATCAGAAAACCAAGGCGAACTCAAAGGTGATGTTTGACTGGGCTGAGAAAAATCCGCTGACCGAAGCATTTGTGAAAAACCCTGCGCACCGCTCTCAGGTAGTGGCGACCATTAACTTTGCCGATCACATCGATGCTCTAGGGATCGCGCAGATTCTCAGGGAAAACGACATCGTGGACACTGATCCCTACCGAAAGCTTGGTAAGAACCAGCTGAGAATTGCAACCTTTGTCTCCACTGAGCAATCAGACTTAGAGGCACTGACTGCCTGCATCGACTACGTTCTGGAGAGGCTTTGACTAAGGAGCTGGAACCGGTAAGGGTGAGGGCGAGACTAGTTATCGCCGTCTGCACTGGGCTGTGGTTGCTCGCTACTTTGATCCTCGCTGCGTTTTATCAGCCGCTTGCGGACGCGGGTCTTCTTTGGTGGCTCCATACCGCCATCGTCGGAAGTGCGCTCGGAGGCGTAGCCCTGCTGATTGTGCGCTCCTGACATCTGAGATATCAGCTCGTCTGCTTCTGCGTCAGTCCTAGCCTTACCCTCCAGCCTTAGCTGCTCCCGAAATTCCTTGAGTCTTTCTGACCAGGGAACCCACGGAGGGGCAACTAGTGCATCAGGTCCAGCGAGAAGAGAAATTTCAGAAATGGTTGCTGCCTTGCGCTTATCAGGTTGGGTTACCGTAACCACCCAGTGCCATCCCTGATAGCCGCGAGAGGTCGCCTCAAAGCGAACGTCGAAGATGCCCTTTTCAATTTCTTTTTCGGAAATGAATTTTCCGAAGCTTCCATCACTAAATTCGCTCAGCGCGTCCTTAGCAAACTGCTGGTGCTTATTACCCCTCAAGCTCATCGGCAACTCGCCTCAGTAGCTGGGCAACTTTTCGAGCGTGGTTGGCCTCCGGATACTTCCCGCGCTTTAGTGAAGAGCCGATCTGATCGAGCAGGCGAATCAGATCCTCGGTGATGATGGCCAGGTCTTCGGCTGGCTTGCGGGAAACGGAAGTGAGGGTTGGGACTTCTAGGACTCTTAGAGAAAGAGCCTGAGCACCTTTTCTTCCATCGGCAATACCGTACTCAACCCTGGTGCCAGGGCGGATAGTGCCGGTGCCAGCGGGTAGGGCGGAGGCGTGCAGGAATACCTCGCTGCCATCGTCTCCAGCGATAAATCCAAAGCCCTTCTCGTCATCGAAGAACTTGACCCGACCAGTTGGCATTACTCCTACTTTCCCTATAGTCGCAGGCAAGTGTAACCCAAAGGCCTAGGCTTAACGGATGCCCGAAAATGCAAGGCAATCCAAGGTTGAGGTGGTTCTGGCCGCCATGGCGGTTGGAGTTATTGGGCTGTCCGTCCTTTCCATGCTGGCCACCCTGCTGCTGGTCTTTTTTGGGGTCAAGAATCTGCCAGCGGTAATGGCCCAGCTGCCTCTGATTGGACTGCCGATTGGATTCTTACTAATCATTGCCCTTCTGGTAGCTGCCATAATTCGGCGCTCTCGCCAATCGAGGGGTAATTGAGCTCAATCCTTTCCCTCGCTAAGCGCCTGCGTGAAAAAAGCGAGGAGGAGCTAGCTCAGCTGCTTGCCACACTCCCCCAGGCAAGCGCCAGTTGCGCTGATCTTTTTGACCTAGCAAAACTCATGCTCGGTAAGCGAGAACTTGAAGAGCGAATCAGAAGGCTATCTGCTACAGAACTTGAGAATCTCAAAGTCGGGAAGGCTAGCTCTGCACTGAAGAGTGCACTTTTGGCAGATGGCAAAGTATTTGTTGAAGCCCAGGAGGTTCTATCTCAACTCAGGCCTCTGAGCAAACCAAAGCTGAATGTGAGCTCAACCTCACTGTCTGCATATGAAACATTGCTAGCGGTAACTGAAATTATTCTTGCTACCGAGCAGCACTGGCTGGAAACGACAAAAACTGGCCTCAAGAGCCTCGATGCCAAAATCATTGCAGAAAAATTCAAGTGGCAGACGTCAGAGTTGCAGCTGAGGTTTCGACTTGCCGTAAAAGCAAACCTGGTCTGCGAATACTCAGGCCGCTGGGTGTGGGGGCCTAAGGCAGTTGGTTGGCTGAGAAAATCCAGGGTCGATGCCTGGCAAGAGTTATCAGAAAGCGTTTGGGATCTACCCAAGATTGTTCTAAAGGATGAATCCATCTTCGGACAATTGGTTTCGTCCTACCCGCTGATGGATCTTTCTAAGCTTGCGCTTTTGGAATTTGGTCCCACCCTTGGACTTATCGACTTTGACAAACCGAGAAAACCTCTTCTGGCTGGGAGCTTCCAGGCTGTGAGCAAAGCCATAGCGCTGGAGCTTCCAAAGCCAGAGAAGAAGTTGGTGGTGCAAGGTGATTTATCTGTGGTCTGCCCAGGTCCTATTGATCCCGAGCTTCATCGCCAGCTGGATTCGTTTGCCGATAGCGAGGACCTCGGCCTTGCTTCGCGCTTTCGGCTCACCCCGCTTTCTATTTCTCACCACCTGGAGTGCGGCGGGGAACTTGGCGAAATAGAGAAGGCCCTGGTAGGCGCATCAAAGTCCAAGCTGCCGCAGCCCGTTCAATACCTACTGGCAGAAACGAAAGAGCGATATGGATCGTTGAAAGTAGTCGCAGGATCTCCAACCCAAGTGGTCTGTACTGATTCAATCTTGCTAACTCAGATACTCAACGAAAAATCATTAGTTCATCTTTCCCTCAAGAAATCAGCCTCTGGGCTGAGCTCACCTACATCGCAGGAGCTTTGCTATTTCTCTCTGCGCGATTGTGGCTACAGCGCCGTGATGGTAAGCGAAACAGGAAACATAATGTCTCCACGCTCCAGCTTTGAACAAAGCGCAGCTAACGAATCCAATTTCCTGGCGAGAGCCAAGAATCTGCTTAGCGGAGAGCAGGTCAGTGCGGATTTGGGAGATATCCAAAGACAGCTACGGTTTGCACTTAAGAACAAACTGCAGGTGACAGTGGGAATTGAATTAGATGGTGAAGTTCAGCGGATGCTGCTAACTCCTCTAGGTCTTGCCGGCAACAGACTGCGGGGTAGAGATGAGGCCAAGCAGGCCGAGCGCACCCTGCCACTGTCACGAATAAGGTCAGTGGTCCTCAGTTAGGCTGTAAGGATGCCTGGACCACTGATTGTTCAAAGCGATAGAACAGTCCTTCTAGAAACCGATCATCCGCAGAGCGGTGAGGCTAGGCACGAGCTGGCAATTTTTGCCGAATTGGAAAGAGCTCCGGAACACATCCACACCTACCGCATCACAAGGCTTGGTCTCTGGAACGCCAGGGCCGCCGGTCACGATGCACAGTTCATCATTGACTCGCTGACTCGCTTCTCGAAGTACCCGCTTCCTGAAAGTGTCACCTCCGAAATTAGAAACACCATTGATCGATTCGGAAAGCTGGTCATCGCAAGGGATGAGAAGGGGCTGGTTCTTGAAAGCGAGAGCGCAGCCATTTTGACCGAGGTTTGCTCAAACCCCAAGGTCCGTGAGCTACTCGAAGAAAAACTTGCCAAGGGCTATCGCGTCAGCGCCTGGGCCAGGGGTCAGCTCAAACAGCAACTACTGAAACTTGGCTGGCCCGCTGAGGACACAGCCGGATTTACCCCCGGCACCCCTCATGAGATTCAGCTCAAAGAGCAGGGCTGGAAACTACGCGACTACCAGAATCTGGCGGTCGAGAAGTTTGCGCAGGGCGGCTCTGGTGTGGTCGTTCTTCCCTGCGGTGCAGGCAAGACCCTGGTGGGTGCTGCAGCCATGGCCCGATTTGATACCAACACATTGATTTTGGTTACCAACACAGTTGCAGCTAGGCAGTGGCGGGAAGAACTTCTCTCTCGCACGGATCTTCTTGAGCAGGACATCGCCGAGTACTCGGGCTCATCCAAACAACTCGCGCCGGTAACAATAGCCACCTATCAAATTCTCACCACCAAGCGAAAAGGTGAATTTGCCCACCTGGAACTTCTAAATGCCAGAGACTGGGGCCTGATTATTTACGACGAGGTTCACCTGCTGCCAGCGCCGATTTTTAAGATGACTGCTGATCTGCAAGCAAGACGAAGACTGGGACTAACCGCAACCCTTGTCCGAGAAGACGGACGAGAGTCAGATGTCTTCTCGCTAATCGGTCCAAAACGTTTCGATGCACCTTGGAAAGACATTGAAGCCCAGGGCTACATCGCACCTGCAAAGTGTTTTGAAATCCGCATTAGTCTTCCCGATGAGGAAAGAATGAATTACGCAATCAGTGATGCTGATACCAGATTCAGAATTGCGGCAACCGCAAAAGCAAAACTTCCAATGCTCAGAAAGCTTTTGGACAAACACCCCGCAGAACCAACTCTGATCATTGGACAGTATCTTGATCAGATTGAAGAGGTATCTCAAGCGCTCAGCATCCCTAAGCTCACCGGTGAGACACCAGTGGATGAGCGAGAGAAACTATTCAAGGACTTTCGAACAGGAAAACTCCCTGCCTTGGTTGTATCAAAGGTTGCGAACTTCTCAATCGATCTTCCCGAGGCCTCGCTCGCTATTCAAATCTCCGGCTCCTTTGGCTCTCGTCAGGAAGAGGCCCAGCGACTTGGGAGACTGCTCAGACCAAAGCAGGACGGACGAACCGCACTCTTTTACACCCTGATTGCTAGAGACACCGTAGAGCAGGACTTTGCCCAAAACCGCCAGCGGTTCTTAGCAGAGCAGGGCTACTCCTACGAAATCATGAATGCTGAGAACATCTAGGTCTCAGGTTGCTCCCAGATTTCTTCCAGCCTTCTCAGGCAGACTACTTATATGGAAAATCTCAAGGTCTTGGTAGTTGATGACGAACCGAACATTCGCGACCTGCTCTCGGCCAGCTTGCGCTTCCAGGGGCACCAGGTCTTAACCGCCGCCAATGGCAACGAGGCAATCAACAAGATTGTCGATAACCAACCAGATATCGTTCTGCTGGATGTCATGCTTCCTGATATTTCAGGTTTTGGCGTGACCAAGAAGATTCGTAGTCTCGGTATTGAGGTTCCAATCCTTTTCCTTACTGCTAGGGATGACACCGAAGACAAAGTCACGGGACTAACAGTGGGTGGCGATGACTACGTGACTAAACCATTCAGTCTCGATGAGATCATTGCTCGAATCAGCGCAATCATGCGCAGAACTGGCAAGGACCAGACCCAGTCGCAGATTGTTGTAGGTGAATTGACCATTAACGAAGAAGCTCACGAGGTGACCGTCTCAGGAAAGCCGGTTGAGTTGTCCCCCACTGAATACCAACTGCTTCGCTACCTTGCCACCAACCCAAACCGTGTCCTCACCAAAGCTCAGATTCTTGATCACGTTTGGGAGTATGACTTCAATGGTGAAATGGGAATTGTTGAGTCCTATGTTTCCTACCTACGTAAGAAGCTAGATCCGATTTCAAAAGAGCCGCTGATTGTTACCAAGCGCGGAGTTGGTTACATGCTGAAGGGCCCTAAGGCTTAGTAATTGAAAAATCGCGTTTTAGCTGCCTGGGAGAGAGTTTCTCTTCGGGCAAAGCTAACCACAATGTCGATTTTTCTAATTGGGTTTCTTCTTACAATTTCAAGCGCTGGGACAGTTGCACTGCTCTCAACTTATTTGCAACAGAACACAGACAATCTTTTGATCGCAACCGCCAACCAGCTGCGTGAAGAGAATCCCCTTAGGCTCCAGGTTAGAGTCACCACCGGAGACCTAACTCTTCCCGCGCTTCCCAGCGATTACTACATCGCAATTCTGGACGCAGATGCAAATCAATTCCTAGGACTGGTTTCGGCAACCGGAGGTGGTCGAGAAGTTCCGAACTTCTCTAACCTGACCCTGGACAAAGTATTGGAATTTGGCGGTGTGCCATTTGATGCTGAAGTTGATGTCCCCGGGCCGAATCAGGAGTGGCGAATCGTTGCCCTGCCGCTGCAGCAAGCAGAGGGATCGGTCGTGGTGGCCCTGCCAATCAATACCAATCGCCAAATCATCAATGAATACGCGGTGATTGGTGGTCGCTTTGGGGTTCTGCTGGTTTTTCTATCGGGTCTGAGTATTTGGCTAACTATCACCTCTGCCCTCAGGCCTTTGAAGGAAGTAGAGAGAACTGCGGAAGCGGTTAAGAGCGGAAAGTTCTCCTCACGTCTTGTCCAACGGCATGGGAAAACAGAAATTGGGCGGCTAAACAAGGCCCTGAATAGCATGCTTGATTCGATTGAGTCTGCCGTCAGGGGCAAAGACAAGACCCTTGATCAAATGCGCAGGTTTGTCTCTGACGCGAGCCATGAGCTAAGGACGCCACTGGTTACGGTTCGCGGTTATGCCGAGCTGTATCGAATGGGTGCAATCAAGAGCAAGCAGGATCTAAGCGAAGCAATGGGCCGAATTGAAAGTGAAGCTATTCGCATGAGCGGATTGGTAGAGAGCCTTCTAACCCTTACGCGCATGGATGAGCTAGGTAATTTAAAGAAGGAACCGATTGATCTGGTTGGGCTAACTAAAGAGAGCATCAAGGATGCAGCGGTTTCGAACCAGTCAGTCAGCTTCCGTCTGGCATCAGCTCCTGCAGAACTGATTGTGACAATTGACCCCGATCGGATTAAGCAGGTGCTAACAAATCTGCTGGCCAATGCGTCGAGGTTTGCTCCAAGTAGCTCCGAGATTACTGTCGAAATTCTTGAGCAGGAAAAAGAAGTTGTGGTCAAAGTCATTGACCGTGGCGAAGGTATTCCGCCAAGCCTTAGAGAAAAAATCTTTGAGCGCTTCTATCGAGTAGACAATTCGAGAAACCGAGAAACCGGAGGTTCGGGTCTTGGCCTGGCCATCGCCAAATCGATAGTCGACGCCCACGGCGGAAGTATTTGGGTTGATGAAACTGCCGGTGGCGGTGCAACCTTCTGCTTCAAGCTAAATAAGTAAAAAGAAAACAGGGTGGCAATCGCCACCCTGTTTCTTAGTTGACTTTTCTTAGAAGTCCATGCCTCCGCTTGGGTCACCTGCTGCTGGAGCTGGTGGCTCTGGCTTGTCGGCAACCACGGCTTCGGTGGTTAGGAATAGTCCCGCGATGGATGCAGCGTTCTGCAGTGCAGAGCGAGTTACCTTCACAGGGTCATTGATTCCGGCCTTGAGCATGTCGACATACTCACCGGTTGCAGCGTTTAGTCCGTGGCCATCTGGAAGGTTTGCAACCTTCTCGGCTACCACGCCTGGCTCTAGACCTGCGTTGAAAGCGATCTGCTTTAGCGGTGCAGAGATTGCCTCGCGAACAATCTGAGCTCCGGTTGCCTCGTCGCCTTCTAGCTTGAGAGTTGCAAAAGTGGTCTTGCCTGCCTGAAGCAGCGCTACACCACCACCGGCAACAATGCCTTCTTCGACTGCAGCCTTGGCGTTGCGCACAGCATCTTCGATGCGGTGTTTGCGCTCTTTTAGCTCAACCTCGGTGGCAGCTCCTGCCTTGATTACTGCAACACCACCGGCCAGCTTGGCTAGGCGCTCCTGCAGCTTCTCGCGGTCATAGTCGCTGTCGGTGTTGTCAATCTCACGACGAATCTGCTCAACGCGACCCTGAATCTGTGATGCATCTCCAGCACCTTCAACGATGGTGGTCTCGTCCTTGGTGATTACCACCTTGCGAGCTCTTCCGAGCATGGCAAGATCTGTGTTCTCAAGCTTTAGACCAACCTCTTCGGCGATTACCTGACCGCCGGTGAGGATAGCGATGTCCTGCAGCATTGCCTTGCGACGATCTCCAAAGCCTGGAGCCTTGACGGCAACGGACTTGAAGATCCCGCGAATCTTGTTCACAACCAAAGTTGCTAGAGCTTCGCCTTCGATGTCCTCGGCGATAATCAGTAGGGGCTTGCCAGCCTGCATGACCTTGTCAACAACTGGCAGCAGCTCCTTCATGTTAGAGATCTTGCTGTTAGCAATCAGGATGTAGACGTCCTCAAGGACAGCTTCCTGACGCTCTGGGTCCGTGACCATGTAGGCGGAAACATATCCCTTGTCGAATCTCATACCTTCGGTCAGTTCAAGCTGAATACCAAAAGTGTTTGACTCTTCGACGGTGACAACGCCTTCCTTACCAACCTTGTCGATTGCCTCAGCGATAATCTCACCAATGGTGCTGTCACCTGCCGAGATGGACGCGGTAGCGGCGATCTGCTCCTTGGTCTCAACGTTGACTGCCATCTTCAGAAGTGTCTGAGTGACAGCTTCGGTGGCCTTGTCGATTCCGCGCTTGAGGCTGATTGGATCAGCACCGGCTGCAACGTTTCTTAGACCCTCTTTGACAAGAGCCTGGGCCAGAACGGTTGCGGTAGTGGTTCCATCGCCTGCGACGTCGTCGGTCTTTTTTGCTACTTCTTTGACGAGCTCGGCACCGATCTTCTCGAATGGATCGGATAGCTCAATTTCTTTAGCGATCGAGACACCATCGTTAGTAATGGTGGGGGCGCCCCACTTCTTCTCGAGCACCACGTTTCGACCGCGAGGACCGAGGGTCACTTTCACGGTGTCGGCCAGGATGTTCAGGCCGCGCTCGAGGCCACGACGTGCCTCTTCGTTGAAAATAATGAGTTTTGCCATGTGGGTTTCTCCCGTTTGCACTAAGACTTGGATTAGCACTCAGCTTCTGCGAGTGCTAACTCAGTTTTAGCACTCTTGGGCCCAGAGTGCAAGTGGAAATACCCCACCCTTGGGTGGGGTCCCATTTTTAGCTTGTTTTCTAGAGGATCGTGATGTTTTCAGCCTGCAGGCCCTTGTCGCCCTGCTTGACGTCAAACTGAACTCGCTGGTTTTCCTTGAGTTCTCTGTAGCCATCCGTCTGAATTGCTGAAAAGTGTGCGAATACGTCCGGTCCGTCGTCCTGAGTAATAAACCCAAAACCCTTTTCGGAGTTGAACCACTTGACGGTTCCTTGTGCCATTGTTGCTCCTGATGCTTAGTCCACGTGCGTAATTCACACGTGCATCGGGCTCAACCTAGGTCCTGCTCGACAAGGACAGCCTATTCTGGATATTCCCTAAGGGATAGTCCCTGGGTCCAGATTAGTTACAGAACGGTTATAAACCCCCGGGAGGGCCAAAATGAAGTATGAGGTCTACAAGACCGATGAGCAGTGGCGCCAAGAGCTAAGCGAGTTTGAATACCACGTTCTTCGCATGGCTGGGACCGAGCGGGCCTACACCGGGGAGCTGCTCGAAGAAAAGCGATCTGGCAGCTATCACTGCCGAGGCTGCGATGCCTTTTTATTTGAATCAGACACCAAGTTCGATTCCCACTGCGGGTGGCCTAGCTTCTATAAACCCCAGGACAACCAGGCGATCGAATACATTGAGGATCGCTCTCACGGAATGATTCGAACAGAGGTTAGATGCTCTAAGTGCGGTTCTCACCTCGGCCACGTTTTTGAAGATGCTCCTCAAACACCAACCGGTGATAGATACTGCATCAACTCCGTGAGCATTACCTTCAAGCCTAAAAACTAAACAAGAGGAGTTCCCATGCTGGGACTTGGAACGATTCTCAATGTTGTTGCAATTGTCTTCGGCGCAACCATTGGTGTTCTGATTGGTAATCGACTCCCAGAGAAGATGTCTAGGCTCCTAACCGACGCGATGGGTCTCGTCGTCTTAGTCATAGGTGCTATGAACCTGATGGCACTGTGGGATAAAGACTTTGTTGCGGCAGTCACTGCGGCGGGTACTCTGCTGGTCGTTCTAGCCTCGCTGATTGTTGGTGGGATCACAGGTTCTCTTCTAAAAATTGAAGAGAGGCTAGAAAACTTTGGAAGCTGGCTGCAGAGAAAAACCAGTAAGAAAACTGGCGGTCAGAGTCGCGAGAAATTCATTGAAGGTTTTGTCAATGCATCGCTACTCTTCACGATCGGCCCAATGGCAGTTCTAGGAGCACTCTCTGATGGCCTTGGCCAGGGAATAGAAACACTCGCACTGAAAAGTACCCTCGACGGATTCACGGCAATTGCCTTCGCTGCAGCACTTGGCTGGGGAGTTGCTTTTTCTGCAATTCCAGTTGGAATTTGGCAGGGCATTCTTACAGTGGCAGCAGCTTTTCTAGGAGCGCTCATGCCAGCGGCGGTCGTGGCTTCGATCACTGCAACTGGCGGAATCCTGCTACTGGCAACTGGGCTGAGGGTTCTTCAAATTCGAATGATTAGCGTCGCTGCACTCTTACCTGCACTAGTAGCAGCCCCGTTGATTACCCTGCTGGTTGAGGGTCTTATCTAACTGGAGCCGACCACGGGACTCGAACCCGTAACCCCCGCATTACAAGTGCGGTGCGCTACCAATTGCGCCAGGTCGGCCTAGCGATAGGTAAGTTTAGCGTTGTCAGGTCTAGGCTGAAGCAAAGTTCTTCCTAAAAGGAGTCTTATGTCAGAGCAAACCCCACCAACCCCAACCAACCCCTCGAACACCTTCTCGATTCTTGCGATAGTTCTAGGTGCCGTTTCTCTTCTTCTGTTCCCAATCGTCTTTGGTCCAGCGGCCATCATTTTGGGAGTAATTGGACTGGTTAAGAAAGAGCGCCTAGCGCCAGTTGGTTTAACGGTAGGTATTTTGGGAACACTTCTGGGCATGTTCATCGGCGCCATAATCGGCGCGATGATGTTCAGCGAGTTCTAAAAACTCTTCACAAAGCAGCTGTTCTTACTTGGCAGTGACAGCCTGCACGAACTCGGCGAAGTTGTCAGGTGAAACCAGCTCTTCTCCGGTTGTCCAGGTGTATTGCTTTCCATTAACCAAAACAGTTGGAGTTCCAGAAACGGTAATTCCCTGCTGTGGCTCATTCAAAACGTTCTGTGTGTGCTGGGCTACATACTCGGCAAAACTCTTGTTCTGAATGCAGCCCTTGATCTGCTGAGATTCCGCTCCGCTCTTTACGGCTAGTTCGTAGAGCTCGTCGTTGGAAGGACCTTCGGTACCTTCTGCTGGCTGCTTTAGCATCATTGACTCATGGAAGTCGAAGAACGAATCTGGTGCAAAGTTAGCTACACAAAAAGCCGCATTTGCTGCACGCGATGAATACTCTTTCAGTGATGCACGGTCTAGGAATGAAATTGGTCTGATTTCAAGTGTTGCCGCACCAGTGTCTGTCCAAGATCTGAGCTGGGGATTGTTAGGGATATCAAATGCCTGACAGATTGGGCACTGGTAGTCGACGTAGACAACAATCTCTGGAATATCTCCGCCTGCATCGGCAGTTGGAGTTTTGGTCTGGGTAAATGCCTGCAGACCTATTCCCATCTTGAGTCCCCCAAGCGCAGTTAGGTTCTCAGGCACTTCGGAAACCTCAGGTGCATCGGCCCGATTGGCCGCCTCTAGGGCAATCACTGTTCCAATGCCGCCGACGATACCTAGGGCCACTAAAACCACCGAGACCTGAATTAGCAGCTTGTTGCGCTTTTCCTTCTTGGCATTTTCGGTGCGAAGTTCGCGGGCCTTGGCCCTGGCTGCTTCTCGCTGCTCGGAGCGGGTTGGCTTCTGGTTCACAGGACTCCCTAGTTATCGGGTTGATTACAACCCCACCATTCTAAGTAGTAGGTGGGATACTGGTTACACCTGTCTTCGGGCAGGACCATCACTACGGATCGTCCGGCACGTACCTGCCGGTGAAGGGAAAATCATGGCATCAGTGTCATTTAAGAGCGCAACTCGCCTCTATCCAGGCGGAAACAAGCCAGCTGTAGACAAGCTAGACCTAGAAATTAGGGATGGCGAGTTTCTGGTTTTGGTAGGCCCATCGGGATGCGGAAAGTCCACCTCGCTAAGAATGCTGGCAGGACTTGAAGAAGTAAACGAAGGGGCAATCTATATCGGAGACCGCGATGTCACCGACGTTCCACCCAAGGACCGAGATATCGCCATGGTTTTCCAGAACTACGCCCTCTACCCACACATGACAGTTGCGGAGAACATGGGATTCGCACTGAAGATTGCAGGTGTCAACAAGGACGAGCGTGCTGCTCGTGTGCTCGAGGCAGCAAAGCTATTGGATCTTGAGCCATACCTAAACAGAAAGCCAAAGGCACTCTCCGGTGGGCAGCGTCAGCGTGTAGCCATGGGACGTGCGATTGTGCGTAACCCACAGGTGTTCCTGATGGATGAGCCACTATCAAACCTTGATGCAAAGCTTCGCGTACAGACCAGAACTCAGATCGCTGCGCTTCAGAGAAGACTGGGCGTTACCACCGTCTATGTGACCCACGACCAGGTTGAAGCTATGACCATGGGTGACCGCGTAGCGGTTTTGAAGGATGGTCTACTTCAGCAGGTTGATTCTCCACGTGCTCTGTATGACAAGCCACAAAACGTATTCGTAGCTGGCTTCATCGGATCTCCGGCCATGAACCTGCTCCAGCTTCCAATCGTTGAAGGTGGCGTGCAGTTTGGCGATGAGTTACTACCGATCGACAGAAGCGTTTTGTCAAAGACCAGTGCCAAGAAGGTCACGGTTGGAATTAGACCCGAGAAGCTGACACCTGCATCTCACGGCCTGGTGGTTGATGTTGACCTGGTTGAAGAACTTGGTAGCGATGGATTCCTTTATGGACGCGCACACCTCGATGGATCAGAGCAGAACATCGTTGTTCGCGTAGACCCCATTAGCCACCCACGTGCCGGTGAGAAGGTTCACCTGCACGCCGATAAGGACTCTGTCCACGTCTTCGATGTGGAAAGTGGCGAGCGCCTTAACTAATTGATGGCTCCAAGCCTGAACATTACGGCTGCCACGGCAGAACCGGCCCTGCTGGATCTGCCGTGGCATTTGCCGTTAGTTGATTGGCCAACGAGCACAATCGCTGCCCTGCCCAAGGGTCTTTCTCGTCACACCGTTAGGTTTGCTCACCTAGGCGAGCACGTTATTGCAATCAAAGAAACCTTGCTGGATCTAGCAAAACGCGAATACGAGATGCTGCGCAAGCTGGAAAAACTAGATGTCCCGTGTGTTGAACCCTTTGCGATCATCGCCAACCGTTTTGATTTAGCAGGTAACGAGCTACCAGCTGTTCTGATTACCCGACACCTGAAGTTCTCCCTCCCCTATCGAGCAATGTGGTCTCAGGGGCTTCGGGAACAAACAGCGAAGCGACTGGTCGATGCCCTGGCACTGTTACTAGTTCGACTACACCTGGTTGGATTTTTCTGGGGTGATGTTTCGCTGTCAAACACCCTATTTAGAAGGGATGCCGGAAAGTTCGCAGCCTATTTGGTTGATGCCGAAACAGGACAGCTCTATGACGGAAAACTTTCTAATGGCCAAAGGGAAAACGATCTGGAGATTGCCAGGGTGAATATTGCAGGTGAGCTTATGGACCTGCTTGCCTCTGGAAAGGCCACTGAGATTGATCCGGTTCAGGTAAGTCAGCGAATTGTCGATAAGTATCGAGACCTATGGAAAGAACTGACCGCCACCGAAGTCTTTGACGCTTCTGAAAGATGGCGGATTAGCAGAAGAGTTCAAAGACTTAATGAACTTGGCTTTGATATTGAAGAACTATCCATGACCCAAGACCAGGTTGGTCAGACGGTCAAGATTCAACCCAAGGTGGTTGATGCGGGTCATCACGCCAGGAGACTGCTACTTCTAACCGGTCTTGATGTTGAGGAGAACCAGGCTAGAAGACTGCTCAATGACATAGATCAGTACAAGCTCAGCAATGCAAGACCCGGAGCCGATGAGGAAGTGATGGCTCACGAGTGGCTCTCCAATGTCTACGAGCCAGTCATTAGTGCTATCCCCCAGGAGCTGATGGGCAAATTAGAGCCTGCCGAGATTTTTCACGAGGTCCTTGAGCATCGTCTGCACAAGTCAGAAAAGGCGGGCAAAGATGTCAGTCTGCTAGAGGCTGTGCGCTCCTATGCATCTGATGTGCTGAGCAATCGAAGAGATGAGGCTTCCTACCTCGGCACAAGCACCTTCACTAACGGAATTGTTTTACCCGAACCCATTCCAACGGGACTGATTGATTCAGCTGATGATGAAGAGGGTGACTGGAGAGATAAGGTCTAGCGCGAGCTCGAGATCTTGTATAGAGCAACAGAGACAGCAATTCCCGCATTCAGGGATTCGACTTTCGAGCCAATTGGAATACTGACAATCTGGTCGCAGCTTTCACTAACTAATCGAGACAATCCCTTGCCCTCTGAGCCGACTATGAGTAGCAGCGGAGAATCTGAGAGTTTAAAGTCAGTCAGCGAAACATCACCGTCGCCATCGAGACCGATGATGAACAAGCCCCTCTTTTTGTATTCAGAAATAACCTGATTCAAATTTGGTGCCATTGCTACGGGCATCCTGGCGGCAGCACCGGCCGAGGTCTTCCAAGCGCTGGCCGTTACTCCAACGCTTCTTCTTTGCGGAAGGACTATTCCGTGGGCACCAAAAGCAGCGGCAGACCGAATAATCGCTCCTAAATTTCTAGGATCCGTAATTCCATCAAGCGCCACAATCAAAGGAGCTGAAGATTTAGAGAGCGCTCTGTCTAGTAACTCACTGGCTTCGATGTATTGATAGTTGGGAACCTGCAGAGCAATCCCTTGATTGACAAAGTCGCCGCCAGTCATGCGATCAATCTCTGATCTGGTTACCTCTCCGACCGGAATTCCGCGATTATTGGCCAGCGCAATTGCTTCGCGGACTCTGTCGTCAATTTCTACTTTTTGCGCAATGAACAAAGCTGTGGCAGGAATCTTTGCCCGAAGAGCCTCGACCACCGAATTTCTTCCCGAGACAATCTCGTGGGTGGTTGGTTTCTTGGTTCTTGGACGAGCTTGCCTTGGAGCCTTGGTTGTCTTGGTCTGCTTGGACTTGTAGGCCTTGTGATACGGGCGATCCTCCGCCTTGGGAGTTGGGCCTTTCCCCTTCAGAGCTTTTCTACCGTGACCGCCGGTTCCCTTCGGCTTCTTGCCAGCCATTAGCGAATGCCCCAGTGTGTTCCACTTGGAGAATCAAAAAGTTCAATGCCGCTCTGCTCGAGCTGCTTTCTAATCTGATCCGCAAGCTCAAAGTTCTTTTCTCCTCGAGCTGCCTCTCGTTTTTGAATCAAGTCCTTGACCAAGAGATCAAGAGCTCTGTGCTCTTCACTCTGCGCCTGCGGCCACTGGTAAGGGGCAAGACCTAGAACTGAAAGCATTTGATTGACCTGTGAGCGGTGTGTAGCTGCTTCTCTCCACTGATTCTCATCAAGTTCTCTATTTCCCTCAGTCACAGTCTCGTGGATTACCGCGAGCGCCGCTGGAATGTTCAAATCATCGTCCATGTGCGAAACAAAGTCCTCGGGCAGTTTTGCTTCAAGGTCCATTTCAGCAAACTGCGTCTCGCTCAGTTCCCTAGCAGCTCTCTCTAAAAACAGATGCATTCGCTCAAGAGCTGCGGCAGCTTCAGCGAGCACGCTCTGCTGGTAATCAAGCACTGAGCGGTAGTGTGCACTTGCTAGGTAGTAGCGAACCACCATCGGTGTTGCCAGTGCAAATAGCTCTGAGCTACTGACGGTGTTTCCCACTGACTTAGACATCTTCTGTCCGGCTACCGTCACTAGACCATTGTGAATCCAGAGGCGAGCAAACTTTTGCCCTGCGGCCTTGGACTGAGCCAATTCGTTTTCGTGGTGTGGGAATCGAAGATCGAGTCCACCGCCGTGAATATCAAACTCTTCACCCAGATAGTGGGAGGACATGGCAGAGCATTCGATGTGCCAGCCAGGTCTTCCCCTTCCAAATGGTGAATCCCAGCTAGCCGTGGCCGGCTCATTTGGCTTATGAGCCTTCCACAGAGCAAAGTCTTGCTGAGCCTTTTTACCCTCTAATTTTTCCTCGGATTCAACATCGGCTAAATCCTGATTGGTTAGCTCACCGTAGCTGGGCCAAGAGGCAGTATCGAAGTAGACGGAGCCGCCGACCTGATAGGCGTGACCCTTTTCAATCAGCTGCTCAATAAGAGCAATCATCTGCGGGATGTGGCCCGTTGCCCTTGGCTCAAGCTGCGGAGAAATAAGTCCGAGTCGATGGTAGTCAGCCGAAAACAGCTGCTCGTTTTCAAAGGCTAATTCCCACCAGTTCCTACCCAGCTCTTGGGCTTTTTCCAAAACCTTGTCATCTATGTCGGTGACATTTCTTATGAGCGTTACTTGATGGCCAGTGTGAGAAAGCCAGCGAACCAGCAGGTCATAGACCAAAGCTGATCGAAGGTGCCCGATGTGTGGAGCTGATTGAACTGTTGGACCGCAGACGTAAAGGCTGACCTTGCCCTTATGTAAAGGCGTGAAATCCCGCAGTTCACCCGAGTGGGTGTCGAACAGCATCATGATAAAAAGCCTAGCTTTGGGTTCTCACCAAGGCCGTTGCCACTGCGGCAATGCCTCGTGAATCAGCCAGGAAGCCAAGGCCATCGGTTGTGGTTGCCAGAACCGAAACCGGCGCACCCACTACCTCGGATAGGTGGTGCTCAAGTTCCAATCGTCTAGGCGAAATCTTGGGTTTTTCAGCAATGATCTGCACCGAAACATTGGCTGGAACAAACCCTGCCTTGGCTAACAGGCTTAGCGTTTCTGAGATGAAGCGCTCTCCGGATGCTCCCGCATATTCATTTCTATCGGTTCCAAAGTTTGAACCAATATCGCCAAGGCCGGCGGCTGAAAGCAGTGCGTCCACCACGGCGTGAGCCACTGAGTCGCCATCGGAGTGACCAACGAGTCTTGGGTGCTCTGGCCACTCAAGGCAGCCGAGCATCAGAGTTCCCTGAGTTCCAAAATGATGGGCATCTGCACCAATACCGCTTCGGACATCGGTGAAGATCGCCCTTGCTCGCTCCAGATCAGAAGGATAGGTGATCTTAAATCCATGCTCATGGCCATCGACGACGGCTGTGCGAATGCCCAGAGATTCAAGAAGCCCGGCCTCGTCGGTGAAGTTTCCTTCGGCCTTGTCAAAACTTTCACGAAGCGTTTTTACTCTGAAACCCTGCGGGGTCTGAATCATTCTCAGCTTGCTTCGATCGAGAGTGTGGTGAACCCAGTTTTCAGATATTTCTTTGACCGTGTCTGCAGGGTTTATGGCAGGAACAACGCTCTCGGCATCCCTAAGTGCTACCAGCACTCTTTCAAAAACTTCTTTTGGGGTAAAAGCTCTAGCCGCGTCATGAACCAAAACGTATTCGGTAGTTACCTCTGCAACGCCATTAGCAACTGAGTCCTGCCTGGTTTCTCCGCCCACAACAACTTTGAAGTCATCGAAGAACTTTGAAGTTAGGCGAGTGAATTCAGTTAGCAGTTCACTTGGCGCAACAACAACCAGCTGATCTGGTTTGAACTCGGATATGTGCATCAGGGAAAGTTCGAGAAGTGATTTACCCGCTACCGTAGTTGCAGCCTTTGGCTGACCGGCACCGAGTCTTGTCCCTTTACCGGCGGCAACTAATACCACCGCAACTGACATGAGCTAGCTGGCCAATACCTTGTCGAGCTCGGCTGAGGCTTTTTCCTCATCCACTTTTCTGGCAAGGGCCAGCTCGGAAATAAGTATTTGACGGGCCTTGGCAAGCATGCGCTTTTCACCGGCTGAAAGGCCTCTGTCCTGGTCGCGTCTCCAGAGATCACGCACCACTTCCGAAACCTTGACCACGTCACCGCTGGCTAGCTTTTCCAGATTTGCCTTGTAGCGGCGGGACCAGTTGGTTGGCTCTTCAACGAACTCAGCACGCAAAACATCAAAGACCTGCTTGACGCCCTTCTTATCGATGACATCACGCACACCAACCATCTCGACATTTGCGGCTGGCACCTGAATGATTAGATCGCCCTGGGCAACTTTGAGCTTGAGATACTTTTGCTTGACACCGCGGATTTTCTTCTCAGAAACTTCGATAATTTCTGCGGCTCCGTGGTGGGGATAGACGACGGTCTCGCCAACTTCAAACTTCATGGGATTCTCTCAGCTCCAAACCCCCAATTTTACCACAGGGCCACTTATCTTCCTAGCTAAACTAGGGGGTGTAAGGCCCCGGAGGACCGTTGAAATCCAAGAAGCTTCTCGCAGCAATGGCTGCCGTTTTGACTATTTTTGCTCTAACTGGCTGCTCGCTTTCCCGAGAGGTTGCCTCCCTTGACCCATACTCCCCCAGTGATGGAGTTCAGATAGATCTGCCAGAGATCAAAGCTCGTAACGTTTTGTTTGTCTCCGATGGCAAGGGCAACGCAGTCTTGATTGGTTCCTTTATTAATGCAACCGGTGAAACGGTAAATGCCCAGCTTGAGACCATGGATTCAAATGGTGAAGTGGTAATTACCGAGGTGAGCATTGAGGGCGGAAGCAAGTTTGATCTTGGTTATAACGGAACCGAAGGAAAAGAACTCACTTTGACCGAACTACCTGGCTCAATGCACCCGGTCTATCTGAGAGTTACTGGTGATCCAGCACAAATGCTGGTGCCGATTTTGGACGGAACCCTAGAGGAATACCGTCCTTTCATCGACTAAGCCTCGAATTTGTAACCCAGGCCCCTAACAGTCAGTAGGTGCTTTGGTCTTGATGGGTCCTCTTCGATTTTTGATCGGACTCTCTTCACGTGAACATCCAGGGTCTTTGTGTCACCGAAGTAGTTACTTCCCCAAACCCGGTCAATAATTTGACCTCGGGTTAGAACTCGATTCACATTTTCAATTAGCAACTCAAGCAGCTCAAATTCCTTCAGCGGCATCTGAATTTGCTCGCCATTGACACTCACGGTGTGACGGTCCAGATCCATCACAACTGGTCCGGCTCTGAGAATTCCAGAGTCAGTTGAAGCGTTTGGTTCCGCTCCCCTGCGCAGTACTGCTTTCATGCGTGCGAGAAGCTCTCTGGTTGAGTAGGGCTTAGTTACATAGTCATCGGCTCCGATTTCAAGTCCTACCACCTTGTCAATCTCGGTGTCTTTGGCGGTAATCATGATGATTGGAACTTGGCTCTCGGCTCGAATTATTCGACACACTTCATTTCCAGAAATTCCAGGAAGCATCAGATCGAGCAAAATCAGATCGATGTTGGATGAGCGAAACTCGCTTATGGCTTTGTTGCCATCCTCGGCTTCACTGACTTCGTAGCCTTCTTTCTGAAGCAAATAGACAAGTGGTTCCCTAAGGTTTGGCTCATCCTCAACCACTAGAACACGAGTCATTGGAGTTCCTCTTTCTTATTGATTGGTAGTCGCAGAGTGAAGGTTGAGCCCACTCCTGGTTTTGAAAAAAGCTTTATCTCACCGCGGTGGTGGTAGGCGGCGTGCTTGACGATGGAAAGGCCCAGTCCCGTTCCTCCCGTTTCTCTTGAGCGAGAGGGGTCTACCCGATAGAAACGCTCAAAGATTCTTTCCTGTTCGCTCTCTGGAATTCCAAGTCCGGAGTCGGTAACTGAAATCTCCGCCACGTCATCGACAACCCTGAGGCCAACACCGACCTGACTGTTTGGTTCGGAGTAAACAATTGCATTTTCAATCAGGTTTCTAACCGCAGTTACAAGCATCTCGTAGTCGCCTTGAATCTTTACCGAAACGTCGGCCGTGCTGGCAAGCTTTACACCGCGACGATTGGCAAGAGTTTGATTTCTATCCACTGCGTCAGCGATTACCGTTGCAAGATCGATTTCTTCGATAGTTTCAGACAGGTTTGCACCTTGGACTCGCGATAGCTGGATCAGTTCCTGAACGATGTTGGCTAACCTTTGCGATTCTTTCTGCAAGGATTCCGCGAACTTCTCTATCGCAACTGGATCCCCTTTTGCCCCAGCGATTGCTTCAGAAAGAAGACTGATTGCACCAATCGGGGTTTTTAGTTCATGAGAGACATTAGCGACGAAGTCTCTTCTTGTTTCTTCAAGCTTCTTGGCTTCGGTTAGATCATCAATCAGAAGCATCACGTAGCGCTCACTGAACTTGGCAGCCCTGGCATGCACCCACACTGGATCCTTGTTGAGTCCAGCTTCGAGCTCAACATCAATTGATACTGCACCGGATGTTTTACGCGCTCGATCCACCAGTTCAATCAGTGGTTTATGAACAAGTCTCTTTCCGTTAATAAGACCAAACTGAATTGCACCTGGAGATGCACGGAGGACCATATCGCCCTGGTCTAGAACAACTCCGGCGGTTGCAATAACGTCAACCACCTGAGCGGCGACTTGCTCAAAAGCATCAAACTGAGGCTCTTGGGTCTTTGCAGCTCTGCGGGCTAAAAATCCCACTTCCGCCTACCTCCGTTTACTTGGTTAACGAACTGCCACTAGGTTAGAAGGTAGTTAGAGGTATTGTGAGTCAGTTAGCCGCTGGTTTGTTTGGAATTAAGCCAATATTTCATTTTGATTGCTTGGCTGGCGGTCAAAGCTGAGAGAAGGACAGATGCCAGGAATATTCGACACAGAACTCGAAGAAGTTCAAACGCGACTGGTGGCCTTAGCCCAGAGTGCCAAGACGATTATGGAAAAGGCTTCCAGCGCCTTCCTGAATTCAGACGTTGCCCTGGCCGATGAGGCCCTGGCTCTCAATGACAGTAATGAGCGCAAGGCGCTTGATCTAGATGAATTAGTCATCAAAATTCTGGGAACCCAGTCTCCTGTCGCCAGAGATCTGAGAATTTTGGTCTCTGCACTAAGAATGAGTGCCTCTTTGGAAAGAATGGGATCCCTTGCATCCCACATCGCTGCGATTGCTCGCTACCGCTTCCCCGGAAGTGCAATTCCGCAGGGGCTGCGTGACACGTTCACAGAGATGGCCAAGATAGATATTGAACTTGCGGAAAAAGCCATCCAACTTCTCAAGAACACAGATGTTGATCTCGCTAGAGAAATTCAGGCGAGAGACGAAGCCGTAGATCTTTTACACCGCAAGGTATTTGATATTGTTCTTGCATCAACCTGGTCAGAGAACGCAATGTTCACTGTTGATGTCACTTTGGCTTCGCGCTACTTCGAACGATTTGCTGATCACGTCGTTGACATCAGCTCCAAGGTCAGCTTCTTGCAGACCGGCGAGTGGTAATTAATTTTTTCCCTGATTTGCAACGGCCGCGGCGCCACTAGCTGCAGCCTCGGGGTCTAGGTAGTCTCCGCCTGGATTCTCTGGCTGCAGTTTTTCATTCAGGCGATATACCAGTGGAATTCCTGTGGGAATATTCAGCTCAGCAATATCTGTATCACTTATTCCATCGAGGTGCTTCACCAGCGCTCGCAGTGAGTTTCCGTGAGCGGTAATCAGGACCGAATTAGCCTGCATCAAAGTCTTTGAAATCTCGTTTTCCCAATAGGGAAGCATTCGATTGAGAACATCTTTCAGACACTCGGTTCGTGGAAGATCTTTTCCAAGCGATTGGTAGCGCTCGTCATTCGCTTGAGAGAACTCTGCTGTGTCGGCAAGTTCAGGGGGTGGCACGTCATAGCTACGTCGCCAAAGTTGAAACTGCTCTGGGCCGTATTTTTCCAAAGTCTCGGCCTTGTCCAGTCCCTGTAGTGCTCCATAGTGTCGCTCGTTTAGTCGCCATGACCGGTAGGTGGGAATCCAGTTCCTATCAATTTGATCAAGTGCGATGTGCGCGGTGTTGATGGCTCTTTTGAGAACTGAGGTGAACAGGACATTTGGCTTGAGGTTCGCCTGCTTTAGTAGCTCTCCTGCTCGCTTAGCTTCCTGTCGACCCTGGTCCGAAAGATCTACATCCACCCAGCCCGTGAAGAGGTTCTTTTGATTCCAAGTGGAATTTCCGTGTCGGAGCAGGATTAACGTGTAGGTCATAAGTGCAGTTTAGCTAACGCTTATTTGAGAGTTTGAAGCTAGATGGCCTTGGAAGATTGGCCGCTTTGCCCGCATCTGCAGGAACCAGCACCTCTTGGGTGGCCGGAACCTTTCGATTAGAAATCTCAACCGCAAGGTCAAGATATGGTGTGTTCCGATTCACAAGCACCAGTGCAATTGAGCCGGCCTCATAGTGAATTCCGCCAGCAAGGACCTTGCCCACCTCTTTGTCCTGATAGAAGACCTTGTCTGACTTACTTGCAAGATCGTCTCCGGAGGACAGGTGCAAGATAACGAGCCTTCTGGGCGGGTGACCGAGGTTATGGACCTTGGCAACCGACTCTTGTCCTCGGTAGCAGCCTTTCGATAGGTGAACCGCAGATTGCAACCAGTCAAACTCGTGTGGCAGCGACTTTTCATCAACGTCGGATATCTCTGGTCTGCCGGCAAAGATTCTTAGCGCGGTATAGGCACTTAGTCCCGCTGGAGTTAGATCCGGAGGAGTCTGGGAGATGATCTCGCAATAAGGAAAGCTCTTCCTATGGTTGTTGTAGCTAACCGAGAAAGAGTTCTCGTTGGAAAAAGAATCTCTCCATACCTTCCCACTAGCCCCAGCGAACACCCCAAAGACGCGAAGGTTCGTCTTTTCAACCTGAACCTTGCTGCGAAAGCGCATTTTTGAAAGCCAATCGATAAGCGACTGAGCCTTTTCTTTGCTGACAATTACAAGTAGGTCATCTCGCTCACGAACGACTTTGAGTTGCTGCTCTATTCGACCCTGAGGATCTAGCAGCAGAGCTTCGGTGGATGAACCATCTTCAAGATTGAGTATGTCTTGACTCACTAGAGCGTGAAGCCATGATCTTGCATCGTCGCCTGAAAGTCTTATGACCTCCTGGTCTGTTCGCTCAACATAGGCTTTTCCCTCTTCGAGCATTCTTTGCTCAAGCAGCGGATTTCCAAAGTGTTCTCTCACTTTCTAACCAGCCTTGCTGATGCATGAGACTTGAGCGGCTGTCCAAGAGCTGCCATATCCCAAGCCCACAGAAGAGCTCCTTCAACCAGTCCCCACATCCTCTTACCGGATGCATACTCCTTGGCATTTGGTGAGCGGAGAACTGCATCAGTGGCCATGTCAATTCGCGCACCCTTTATATGACCAAAGTAAAGCTCCGCGACGCCACTTGGCTGAACAATCAGAGCCTCGATATCAAAGCCTCCGTCGCTATTGCGCCAGAGCTCTAGGTCCTCACGGACTGTGATTGCACTCACTCCGCTTCCTGGAACAAGACCAGGCCCGGCATCTGATTCATCGTTTGGCCGGGAGAGCATCCAGTAGCCACGCTCGGAAGAAATTGGTTTACCCGATAAATCAGTAACGGTTGATTGATAGTCGAGCCTTCCACCCGCAATCGGTTCAAAGCTCAGACTTTGGCGAAATTCAGTTTCAGTTTCACCAAAGGAAATAACACCTGTGCCTTGCCAATTGCCAACAAGAAATGCAAATGGGGTTAGCTCGATTGGGAGATCCTCGGGAAGGACAAACAAATTACTGCTGGCCCTTGAAGAGTTTGTAGAGCACAAGGGCGGAAACTGCAGCAATCGCCAGCGAGGCAAGAATCAAAAGGCCGGTGAAAACAAGTTCGATTGCGAGGAGCATGGGTCAAGTCTAACTAATCAGGGAGAGCAGGGTGAACAGTCCGAGGAGTGTGAGTGTGCCGGCAGAGACATAGACCTGCTGACGAACGGTGTCCTTAGATTTTGAAGAAATCAGATGCTCGAGGCTGACTACGGCAATTGAGCTTGCCGCAATTGCACCAAATGCTGCATACCGGGCCTCGCCATCCAGCCAGATAAATGACAGCAGCGCTGCCACCAAAACTCCCGCCCAAATCAGCGAGATCTGAAGCCACTGCTTGCTCATGAAAAAGACTCTATCCAAAGGCGGTTGGTCTGCCAGTATCATTTTGGGCAAGTAAAGGGCGGGCAAATGGCAATCATTCTGTGCATATCGCCCGAGCGCGAAAACCCGCTACCGCCCCTAGAGGTCCTCGGTCATCAGGTTCACCTAAGGGACTTTGACCCCCAATCTCTAGTGACAGCTCCAAGGCATGATCTGGTGCTACTGGATTGCCGACGCGATTTGGCAGGTGCGAAATTAGTTTCACGAATTATTCAAGCTGCCAGCTGGCAATCGCCGACGATACTTCTGGTGAACGAGGGTGGCCTTCCCGCCATCAACTCCGACTGGGGTGGTAGAGACTTCATCCTTGAGAGTGCGTCCTTAGCCGAAGTAGATGCGCGCATTCGACTGATTCAGGGACTGAAGATTCAAAGAATTGCTGGAGGTCAGAGCAGCGGTCTGGTCATTGACACATCTACTTATACAGCGAAAGTCAGTGGCCAGACATTGGATTTGACATATAAAGAATTTGAATTGCTTCGCTATCTAAATGACCACCCCAGCCAGGTATTCACCAGGGAACAGCTACTCAGTGAGGTTTGGGGATATGACTACTTTGGTGGCACTCGAACAGTAGATGTCCATATCCGTCGCCTCAGGGCCAAACTTGGTGAGCACGAGGGGCTGATTGGAACCGTTCGGAACGTGGGATACCGGCTGGATCCGGGCAGTTTAGCTGATTAACTATTTACCTTTGATTCAGAGAATCCTGCCAAGATATTCCCTATGTCTGATGAGACAACAATCGTTTTCACCCACCAGGGTTCTCCTGACCTGCCCGAGGACAGGTTCTTAGAAAGAGAACTGAGCTGGCTGGACTTTAATCAACGAGTGCTTGAGCTTGCTGAAGACAAGAGTTTGCCGCTTTTGGAACGGGTGAACTACACCGCAATCTTTGCCTCAAACCTCGATGAGTTTTTCATGGTGCGCGTTGCGTCTTTGAAAAGAAGAATTGCCACAGGAATTGCCACTCCTTCGCCCTCCGGGCTTAGCCCTCTGGAAGTGCTGCAGAGGATCTCTGAAAGAACCAGGGAGCTACAGCTAAGACATGCTGAGTTGTTTACTGAAGAGCTAGCGCCTGCTTTAGCCCAGGCGAAAATCAACATTGTTCACTGGTCAACCCTCTCCCCCGATGAGCAAAACTCCCTGCATGATTATTTTCAGTCGCAGGTCTTCCCAGTTCTTACTCCTCTTGCCGTTGACCCAGCTCACCCCTTTCCCTACATTTCTGGGCTATCGCTGAATCTGGCGGTGGTGCTGCGTAATCCAAAGTCAAAGGCTGAGCACTTTGCCAGAGTAAAAGTTCCGCCTCTGCTTCCCAGGTTTGTCCAGGTTCCAGGCTCAAGCTCACGGTATGTGCCGCTGGAAGACGTAATGGGTGAGTTTCTCGGTGAGCTTTTCCCAGGCATGGAAGTTCTTGAACACCACACATTTCGCGTGACCAGAAACGAAGATCTTGAAGTTGACGAAGACGAAGGTGAAAACCTTTTGATTCAACTTGAAAAGGAGCTTCTTCGCAGAAGGTTTGGACCTCCGGTTCGACTAGAAGTTGCTCAAGACATGGACTCAAAAGTTCTGAGCCTTCTTCAACGTGAGCTAGATATTGACGGCAGTGATGTATTCATGCTTCCTGAGCCGCTTGATCTGAGGAGCCTGAGTGCATTCTTTTCTCTAAAGCGCCCAGAGCTGAGATTTGAACCACACCCAATCACCACTAACAAATATCTTGAAGCTGACGAGGATGAGGCTGCCGACATCTTTGCAGCTCTTCGAGAACGGGAAATTCTGGTTCATCACCCCTATGAGTCCTTTGCCACGAGCGTTCAAGCATTCTTAGAACAAGCTGCCCAGGACCCTCAGGTCCTTGCTATCAAGCAGACCCTCTACAGAACCTCGGGTGACTCACCAATCATGGATGCACTCATTGACGCTGCTGAGGCTGGGAAACAGGTGCTTGCCCTGGTTGAAATCAAAGCCCGCTTTGACGAACAAAACAACATTGGTTGGGCTAGAAAGCTGGAGAGTGCAGGTGTTCACGTCGTTTATGGACTCGTCGGACTCAAGACTCACTGCAAGCTCTCGCTGGTGATCCGTCAGGAAGAAAATCAGCTGCGCCGCTACTGTCACATCGGAACTGGTAACTACAACCCAAAAACAGCAAGGTACTACGAGGACCTAGGTCTACTAACCGCTCGGCCAGAGGTCGGCGAAGATCTAACCAAGCTGTTCAACCTGCTATCTGGCTATGCGTCTGAGCCTCAATACAAGGCCATGCTCACTTCTCCAGTTGGAGTTCGCGAAGGTCTGACAGAGCGGATTAGGCGTGAAACAGACAATAAAAATGCAGGTAAGGCAGCAAGAATCGCCTTCAAGCTCAACTCCCTGGTGGATGAGCGCATCATTGATGAGCTCTACCTGGCCTCTAAGGCAGGGGTGGAAATCGATATTCTTGTCCGAGGCATGTGTTCTCTGCGCCCAGGTGTTCCTGGCCTCAGTGAGACGATTCGCGTCAACTCTGTTCTTGGACGCTATCTGGAGCACTCCAGAATCTTCTACTTTGAAAACAGCGGCGATCCCGATGTGTTTATTGGTTCAGCTGACATGATGCACCGCAATCTGGATCGAAGAGTTGAGACCCTGGTGAGAATTGCCCAGCCTAATCAAATAGGTCAGCTAAGAAGAATCATTGACATTGGCATGAGCAAGGAAGTCGACTCGTGGAGCCTAGATAACCAAGGCGCCTGGCAAAGAAAATCTTCCTTAGACCCAGAGAACAAATACCTCGATTACCAAGATCAGATGATGAATCTGACTTTGGAAAACAAGCGATCTCGATAATGACCATCTATGCAGCCGGCATTATCTGCTGGCGAGAAAATAAAGGTGCACTGGAGGTTCTGCTAGTGCATCGTCCAAAGTATTCCGACTGGACTTTCCCCAAGGGAAAGCAAGACCCGGGTGAATACCTCCCAGAGACCGCGGTGCGGGAAATGCGCGAGGAGACTGGTATCTCGCTTAAGCTGGGTCGTCCAATTGCACAAGTCTCCTACAGCGTCGAAAACAACGAAGAAAAAACGGTCTTCTACTGGAGCTCCAAGGCGCGAGAGAAAGCTTGGAAGAAAAAGAAGTTCCGTGCCAATGATGAGATATCGGAAATCAGTTGGGAAAAAGCTGACGAAGCAATGTCAAAGCTCACTTACCAGCACGATAAAGACTTGCTGAGCGATGTGGTCAAGCTATACAAAGCAAAAGAGTTAGAAACTAGAGCACTTATTCTTCTGAGGCATGCCCAGGCCACTCCTCGTGCTGATTGGAAAGGCCAGGAGGCCAAGCGGCCACTGCTTCCCGAAGGTAAGCAGCAGGCAAAGAGACTAGTGAGTCTGCTCAGCGCCTTTGGACCAAAGCGTCTGGTAACCAGCCCTTGGAAGAGGTGCGAGCAAACTATTGAGCCTTATGCCAAAGCTGGAAAGAAAAAAATCATCGAGCGCTCTCAACTTACGGAGCTGAGCTCAAAGCTAAGCCCTAGAAAAACTAAAGTGGCAGTTGAGGCACTGTTTGATCAGTCCAAGTCGGCGCTTCTCTGCTCACACCGACCAGCCCTTCCGACTATCACGCAAACTCTGGCAGCCAATGCCAAAGCAGCTATTAAGGAAGAAATCCTGGCCGCCACAACCCTCAGCCCAGCTGAATTCGTTGTTCTAAGGATGACCATGGGTAAAAACCCAAAGTTTGTTGCCATCGAGCGCTGGGGAGTCTGAAAACCACCGGATGATTTCAGCCTGAAAAGGGGTTGTTCTAAGAGTGATCGAGACTGTAACTTCTGACCTTTCCACCCTCATGGATAAGAATGGCAAGCCGGCCAGGGTGCTGGTAACGGGGGCAACTGGCTATATCGGCGGTCGGCTAGTGCGGGAACTACTTTCTCACGGATATCGAGTGAGGGTTTTGGTTCGAGATGCGCATCGACTTCAGGACTACCCCTGGCGTGAATCAGTAGAGATATTCGAAGGTGACGCCACCAAATTAGGTGTTCTTGATAGCGCACTGAAGGACATTCATCTTGCCTACTACCTTCTTCATGCCCTAATGGTCTCTGACGACTTTGAAAAAGTAGAGGAGCAGCTCGCAAGAGATTTTGGAACGGCTGCAAAGAAAAACAATGTCAAGAGAATTGTCTATCTAGGTGGCATAACAACTGGTGATGAGAAGCTCTCACCCCACATGTCTGCACGTGCCATAACTGGAGAGATTCTTAGGGCAAGTGGTGTGCCAACAATTGAGCTCAGAGCCGGGGTTGTGATTGGTTCTGGCTCTGCCTCATTTGAGATGCTTCGACATCTGACGGAGCGACTTCCAATCATGGTTACGCCCAAGTGGCTAAAAAATAGAATTCAGCCAATCGCAATAAGGGATGTCCTTCGATACCTGGTTGGCAGCGCAACCATTGATGAAAAGATTAATCGCGATTTTGATATTGGTGGCCCAGAAGTTTTCACCTATATGGAAATGATGCAGATCTATGCATCCGTTGCAGGACTCAGAAAGAGAATCATCATTCCGCTTCCAGTGCTGACCCCCAAGCTAGCTTCCGGTTGGATTGGACTGGTAACGCCCGTGCCGGTCACGCTCGCAAAAAGATTAGTTGCATCTCTAAAGCACGAGGTAGTAGCAAGAAACGATGAGATAAGAAAATACGTTCCCGATGCTCCGGGTGGTCTAACCGACTTTCGCAAAGCTGTGTCTCTAGCTCTAACTAGAGTTAGGGATTTAGAGGTGGAGACGCGTTGGTCGTCAGCTCAGACCCCAGGCACGCACTCGGAGCCTCTGCCGACCGACCCCTCCTGGGCCGGTGGTTCGCTCTACACGGATGAGCGAAGGTATGCATCTAGTGATTCCATCGAGCAGGTTTGGGAGAGAGTAGAGGCAATCGGCGGAGATAACGGCTACTCAACCGCCACGTGGGCTTGGGAGCTTAGGGGCTTGATGGATCGTTTTGTTGGTGGAGTTGGGCTTCGAAGAGGGCGCAGAGATCCCCTCAAGCTCAGAGAAGGGGAGTCCTTGGACTTCTGGCGCGTCGAAACAATTGATAGACCACGCCTTTTGAGATTGCGGGCAGAGATGAAGCTTCCTGGACTTGCCTGGCTCGAGTTCCGAGTTGAACAAAGAGCGGATGGAAAGACGCTACTGACACAGAGAGCTTTGTATCATCCGCGAGGACTCTTTGGACATCTCTACTGGTGGGCAGTCTTTCCAATGCATGGAATTGTGTTTCCATCTATGGCCAAGAAGCTAGCCGGACCATCGGCCAGCAAGGCCTGAGCTAGTCTGTCTCGATGACCAAAATTCGACTTGCCGTACTTGCTCTTTTTGGCGTCGGTTTTGTTTGGGGTGCTGCCTTTGTACTGATGAAGGATGCAATTCAGCAACAGCCTTATATGGACTTTCTGGCAACCCGGTTCTCAATTGCTTTTCTCGCAATGCTTATTTTGAGACCTCGTATTGCAGTTGCTTTTGAGAAAGGCGATGTAAAGTACGGGGCTATCCTCGGAGTTCTTTTGGCGCTTGGCTACATAACCCAAACCATCGGACTTGATCTAACGACTGCTGCAACTAGTGGATTTCTGACTGGTCTATATGTGATCTTCACTCCACTAATTGCCTGGCTAGTCAAGAGGGAGAAAGTCACCAAGAAGGTAGCTCTTGGAATCTTTATCGCCCTCACAGGACTTGCGATTTTCTCTGGAGCTGCCACGGACATTGAGTTTCAGCTTGGTCAGATTTGGCTGGTGGCTTGCGCGGTCTTCTATGCCATACACATTCTCCTGCTTGGCCACCATGGCAGAGGTAGAAACTCATACCGCTTCGCTATGACTCAAATCGGTTGGATGGCCGTTGTCACCTGGGGGTTCGCGCTGTTAGATGGGTACCAAGCTCCACCTAACTCTGAGGTTTGGTTTGCACTATTTTTCACCGCTCTTCTATCAACGGTTATCGCATTCTGGGTTCAGACGTGGGCACAGACTTTGATTGATCCGGCACGCGTAGCGCTGATTATTACTTCAGAGGTCGTGTTCACCGCACTGGTTGCGGTTGCTGTTGGCCAAGAGCCAGTGACATTCGCAATGATTTTTGGAGGTGGGTTGCTCTTCACAGCCATGCTGATTGTTGAATGGCCAACCAGGAAGGAAAAACTTCAGCTACAGACCCAGCTCCACGAATAGTGACTGAAGCTCCTTGTTTTCCTCAATTTCCTTTTGGGATCTTGCCATGCTGATAGGTAGCCTTCGACGAAGAAGGTCTTCCCTCGTCACAACATGTTCAGTCTGAGCTATGTGTCTAATCTCTTGGGCAGTAATACCGAGTCCGGGAAAGAGATCGACTAGTTTTTGATCGCCAATAATGGAAAAAGCATCCTCGCCATGCCTTCTCCATAGACCCTCTGCAATTTCCTTACTTCCCGTGCTGGCCCTTTCTTTGACAAGACTAAAGAACTCACTTTTTCTGAGCTGAGAGCCCTCGCCAAACCACCTGCCTGGAACTTTCACTTTCTGACCAAAGCGATTTAGCTCACCGATCAGCTCTTCGCCCACGTTTAGACAGTCCGTTAGCTTGCCGCCGAGAATAGTGACAACCTTGCGTTCTTTGTTTCCCTCAATCACATGTTTACGAGAGAGCTGGTGCCAATCTTGGGTTGATCCCTGGGCAGGGCTGTCAACCACGAGCGGCCTAACTCCGCAGCGAGCTGAAACTATTTGGCTAGGAGTAATAGGCTCATTGAGTTCTAGCTGATCGTTTATTTGTCTAAGCACAAAGGAAATATCGTCATCGGTAACTTCCGTCAACGGGTTTTCAACTCTGGTGTCAGTTGTTCCAATCATGCTTCTGTCGCCCATGGGCAGAACATAGAAAAGTCGCTCCTGCTCATCCCAGAGCGCTAGAACCTGATTCTGATTGGTAAGCCTTCTATTGATGACAAAGTGGACTCCCTTGGAAAATACCAGCTGAGATTTTGTCTTTGCACCAAGCATGTTGGCAACATTGGCAGCAAAAGGACCAGCCGCATTAATGACAGTCTTCGCCCTAACTATCTCCTGTTTCCTGCCGCTTCTAAGCGTAAGTTGCCAAGAATCCTCAAAATGTGCATCAATGAGCTCTGTGTAGTTTCTAGCATCGGCACCTTTTGAAACTGCCTGCGCGATGAAGTCATAGACAAATCTTGAATCGTTGTCAGGGAGCTCAGCGTCAAAATACTTCACTGCCTTTCTGCCAGTAATCAGGTTCGGCTCCAATATCTTTGCCCTCTTCGCAGAGTAAGAGCGAGGCGGGAGTGTTCCAAACAAACCAATTGCCCAGTAGAACAAAGTTCCTAACGTGCCCAGGGTCCTACCAAAAGGAGCATTAGGTCCAAGTGATGCCAAAAAGCCGATCTGCTTTATCCGATTTGGATAAGCGCGCATCAATCGATTCCTAGCCAGACAGAGCTTGAAAACTAGCAAGAACTCATAAGACTGCAGGTATTTGATTCCACCCCAGACCAGATTGGAGGACTCCTGCGAGGTGAAGGAGGCAAAGTCCCCCTTGTCGACTACCAGCACTTTCAGGCCAGCAGCCGTCAGAGCGGCCGAGGCAACGGCCCCATTGATACCGGCCCCGACTACGGCAACGTCAAACTGTTCGTTTTTGTTCGATTCAGTTTGATTTTGATTGGTCACAGTGCAAGCATAATTCGAGAATTCAAGGGTAGGGTCCAACTCACCTGGAGGTGAATCGATGTCGATTATGGCCATTGATGCTGGCACGACCGGCGTGACAGTTCTAGTGATTAGCGAAACCGGTGAAATTGTTGCCCGCGGTTACAGCGAGTTTGAACAGCACTTTCCTGAGCCCGGCTGGGTGGAACACGACCCCGAGCAAATTTGGCAGGCCACGCTAAAGGCAGCAAAGTCTGCAGGTGTTGAGCAGCTGGAAATCAGCTGCATCGGCATTACCAACCAGCGAGAAACGGCGGTTGTGTGGGATCGACAGACCCTGAAGTCACCGACCAAAGCGATTGTTTGGCAAGATCGACGAACTTCAATTTTCACTAGCGAACTTAGTGAAAAAAATTCTGGTGATTGGATACGGAAGCGAAGTGGACTCAATATAGATCCCTACTTCACAGCAAGTAAGTTTTTGTGGTGGAAGCGCAACCTACCTGAAGTTTGGTCTGGTGTTGAAAGTGGCAGGTATGCGCTAGGAACAATCGACAGCTACCTAGTCGCAAGACTTTCAGGTGGTAAATACCACATAACGGATGCATCTAATGCTTCAAGAACTCAACTTATGAGTCTTGAAACGGCAAGCTGGGATTCCCAGTTGCTCTCAGCATTTGAAATTCCAATGTCAGCTCTCCCCCGAATAGTTCCCTGCTGGGGAGACTTGGCTCACGTTGACCCATCTAGTTTCTTTGGACTATCCGCACCAATCACTGGAATGGCTGGTGATCAGCAGGCTGCACTCTTTGGTCAAACAGGATTTGATGTCGGGAATTCCAAGTGCACTTACGGGACAGGTGCATTCATTCTCACGAATACCGGTAAGGACATAGTCATCAGCAACCACGGCTTATTGGCCACTGTTGCTTGGCAATCGCCCGGTGGTGAAATGACCTACGCCTCAGAAGGTTCAGTATTTATTGCAGGTGCTGCAGTTCAGTGGCTTAGAGACCAGCTTGGCATCATTGAAAAGTCTTCAGATGTTGAAAGCTTGGCAATGCGCTCAGGTTCTAGTGATGGCGTGACATTCGTTCCTGCCCTTACCGGATTGGGTGCACCTTTTTGGAACTCTGAAATAAGAGGAAGTTTGCTAGGGCTTACTAGAGGATCTTCTCGCTCGAACATCGCCTACGCGACACTGGAAGCTATCGCTTTTCAAGTAAATGCTGTTATCTCGGCTATGGTCCAGGACTCCGCGAAACCAGTTCAGCAGCTAAGAGTCGATGGCGGAGCTGCAGCCAACAGTCTTCTACTTCAGTTGCAAGCAGATGTGATCGGCGCCAGTGTGGTCAGAGCAAAAAATCTTGAATCTACTGGGCTTGGTGCGGGACTGCTTGCTGGTCTTGGCGGTGGGATCTGGAGCTCTCAGCAAGAGCTTCGGTCATTGAACCCTGAAGCCGAGAGATTTGAACCAAAGACGGACAGATCCGCTGATTACAATCGCTGGCTGACTGGGATGCAAGCGACTTCTAAGTTCTAAGCTTTGACGTATGTATGACTCCGAGTCGAAGCTGGCTGCACAGGCACTAAACGCAGGCTATTCAGCTGAGGCTGTCATAAAGAATCTGGACCTTGAGTTCTCTGCCGGTTCTATCACCGCAGTGGTTGGAGCAAACGGCGCTGGCAAGAGTGCGCTTCTAAAGGCTTTGGCAAGGAAAATAAAAGCGTCAAAAGGTGCCGTTTTACTCGATGGAGTTTCAATCAGCACCCTTAGTAAAACCGAGCTAAATGATGCAATTGGATTTCTTGGAACTATCCCAGCGACACGCAATACCGAAAGTGTTTTTGAGCTGATATCTCGAAGTGCTCTCCTGGCAAATCAAATCTCTCGAGTCAGCCCCCGGATAAAACAGCAAATCGATGACATTCTGCAAAGAACTGGACTCCAAGCACTTCAAAAGAAAAAGATTGGTGAACTTTCTTCTGGTTGGCGCCAGATAGCCGTAATTGCTGCAGCTTTGGTCAAAGATCCACAGGTTTTGCTTCTTGATGAGCCAACCAACTCTCTTGATTACTCTCACCAGCTACAGGTGATAAACCTGCTTTCATCCCTCAAGAAAGAACGCGGGATGACAGTAATCGCAGTTATACATGACCTAAATTTGGCGGCGCGATTTGCTGATCGGATTATCGTTTTAAAAAACGGAAAAATAATTTCTCAGGGAACTCCCAAAGAAGTAATTACCCCTACAAATCTGGGGGAAGGATTCAATATTTTGGCCCGGGTAATAGAAGACCCAGTCGCGAAAACCCCTGTTGTTGTGCCCATTCGTCAGCTTGTTGACTAGCAAATTTTCGGGCTCTCAGGGATAATTAGAGGGTAGTTCACCAGGTGAAGGCACGGTTACTAGCTGTGACGCCAAAGAGGCTTGTGCCTATCGGTGGATGAGGGCAGAGACTGGGCCCGTCTAAAAATTCGGTCAACTTGTTTGGTTGTGAAAATCAATGCGTATCTTGCTCATTGGAGCAGGCGGCGTTGGCGACGCTATCGTCAAAATTGCTGCTGAGCGTAACTTCTTCGAAAAAATGATTGTCTCTGACTACTCGCTTGAGCGGGCCCAACGGACAGTCGACTGGGTCAAGAAATGGCATCCTGCGGAAATCTCAAACAAATTTGAGGCAGCCCAGATTGATGCCAGTGATCCAAGTTTGGTGGCAGACCTTGCCATCAAGCATGCTGCAACCCACGTTCTCAACGCCGTAGAGCCAAAATTCGTTCAATCTGTCTTTCAGGCATCCCTTATGGCAGGGGCGAACTACATGGATATGGCTCTAAGCCTGAGCCACCCTCATCCAGAGGATCCATACAACAAGCCAGCTGAAAAGCTTGGTGACTGGCAATACTCAAAACACAATGAGTGGGAAAAAGCAGGCCTGCTTGCTCTGATTGGTGTTGGTGCGGAGCCTGGAATCTCAAACATTTTCGCTAAGTATGCGGCTGATTATCTGTTTAGCGAGATTGATGAGATTTCGATTCTTGATGGTGGAAACCTGGTCGTGACTAACGATGAAGGCGAGGAGATTTTTGCTCCTTCGTTCTCCATTTGGACTGTCATCGAAGAGTGTCTAAATCCTCCGCTGATCTGGGAAAAGGAACGTGGATGGTATACAACTAGACCATTTAGCGAGCCAGAACTTTTCGAGTTCCCTGAAGAGATTGGACCGATTAAGTGTGTGAACGTTGAGCACGAGGAAGTAAACATGCTTCCCAGAACTATCGATGCCAAGCGCGTCACATTTAAGTACGGACTGGGTTCAGAATTCATTAGCGTTCTCAAGACTCTAAACGCACTCGGTCTGGACAAGGTCAATCCTGTTTGGGTTCGCTCGCGCTCGGGCAGGGCGGAAGTGTCGCCTAGAGATGTGGTTGCGGCAGTTCTTCCAGATCCAGCATCACTGGTAGATCGCATGACTGGAAAAACCTGCGCCGGGACACTTGTGACTGGAAAAGGCAAGGATGGCAATGACAGAGCCACCTTCCTGTATCACGTAGCTGACACAGCTTGGACAGCGGCTGAGTTCGATGCTCAGGCCGTAGTTTGGCAAACAGCACTTGTCCCTGTTGTTGCGCTAGAGCTGTTGGAGAAGGGCGAGTGGGCAGGAAAGGGCGTGATGGCGCCAGAGGAATTTGAGCCGAAAGTATTTCTCGACTTGATGTCGACCGCCTACAAGCAGCCCTGGGGTATGCAGGATAGAAACCCTGAAAACCCGAGCGTCATTGATGACGACTGGGAAGACTAGTCAAAGAAAACCTATAGTGAGGACCGAGGCGACTTGCCTCGGTCCTTTACTATCGGGTGACTTTTGTTGCCCTGTTAGACTTCTAGGCTGCAGGGGCCTCTAGCTCAGTCGGTAGAGCAACGGACTTTTAATCCGTGGGTCGTCGGTTCGATCCCGACGGGGCCTACCAAACCACTAACGCTCTAGAGCAAACTCTTTGCGCGAAACAATAGGCTTCCATGGTGCGCTTTCCGCTGAAAACTGAAAGGTTGTCCCTCCAGCCTTTGGCCGCCGAAGATGTTCTCGCCTTTGTGCGCTATCGACAGAATCCTGAAGTTGCAAAGTACCAAAGCTGGGAAGTTTCCTACTCGGTAGAGGAGGGAATGAAGTTGGTAGCAGCACACGCTGGCATCGATCTTCCAGCCGAAGGCGAGTGGCTGCAACTAGCCATTCATGAACTCAAAACTAATTTTCTAGTAGGGGATGTGGCATTGCATTCGCTGGATGCAACGAACGCCAGCTTTGAGCTCGGATTCACCCTGGCGCCGGAATTTCAAGGTAAAGGCTTTGGGCGCGAAGCGGTAGGCAGGGTCGTCGAGTATTTGGTTGATGAAGTTGGCGCAACTAGCCTCGAGGCCAGCACCGACAGGCGAAATATTCAAGCGAGCAAATTGCTCATTGCATTAGGTTTTGAAATCCAGCCTGAAAGAAGCTGGGAGGAAGACTTCAAGGGCGAAAGGGTAACTGTCGATGTTTATCAGGCGAGTTACCCGCGGCTGAAGTGACTTGAATCAGGTTGCTTCGAGGACTTGCCTAAGATCCCAGAGATGGCAAAGTAAAGCATCATGCCAATCAATAAGGTTGTTGGGATAGTGGCCACTACAAGCATGACCGAGCTTTCATTGATAGGAAAGTCCATTGCGTTTCTCTCTATAGGTTGAGTTCAAACTACCCAAGAATCCTCATAAATCCCTGAATGGACTTACTCGCCACTGGCGGGAAGAATGTGCATTGTTTTTAGGTTGCAACAGAAGTGACCAACTACTCCCGAAGACTCTTAGGTGTGTATAAGGCCGATGGGGGTTTCCTAGGGGAGTTGAGCTATTTCCTGGGGCACCTTATCGGAACTCGCGAATGCAGTTTGTGCGATATAACCCACTCCCCCGTGAAGAAAAAAGGTGAGTTCAAAGCCTTCGAAAAGAGACTGCTTGCTGACTTTGATATCTCTGTTCGACTCGTCCACATGAATGAAAGAACCGAGGCTGAGCTCAAAGCCTCGGCAGGAAGGGAGCCTTGTGTCCTGCTACAGAATGATGACGGGTCCTTGTCCATGTTTCTTGACTTCGTCGAACTGAAGGCATTGGACGGCAGTGTAAGGTCCTTTGAAAAGCTAGTTAGATCACGTTTAGATCTGTTTAGCTAATCATTATTTAGAATCGTCAGCGGCCCTGGAAAGCCTCTGGGAAACATAAACGGGAATCAGCGACAAAACGATAATGACCGTTGCCACCACATTCACTACGCTCGCCTGAGTTGGCCTAGCCATTTCCTTCAATATCCAAAGTGGAATGGTGTCAACCCCAGGTGGTGCTGTGAAGATTGTGACAACAACTTCGTCAAAGCTCAGTGCAAACGCAAGCAGTGCACCAGCACCAAAAGCTGCTCTGAACTGAGGAAAAGTGACCAACCTAAAGGTTCCCCAAACCCCCTGCCCCAGATCCATCGACGCTTCCTGGAGATTTGGATTCATTCGCCTAAGGCGAGCAATGACGTTGTTGAAAACCATGACTATGCAGAACGTGGCGTGGGCGACAATCATTCCAAAGTAGCCAATTTGAAATCCTGCAGGCGTGAGGAAGTTGCTGTACGTATTGCTAAAGGCAACGCCTGTGACTACACCCGGCAGGGCAATCGGCAAGACAATCAACAAATTGACTGTGCTCTTACCGAAGAAGCTAAATCTGGATAGCGCAAAAGCAGCTAGTGTTCCGAGGATCGAGGCCACAACCATGGCCCCAAAAGCCACAAGTACTGAGTTCAACAGTGCATTGCGAATTGCCTCTAATTCAGCTGCGGTCTCCCACCACTTCAGTGAATAACTTTCTATTGGCCAGGAGCTAACCTGAGCTTCATTTAGCGAATTTAAAATCAAGATAAAAAGCGGCACATACATAAACGCCAAAATTAAGCCGATGATTGCAAGCATTACCGCTTTGGATAAACGAGAAAACCTAAGCATTACATTCGCTCCAATGATCCGGTTCTTCTTGCCACCATTAGATACATGACGATGAATGCGATTGGAACCATAGAAAACGCTGCGGCGACAGGTGGATTTAGGTTGATGTTTGAAGCAATGATTGAACCAATCATCTGAGTTGATCCGCCCACAAATCGAGCAGCTAAATAATCGCCCAAGCTCAGGGAGAAGGTAAATACTGAACCGGCGATTATGGCCGGAGTAATTAGGGGAAGAACTACCCGAAAGATTGTCGGCCATGCTTTATGACCGAGATCAGCAGAAGCATCGAAAAGATTGGTGGGCAGCTGCCTGATTGCAGTGAATACGGGCAGTGCCATGTAGGGGAACCATAGATAGGCCAGCGCGAGAATCACCACCGGAATTCCAAAACCAGGACCGGAAATTCCTAATGGATTCAGCAGCCAATTCACGAAGCCGTTCTCAGTAAAAGTGAGTCTCATTGCCAAAAGCTTGACCAAATAGCCAGCCCATAGTGGCAAGGTTATGAAAACTGCCAATAGGTTTCTCACCCAGGGGCGGGCAATCTTTGCCATATAGATTCCAAGCGGAATTGAAAAGACAATGCAGAGGGCAGTGACTCCGAGAGCAATTAGTAGTGTTCGGATTGAAGTTGCAATGTATGCAGGGGTAGTAAAAATAGCAACAAAGTTTTCAAGCGTAAATCCTGGACGAACCAAAGAGGTGAATGGATCCACGTACCAGAATGCTGTGATCAAAAGAAGAAATAGCGAAATGATGTAAACACCAACAATCCAAGTCATTGGCAGAGCTAAGAGCGCTCTAAGCCTAACTTTGGGATGAAGGTGCAAGTAGGAGGAGATTGGCATTTCAGTTTTTACTTTTGTAATTCCTGAAGTCATCACTCACCTCCCGAAAATGCTTGGGAATACTGGGTGGGGTTTCCCCCACCCAGTAACTCTCATTAGCCCTTAACTGTTGCCCAGGCGTTAGTCCAATCTTGGAAGCTGGTGCACTTGACGTCAGTACGTCCGTCCACACACTCCTCGATTGGGGTGGTCCATGGCCAGATTCTGGAGAAGAACTCCTCGTCTTCTGCGAAGAATTCGTCACAGTGAGCTTGAGCCTCTGGACTTGACTTGCAGAATGCGATGTTGGCTGGAGCCATACCAAAGTTCATGGCAATTGCGCCATTAACTTCTGGTGTGCTGGTGTAGTTCATCCAGGCATATGCGCAGTTTGGATTCTTCGCAGTCGAAGAAAGCAGCCATGCGTCATACCATCCAGTCGACCCCTCAATTGGAAGGGTTGTCTTGATGTTGTCCTGGGCTGCAAACTTGCGCAGAACTTCCCATGAGGTACCAACAACTACGTTGCCACCTACGAAGGAAGTAATCTGTGCAACTGGGTCTGCCCAGTACTCACCGATGATTGTGTTCTGCTGCTTTAGCAGATCGATTGCAGCAGCAAGCTGAGTCTCGTCAAGAGCGTATGGGTTCTTGATGTTGAGCTCTGGCTTGTGGTACATCAGATAGACAGCGGCGTCAGCGATGTAGATAGGTGCATCGTAAGCAGTGATCTTGCCGGCGTATGGAGTGTCTGTTTCCCATACAACGTCCCAGCTCTCAGGAGCCCCACCGGTCACAGTCTCGTTGTACTGCAATAGGTTGGCACCACGACCAATTGGCACACCGTAGGCCTTGCCGTTTACTGTGTCGTAAATCTGACCCTTCATACCCTCTGCGATGTCTTCGGAGAAGTTGGGTACTAGTTCGAGATTCAATGGTGCAACGTCTCCACCAACAATTAGACGCAGCGCTGCGTCACCTGATGCAGAGACAATGTCGTACTCTCCAGTTCGCATTAGGGTAACCATCTCATCACTTGTTCCAGCAACGCGAGGGTTTACCTTGCAGCCAGTGTCAGCTGTGAACTTGTCTGTCCAGGCAGGCTCAACAAAGCCAGACCAGTTAATGATGTTCAGCTCTCCTTCATACTCACCAAGCTCCTGTTGCATAGGAACGTCTGGCACTGTCAGCGTTAGTCCCCCACTGTCAGCTGCACAGCTTGCCAGGAATAGTGATGATGAAGCAAGCAGAGCACCAAATGCTAGTTTTCTACGCTTCAATTTGTTTCCTCTCATTTTTCGGGAATGCCAATGACGTGGTCTTTTTTCCACTTCGCTAGCACTCGATCACCTACGGCAAACCCTTCGGTCTGACCGGGTAACTCTTCATTAACCTTGGTGGCAATCATGCGAATGCCTCCGCTTACCTCCAACACGTAGAGTGTGTTAGCCCCTAGGTAAGCTGTCTCGACAACTGTTGCCTCAACTGATTGTTCATCATTGGCGACAGAGTTTCCAATACTTGCAATTCTTATTTTCTCTGGACGAATGTTCACAAGTTGGTTTTGGCCAACGAGCTTGGCAGCTTCGGAAGGCCCAAGCAGATTGGAGCCGCCAAGAAAACCAGAAACAAAGGCAGTCGCTGGTCTTTCATAAACTTCCCTTGGAGTTCCAATTTGCTCAATTTTTCCAGCGTTGAATACGGCGATTCGGTCACTCATACGCATAGCTTCTTCTTGGTCGTGAGTGACGAAGATAAAGGTAATTTGAGATTCGCGCTGAATAGCCTTGAGCTCAACTTGCATCTCTTCTCTCAGCTGCTTATCTAAAGCACCTAGGGGCTCATCAAGCAAAAGAAGTTTTGGTCGAAGTACTAGAGCCCGTGCTAGCGCAATTCTTTGACGCTGCCCGCCAGAGAGCTGGTGAGGAAGGCGATCGGAGAGATGGGAGAGCTTGACCCGTTCAATAGCCTCGTTAGCTTTGCTAGTTCTTTCGGTCTTACTAAGTTTTTTTGCCCTGAGGCCAAACTCAACATTTTCCTGAATGGTCATGTGAGGAAAAAGTGCGTAGTCCTGAAAGACGGTATTTACTTCTCTGTCAAAGGGTGCAAGATCGGTCACGTCCTGGCCATCGAGGAAGATTTGCCCGCTCGTGGCCGGCTCGAAGCCTGCAATCATTCGAAGAACAGTGGTTTTTCCAGAGCCTGAGGGTCCAAGCATGGAGAAAAACTCGCCCTGAGCGATGTCCAGATCGACATCGACGACGGCACTGACTGTGCCAAAAGTTTTGCTAAGTCCTCTGAGCGAAACGCCGCTACTTAGAGGTTGTGATTGCGCTTTTACCAAGCTTTAGCCACCTTTGATACCTGGCACATGTTCGTGCGAGAACGACTAGTCGTACTCCTATATGAAGCCTAATGGCTAGCAATTGCCCCCATCCGAAGCTGGCCCAGGGCTAATGTTGCAATTTGGTTACTGTCTGAGCTCCAGGCCCAGCATCCCCAAGGTCAGCGGTTGAGGCGGGAGACAAGGAATCTGACGACGTTGATTGCTAGGTAGAGCGCAAGCCCGGCAAGGATCACATAGGCAACCCATTCGACATATTGCGCAAACTGCTCCCCAACTTGCCAATTCTCTCCCAGGTTTAGCCCGATAGAGATCCAGATTGAGTTCCATGCCACTGCACCAATAGCGGTGTAGAAGTAAAACTTGCCAAGATGCATCCTTACGTGTCCCGCCGGAATGCTAACTAAGCTCCTGATTATTGGAATCATTCGGCCGAACAAGACTAAAGCGCTTCCATATTTCCTGAACCAGTCCATGGTTTTCTTGAAGTCTTTTAGCGGTAGTCCTACATAGTGTCCATACTTGCCAATTAATTTTTCTATCTTGTCTTCAGGAAACATAAAGCCAAAAAAGTAAAGAAGAGTCGCTCCGAGCAGTGAACCGATAGTTGTGGCAATGAGAGCCTCAACGAAACCAAATCGTTCGAGTGAAACATTAAAACCTGTGAGCAGCAAGATAGCCTCACTGGGGATTGGGGGAACAACTACCTCTATGGCAATTAGAAGACCAGCGCCAATTAGTCCAATTTGGTTGATGACATCGACCGCAAACTCAATCACAGGTCAAGACTATCCAACATGCATTTTGTCGCTTGAAAGACTGAGCGAATTTACAGGTAAGTCTTGAAATTCGCTGAACTATGAATCTAATTGACGCGCAGCTGCAATTGAGACGCAGACTTGCTCACCACAGTGAGCTTGATTCCCTGCACCTCCACGCTCTCCCCGATATGCAGAGCTGCGTCTTCAAAGGCCGGGCTAGTTGATCTAGCGGGGCGAATGACTTTCCAGCCTCCCCTAATAGACCCGATTTTCATATCAACTGTGTAGACCAGAAGCCCTGACTCATTAGTTGGAATGACATCGAGACCGGCGGTTGCCCTATATTCAGCAACCAGCATCAAAGAATCACTCAACTTGATAAACACGCTCTTTTTTCCAGCGGAGCTAGAACCAACTGGAACCAGATCGATTGATTTAGTTGCTCCAGTAAGTTCAATCGAACTAAGGCAGTCATACTGATCAGTCCGCAGCCAGTCCAAAATAAACCGATTCCAGGTGGTCAATTCAATTGAGCGGTTTGTCCAGTTCAGAGACATGATTTCCCATGACCCGAATGTGGCTGGAGTGGGATCTACGGTGTAGAGATCGTGCAGTCCAAACAGGTGCCCAGTCTCGTGAGCCATCCATTTCCAACCTGCTCCAGAAAAGTTTTGATACGCATCCGCTCCAGAGAAGGTGCCGTTCTTAACAAATCCATCGTTTGTCAAATATTTCTTTGGAAATGCAGGTCCATAAGCAATTGCGCTAGCGGCAATAGATGGTGGGCTTACAACATAGACCACATCAAACTTCGAATAATCAATGTGTGGATCAGCTGCCTTGATTGCTGCTCGCCAATAGCCTTCGGCATCTCCCTGGCTCCAGTTACCCAGCTTAAATTGGCTGGGGCTAAATGGCATGCGTAAATACTTCGGGAGTATTTGAAAATTGAAAGTGACTCGGTTGTCGGATACTTGGCGGAAAAACTTGTCAGTGCCAACAGCCATGTCGTAGAAAGTTTCTGCGGGTGTTCCGAAACCAGGTGCATCTGCAAAATCAACTGGGATGATGATGGCTCTAATTTGCCCTTGTCGAACTAGGCGATCGGAACGAGCAGGGAAACCTACGTTCATCGCTAAGTTTCCGTCTTGTCCTCTGAGCTGGCACTGATTTGCAGGCGAGAACTCATTGTCTGAATCAGGAACATCAAAGGTCATTCCAAAAAAGCCCTTGGAATTTGCCTTCACCCCTTCGACATCAGCTTTGCCACCAGACATTGTCACCGAATAGAACTTGCGCAAATACTGCGCTGACTGACCTGAAGGTTCAACGGTATCTATCGAGTATTCGCCATCTGCTAACTGAAGATAGAGGCTGCCATCAGAGTTGGCTGAATAGAACTTCCAATCGGAAGAAGCAGACTTAAGAAATAGGCCTGGAGAATTAATCGCACGGGCAGTGTTTCTCGGATCATAAAGAAATATTCGAAGATTGGTGCCTGCAGTCTCGGCTTGTGGAGTGAAGTTCAGCTCTGGAGTAGGAAAGTCGTTAGCGCCATCTGCCGCGCCTGCACCACCGGTATAGAGGGCGAGCTGTGGTTTGGCGGGAAGTGTAGGTGCAGGTTTAGCCGCCGCTACCCTTACGCCCTTATTCCAGACGAGCTTTCCAGAGACTCTGACACACGTGTATGTGATTTGACGATAGGTAATCTTCTGCCAAAGTTTGCTGCAACTGGCCCCTGGTTTAGGAATAACTGCAGCCTGTGATGCAGAGGTTACAAGAGTGATACTGCCAAAGACCATTGAGCTAGCAACAGCGATTGAAGCGAGCTTGGCTAACTTTGAACGAACCCCCGTAGGCATGCTCTGATGCTACTTCAATAGTTCTGATTATGTTCTAGAGAGCCATTCGGGCAAGAAACTCTTTAGTTCTGGGCAATTTGGGATTGTTGAAGAACTCACTTGCTTCATTTTCCTCATAGATTTGGCCCTTCTCGAGGAAGATGACCCAGTCTGCTACTTCGCGAGCGAACGAGAGCTCATGGGTGGCCATAAGGATGGTTGTTCCGTTCTGCTTGAGTTCTCTAATCAAGTCCAGCACTCCCCCGACCAGTTCCGGATCTAAAGCACTTGTTACTTCATCCAGCAGTAAGACCTTCGGATCCATGGAGACTGCTCTAACGATTGCAGTTCTTTGCTGCTGGCCGCCAGAAATCTTGTCAGGATACGAGTCCCCTCTATCTCCAAGACCAATTCGCTCAAGCCAGCGGTTAGCAATTTCAGAAGCCTCCGCCTCAGAAAGTTTCTTAACGTGGCGAAGTGCGAGTGTGATGTTCTCCCTGATGCTTAGGTGAGAAAAGAGATTGAATGACTGAAAGACCAGTCCTATTTGGGCCCTGATCTTGTCCTCATCAAGGCCCGGAGCAGATATTTCTTCGCCATCCAGGAAGATTTGACCATCAGTTAGTTCCTCGATCAGATTCACACATCTAAGCAAGGTGGATTTACCTGATCCTGACGAGCCAATCAGTGCAACGATCTGGCCCGGAAAAACCTCAAGATTGACTCCATCTATTACGACTCGATCACCGTAATGCTTTTTGAGGCCCACGACCCTCAGACGAGGCTTTGTCCAATCAATCACAGGGTTACCCCGTTTTGCTCTCGCTCTGCATAACGCTTGGCAACAGCATCAGCAATCCGAATCGTTGGAATTGCCAAGAGGACGAAAAGAAGACCCGCCAATACATATGGTGTGAAGTTTGCAAACTTGGCAACTTCTATTTGCGCTCCCCGAACAGCATCAATTGCCCCAAGGACAGAGATCAGACCAACGTCCTTTTGCAGAGCAACAAAGTCATTCATCAGCGGAGGAACTACCCTTCTAACCGCCTGCGGAAGAACAACCAGGCGCATCGATTGACCGTAACTAAGGCCAAGCGATCTGGCAGCCAGTCTTTGGGAAGGGTGAATAGATTCAATTCCCGCTCTAAAGACCTCTGACACATACGCGCTGTATGTGAGCGTTAGGGCAATTGTTCCAAGCACCTCAGCTGGGATTCGACCAACAAATTCCAGTCGCAACCCAGGAATGCCGAAACCCACCAGATACAAAACGATGATTAGTGGTAATCCTCGGAACAGATCTACATAACCCTTCGATAAAACTCTGATGGGAAAGAACACGGGTGACTTCAGTGTTCGAAGGATTGCTAGCAGTAATCCAAAAACCAAAACCAGAATCGAAGCAGCTACCAGCACTCGCAGGTTTAGAAGAAGGCCGTCAAAAACTCTTGGAAAGGCCTGAACTGCGACTTCCCAGGTGAAAAACGAAGACTCAACCCTGGACCAGCCTGGGGTTGCAATAAGCCCAAACCAAACGATTAGAGCAAAAACAATCGTGCTGAGAAATGCCACCCAGACACTTCTTCGCTGCTTGGTTTTCCTATACCCACGGCGCGCAAGCTCAGCCTCTGAAACTTGCTTATCTTCTAACGCCATGCTCTACCTTGCTTAGAGAAATAGGTGGGGCGATTTTCTCGCCCCACCTATTGTGTCTTAGAACTGCTACTTAAGCACAGGAGCGCCAGCGTAATCAGCAAGCCACTTGGCTTCGATCTCCGCTAGCTTTCCGCTCTCACGCAGTCGGTCGATTGCAGCCGATACCGCTGCAGTCAAAGGTGAGCCCTTGTCTAGTACTAGACCGAAGCTGTCGCCTGACTCAGCACCTTCAAGCTGACCGAGAATCTTTCCGCCCTCAAGTTCAACTGCTGTGAGGTAGAAAGCTGTTGGCAGGTCAACAACGATTGCATCGACCTGACCATTTGCTAGCGCAGCCTTGGCATCATCGTTCGAGTTGAACGCCTGAGCACCAGCGGTTGGCTGAATGATGTCCTCGATTGCTGCCAGAGATGTGGTTCCAGTAGCGGCACCAATTAGAAGACCCTTCAGGCCTGCTAGGTCAGTAACTCCCTCAGCTGCAGATCCAGCAACAGTGATTACTGTCTGAGTGGTCAGGTAGTAAGGCGATGAGAAATCAACGTTTGCTTTTCTCTCTTCAGTAATTGAATACTGCTGAAGGTTAAAGTCAAAGTTCTTAGCGCCTGGCTGAATTGCCTCGTCAAAGGTTGTGCGAACCCAGACGACATCTTCAGGTGCAAAGCCAAGCTCTGCGGCAATCGCGTAAGCAACTGCTGCTTCGAATCCTTCACCGGACTCAGGTGCATCTCCAACAACCCATGGCTCATAGGCTGGAAGTCCAGTACCGATAGTTAGCTTGCCTGGGGTAAGAGTCTGAAGCTCACTGGTCTCTGCCGGTTCAGTGGTCTCAGCGGTCTCAGTTTCAGCAGGGGCACACGCCGCCAATGAAACTGCAAGTGTTGAAGCCGCAATACCCGCCAGGGCAGCGCGACCGAGTTTTCCAAATTTAGACATGTTTTCTCCTGGGAAAGATTTGGTGGGTCGCTCATATTTTGCCCTATCGATGGGCATCAAAGTAGCCAAACCCTGAAGTATTGCGAACTGTTACAACCCAGAGGGTATTCTTTTGGTATTCGCAGGCCTGCGAGCACCCCCCCATCATCGGAGCTGCTTTGCAATTGCATCAATTCCAGCAGGTCAAGCTAACTGACCGTGCCGAGGCACTGCTATCAGCTCTAGCTGAGCGCGTGGTGATTGCAGACGGCGCGATGGGAACCATGCTCCAGGCCCAAAAGCCATCGCTTGAGGACTTTCAGAATCACGAGGGCTGCAATGAGATTCTCAATGTCACAAGGCCTGACATAGTCGTTGGCGTTCATGACGCCTACTTTGAAACCGGAATTGATTGCGTAGAGACCAATACTTTTGGTGCTAACTGGTCGAATCTCTCCGACTATGGCATTGAAGATCGCATCCAAGAATTGGCCAGAGCTGGTGCTGAGCTGGCCAGACAGTCGGCTGAGAAGTTTCAGGCGCAAGACGGCAAAATGCGCTGGGTGTTGGGCTCGATGGGACCAGGAACAAAGCTTCCTTCCCTCGGACACGTAAGTTACGCCTACCTCAAAGAAACCTTTGCACTTCAGGCCAAAGGACTAATTGAAGGTGGTGCAGATGCCTTCATGATTGAAACCTCTCAGGACCTTCTCCAGACAAAAGCCGCTGTTAATGGCTGCAAGCTCGCAATCGTGGAAATGGGAGTTCGACTTCCGATCTTTGTTGAGGTAACTGTAGAAACAACCGGAACCATGCTGATGGGTAGCGAGATTGGCGCAGCGCTCACAGCCCTCGAGCCACTGGGTATAGACATGATTGGTCTGAACTGCGCAACTGGACCAGCTGAAATGAGCGAGCACCTTCGCCAACTCAGTCAGCGGGCAAAGATTCCAGTAATGGTCATGCCCAATGCCGGTCTTCCGATTCTTCAAGGCGATGGTGCCTACTACCCGCTAACACCAAATGAGCTTGCAACAGCGCACGAGCAATTCATCAAAGAATTTGGTATTTCACTGGTTGGAGGCTGCTGCGGCACCACCCCAGAACACCTTAGAGCTGTTGTTGAAAGAGTCGGCGGCAAGAAGCTAATCAATCGGAAACAATCAATTGAGCCAGGTGTTGCCTCTCTCTATCAGCATGTTCCACTGAAGCAGCAGAACACCTACCTTGCAATCGGTGAGAGAACCAACGCCAATGGATCAAAGGCATTCCGCGAAGCCATGCTTGAAGAGCGCTGGGATGACTGCGTTGAGATCGCTAAGAAGCAGGTGCGTGATGGGGCTCACCTGCTGGATGTATGCGTTGACTACGTCGGACGTGATGGCGTAAAAGATATAAAGGAGATTGTCTCCAGATTTGCCTCTGCCTCCACCCTGCCGCTGGTGATCGATTCAACAGAGCCACCCGTAATGCAGGCAGGACTAGAGCTCATCGGCGGACGCCCAGTTATTAACTCGGTCAATTTTGAAGATGGCGACGGACCTCAGTCCCGCTTTCAAAAGACCATGCCACTGGTCAAAGAGCACGGTACTGCTGTTGTCGCCCTCACAATTGACGAGCAGGGACAGGCCAGAACTAAAGAGGACAAGGTAAGAATTGCTTCGCGCCTGATTGATACGCTCACCAAAGATTGGGGCCTGAGAGTCGAAGATGTGATTGTCGACTGTCTGACCTTCCCGATTGCAACTGGACAAGAGGAAACCCGTCGCGATGCAATCGAAACGATTGAAGCCATTCGCGAAGTCAACCGGCTGTATCCAGGAGTCCACACCACACTCGGTGTTTCCAATGTTTCATTTGGACTCAATCCTGTTTCAAGAGCGGTCCTCAACTCTGTCTTTCTTCACGAGGCTTACGAGGCAGGACTTGACACCGCAATCATTGATGCGGCCAAGATAGTTCCACTTTCTTCAATTGATGAAAACCAGAAAAAGGTTGCTCTCGATCTGATTTATGACAGACGTGAATACGATGCAGACGGCTCAATCACCTACGACCCGCTATCAGCAATGCTTGAAATGTTTGCCGGAGTCAATTCCGCATCGCTAAAGGACGCTAGGGCAGCCGAACTGGCCGCTTTGAGCGTCACTGAGAGGTTGCAGCGAAGAATTATTGATGGAGAAGCCAAAGGGCTAGATGCAGATCTTGAACTTGCCATGTCAGAGGGCCTCAGTGCTCTGTCAATAATTAATGACCATCTCCTCGAGGGCATGAAGGTCGTCGGTGAGAGGTTTGGCAAAGGTGAGATGCAGCTTCCCTTCGTGCTTCAATCAGCCGAGGTCATGAAAACCGCAGTTGCACTACTAGAGCCGCACATGGAAAAGACCAGTGAAAGTGGCAAGGGAACGATGGTCCTTGCAACCGTCAGAGGCGATGTCCATGACATTGGTAAGAACCTGGTCGACATCATTTTGACAAACAATGGCTACAGAGTCGTGAACATTGGAATCAAGCAGCCCATCAACGACATTATTTTGGCAGCAGAGGAAAACAACGCGGATGTAATTGGCATGAGCGGTCTGCTTGTGAAATCCACACTGGTCATGAAAGAGAATCTTCAAGAACTAACCACTCGCGGACTGGCCAAACGCTGGCCGATAATTCTTGGCGGGGCTGCGCTGACCAGAACCTTCGTTGAAGACGACCTTGCGGGCGAGTTTGATGGTGTGGTTCGCTATGCCAAGGATGCTTTCGAAGGGTTATCACTGATGGAGCCCCTAGTGAAAATTGCCAGAGGTGAGAGTCCAGATAAGGCGGGACTTCCTCCACTAAAGAAGAGAATCCACGCCAAGTCTCAGCTAACCCTCACAGACGAAGCGGATCTGCCAACCCGATCAGACGTAGCTAGCGATAACAAAGTTCCGAATCCGCCATTCTGGGGAACCAGATTGGTGAGAGGCATAAAGCTAGCCGACTACGCAAGTTTTTTGGATGAACGCGCTACGTTCATGGGACAGTGGGGACTAAAGCCCTCACGTGGCGATGGCCCCGGTTATGAGGAGCTGGTTGAGAAAGAAGGCCGGCCAAGGCTTAGGTATTGGCTCGACAAAATTCTGGCCGAGGGCATCTTCGATGCCTCGGTTGCCTACGGCTACTTCCCCGTCTACTCCTCTGGCAACGATGTCGTAGTCCTTCACCATGCGGATGATCCAACTGGTGTGCTTGGTAGAAAGGGCCTACTTGCTCCAGATGGCGCTTCGGGAAACATTGGGCAAGAACGGCTGAGGTTTAGCTTCCCAAGACAGAGAAGAGATCGTCACCTATGTCTAGCCGACTTCATTCGCTCGAAAGAGAGCGGGGTGATAGATGTGCTTCCAGTCCAGCTTGTAACGGTTGGTTCTCGAGTAGATCAGTTCACACAAAAACTCTTTGAGGAAAACTCCTACCGCGAGTATCTAGAGCTGCACGGGCTTGCAATGCAGCTGACCGAAGCCCTAGCTGAGTTTTGGCACAGCCGCATCAGACACGAGCTAGGTTTTGGCAGCGAAGACCCAGAGAATCTCGCAGGCTTTTTTGGACTTGAATATCGCGGTGCTCGATTCTCGCTTGGTTACCCCGCCTGCCCAGAAATGGAAGACAGAAAGAAAGTTGTTGAGCTGCTAAAGCCTGAGAGGCTGGGCATCGAGCTCAGTGAAGAGCTTCAGCTACACCCAGAGCAGTCAACGGATGCTTTTGTTTTCCATCACCCTGAGGCCAAGTACTTCTCGGTTTAGATTTTTGCTCGTTGGAAAGTGCGAATCATTGCCTTTCCAAAAACCAAGATAAACACCGCCACTGAAACTGCCCGAACGGTGTCCCAGGTGAGTGTTGAGGAAAGTAGTGAATAGGTCAGGAAATTGGCTAGGTTCTCAACGCCAGTCAGGTTTGCCGAATAGGAAATTGAAGTATCAAAGCCTGTTGCGTAAGGCCAGAACCAGGCATTCATGATCAAACCGAACAGATAGCTTGCAACCACCGCGTAAGCAGCAAGAAGCGGAACGGAATACCTTCGGCTAGTTGCGAGCATTCCAGCCCCTGCTCCCACCCAACCAACGGCAAACATCTGGAACGGTGTCCACGGTCCGATGCCACCAAAAAATAGTGATGACACCAGAATCGTCATTGCTCCAAGTAAAAATCCGAAACGCGAACCAAAAGCAGCGGCTCCGAGAATCACAATCGCAAAGACCAGCTCGAAGCCACCTGTACCGCCCGTTGCAATCCTGACTGCAGCCCCTAATGCAGATAGGAGACCCAAGAGAGCTATTTGCTTGGGGCCAATTAGATCCCCATCAAGAATCAGAAGTGCTGCCCCCGCACACAGAACAATTGCAGGAATAACAAGTATCTGAATCAGAACCTGGTCAAAGGCAAAGCCGAGCGTCCAAAACGGCCATAGAAAAATCGACAGTGCGACTAGAGACAAAATCCAAAGGTAAATGCTGCGCCTCATTTGGCACCTACCTCAGCAGCTCTATTTGTGACATCAGTCAGAGATATGGTTTTGTCTGCTAAAGACTTCGCAAAGAAAAGATCATGAGTGGCAAAAACGATGGCACAGCCGGTTTCCTGAACGCAACGTAGTGTCTCGGCCAGTTGAGCTCTGGATCTGGAGTCAAGGCCCTGAACTGGTTCATCCAGAAGCAAAAGTTGCGGCTTGTGACTTAGCTGCATGGCGGTGGCAAGTGCTAGTTGAGTTCCTATTGATAGGTCTAGTGGGTGCCTAACAAAGTCGCTACCGTCAGGTTCGACAAGGCTGAGAAAGGTTGTTTTTGTGTAACCCTTGGCCACAGAAGCAAACTTGTCTGCGCGAGCAAGCTCTTCATCAAGTGAGCCAGTGACAAAGTAGTCGCCAACTTTGTCAGGGACAAGCGCAACGATTTTTGGATTGGGACCAACAAATTTCTCTCCGTGCACATAAACGCAATTTTGTGCCGTGGCTATGGCTCTGAGAATTGTCGTCTTACCCGAACCGTTTGCTCCAGTAATCGCAGCAATCTCTCCCTGGCGCAGCTCCAGCTTGAATGGCTTAATTGTTTTGTTATTTAGTGCGATCTCTGGCAACTCAATCTCAATCGATTTCTCTCGACCAACAACCTGATTTTTCCGAGCGATTGGAATTGGTTCTGCGAGGGCCATGCCCGGAAGCAGTTTCCCGCTTTCGAGATACCAGTAAATTGCCTGCAATCCGGTGAAAGATGAAATTCGATGTTCAGCAATAATCACCGTGACACCAAGCTTGGCCAATTCCTCACATTTACTCAGAAGTCGAGCCAGACGTTCTTGGTCCAAAGCTGCCGCGGGTTCATCCAGTAAAAGTACCGACGGGTTTCGCTTTAATTCTTGCTCAAAAGCAAGTTCATATGCCTCACCGTGAGACAGTCCATACCCAAATCGATCTGAGCCATGAAGATCTGCTTTGGGTATGCCATCCTGCGGGAACTGAGGAACAAAAGAGGTGAGTGCGGAGGCGTTGGCAAACGACCTAAGGCTGACTTCACCCAGTTGAAGTTCGCCAGTTATTTCTCTACCGAAATGCTCTTGGGTTTGACCAGCTATCGCTTGTAGGAGAGTCGACTTGCCACTGCCAGTGGCACCGGTTATGACGTGAATGGATCCGGCTTGAAATACCACTGAAATAGGACCTAGTTCGCCTACCCTCAGGTTAGAGATCCTTACATCACAAACGATTCGGGGCCGCGCTTCGCTCCTTGCAAGGCGCAGAGCAATTGCACCGGCCTTCACGATAGTTCTCTCTAGAAGCGGAACAAGGCTCGACCAGCGCGACTCACCGCGAAGTTTGCGCGCAAAGAAAACCTCTCGAGCAGAATCAGCGATGCTGTTTATGCTCGCAAGGGAAATACCAATTGACGTCAGGACTTTCTTTCCATACGGTGCCTTGGCAGAAAGATTAGAAAGAAAGTTTTCAGATAAGAGTAAGGAGAGAGTTCCAAACACCAGTATTGCTAATGCAAAAGGAGCTGCCAGTTGAACGTTTCTCAAAATTCCCTCTAGAGAAACTTCTCCAAGTAACTCCACATGCCTAAACGGACCGGAAAGACGCAAAGTGGGTAAATCGAGAATTATGGTCTTGCCACCCAGGCCAGAAAAGATAAATGCGTAAACCAAACGCAGAAAAATAAAACTGACAGCTAGGACCGCCGTCAGAATTAGTCGCGATTTCTTAGAAATTACTTGCCCTCAGGAGTTGGAGTTTGGCCAGCGAGAGAAAACGCAAGGCCTACGGAATCACCGGCCGACAGCTGTAGAGAGCTGACACCTTCGGTGGCGTATTCCCATTCCGAGCTGCCACTTTTCTTTACCCAAAGTGCCCAGTAGGCAAAAGCCGGTGGCATGTCCTGGCAAGTTTCCAAATGAGGATCATTGCCCTCAACTTCGAGGGGCTCATCCGCCGATGGAACATTATTGACTCGGCAAACCACCTGATCACCGTAAGTCGCGGTTCCTTCGGTGATTACCGAAGCTGCCTCAAGAATTGTCTTAGTCAGCTCACTTTCCCCAGAGAAAGTGACGCATTTGGCGATGTTTTGACCTTCGCCGGAAAAGTTCACGAAGACGCTGACGCCTGCGCAGTCTGAGCCCAGATCGGTAGCCGAAGGCGCTGAAGTGCAGCCCGCAATCAGTGGTAGAGCGAGCAGAAGAACCAGGAATTTACGCATTTGACCTCTAACTGGGCCAGTTTAGTTGCGAAATAACTCAGGGGGGATGGTGGTTAGGAAAGGGATGGAAATAAAAGGAAAGACTTTTCTTGTTTGCGGAGCCTCTGGGGCACTTGGATCCGAGCTTGTCAAGATTTTACGGGAGCAAGGTGCCACGGTTTTGGGCACAGCTACTTCCAATGAAACCGCGGCTGCAATTCCAGCCGGTGTAGAGGTTCGCCTGCTTCTTGACTACACAAAGCCGGAGAGCATCAAGACACTCACCGACTATCTAATAGCCTCGACGGAAATCGACGGCATCATCAATGCCAGCGGCGTTGTCGCGTTCGGAGAGGCAACTCAACTTGAACCAGATATCCTGAAAAACCTTTTTGAGATAAACGCGATTGGACCAATTCAGCTGTTCAGTGCTCTTTCTCCACTACTGGCAAAGAAGTCTGAGAGTGTTGTTGTAAATCTGACAGGCGTAGTTGCCGAGGCAGCACTTCCTGGAATCGCTGCTTACTCAGCTTCAAAGTTTGCAATTGAGGGATTCTTGCAAGGTGCCGCAAGAGAGTGGCGTCGAAGCGGGACAAGAGTAATTTCTGCAAGACCTGGTCATACCGAAACCGGTTTAGCGGATCGAGCAATTGCCGGGGTTGCACCGAAATTCCCTCCGGGAAAGACAGCTCATGAGGTTGCGAGCCGAATTGTTCAGGCAATTTTGGCTGATGAAAAGGAATTGCCCTCTAGCTCTTTCTAATACTGAAACCGTAGGTCTTAGTTTCGTTTTCAGCAATTAGCACTTCCGACAGGTGAGTATTGAAGGCATTCGTTCTGCAACTCATCGGTTCAATAGCGAGCATGCTCACAGCTGATTGATTGGGTCTGTAAAGCATGAAGTATTCAAATCCTTTCAAAATTGAAAGGTCGAGTTGGTAACTTTCAGTCTCAAGCTTTACAGTTTTTGCGCCATAGAAGCAATCATCGAGATCTCCGCCCGAGTAGGTAAAGCCTGCGATAGATTCCTTGCCAATAGGAATCATTTTCTCGTCGACAGTAATTCGATTTGTGAAGTCGGCGGAAAAAGCAAATTTCTCACCAACCAGGAAGTAGGGGTGAAAACCAAGTCCAAATAGAGCTGGCTGCCCTAGGTTGGTTGCGGATGCGTCGAATCGAAATTCATCTTCTGTGATTGTGTATTTCACAATTAGCTCAATGGCGAAGGGATAGCCCTCATCGCTGCCGAACCCGTAGCTGAAACTGATGCTTGATTCCGATTGGTCAGTAACCCGCAAAGCTCGGTCAAAAAGCAGCCCGTGATTGGCGTTTTGTTGACTGTCGAGGATTGTGTGCGCCAGAGTCCGGCCTTCAAAGGAATAACTGCCTCCAGCTAGACGATTGGGCCAGGGAGCCAAAAGAGAACCAAAGAACATGGATTTGGGCTCGCCGGCTGCCTTGTGAGAGACAATCTGAACTCCCCCAAGTGTGAGCTCAGTGAGGGCAGCTCCGATCGGGGAAATTACTGCCATACTGGTAGCGCTCGCGGTTTTCCGTGAGATTCTCAGTTGCTCTTCAGGGTGCGAATTTGGCACCTAACAATGCTATTGAGTGAGTAGGTGAGAAGCTGAGTGAAAGCCAGAATTAGTGGCAAGCTCGCGGATGGAAGAGACATCTTCTACTTCGATGACGCTTCCTCCTCCCACCCTCAAGCGCGCAAGCAGGATACTCGTGACCTTCCGGAGCGGCCGCAAACCGCCCAGCTAAGGTTTGATCCTCTTTCATCAGAGTGGATCACGGTTGCTTCTCATAGACAACAGCGAGCGTTTCTACCTCCCGCGCATGCCTGTCCGCTCTGCCCGACCACCCAGGACAACCTGAGCGAGCTACCCGACATGTTCGATGTGGCGGTTTTTGAAAACAAAGGTCCCGCATTTGGACCCGAAGCTTTACCAATCGATCTGCCCAATGGGGAGAGATTTGGCTTTGCAACAACCGCCTATGGAAGATGCGAGGTAGTCGTCTTCAGCCCTGAGCACAAGGGAAGCCTTGGCGCAATGAGCGTGGAGAGGATTCGGACCGTATTCGGCGCCTGGATTGATAGAACTGACGAATTGCAGCGACTAGCTGGCGTGGTTCAGGTATTTCCATTTGAGAATCGAGGCGAGGAAATTGGAGTCACGCTCCATCATCCGCACGGTCAGATTTATGCTTACCCATTTGTAACACCGACAACAAGAAAACTTATTCAAAGTATTGACAGCTACTCTGGTGATTTTTTTCAATCCTTACTGGATTTTGAGAAGTCCGGACAGAGAAAAGTGATTGATTCAGACAATTTCTTGGCCTATGTTCCATTTGCGGCCAGGTGGCCAATCGAAGTCCATCTTCTGCCCAAGAGAAACATCAGTGACCTAGCCCAACTTCGAGATGCTGAGACTGAGGAATTAGCGGTTGTTTATAAGAAACTGCTTGGAGCAGTAGACGGGATGTATGAAACCCCAACTCCATACATCTCTGCCTGGCACCAAGCTCCGATGATAGAAAATCGTGAGCGCGTTCGCCTGATGCTGCAAATCACCTCGCCAAGAAGAGCCGCCGACAAGTTGAAATACCTAGCAGGATCCGAGAGCGCTATGGGGGCCTTCGTGGGTGATATCGCACCCGAGGAAACGGCTGGCAGATTGAGAGAATTAGTCGGTGATTAACGAGGTCAAGGCGAAGTTTGCCAATCTCTTTGAACATGCTCCAGATGGAGTCTGGTCAGCTCCAGGAAGAGTGAATCTAATTGGCGAGCACACCGATTACAACAATGGGTTTGTATTCCCCTTTGGAATCGATAGACGCACATGGGTGGCTCTCTCTTTGAGGGATGACCGTCTAGCGAGGGTTGGATCAACCTTCTCAAATGAAGTTTTCGAATATGAGCTGTCGGAAAACAAACCAGCCGATTTGGCGTGGGCTCTCTACCCACTCGGAGTGGCATGGGCCATGTCTGAGAGAGCAGGCAAAGGCTTTGATGCCTTCTTTGTTTCTGATGTGCCGGTCGGTGCAGGACTTTCATCCTCAGCCGCAATTGAGTGCTCGATAGCGACAGCACTTAATGATGTCTGGCAGTCGGGTTACACCCGCCAGGAACTGGCACTGATCGGCCAGAAGGCGGAAAACCAGGTCGTTGGTGCACCCACTGGAATTATGGATCAAACAGCCTCAATGCTCGCCAAGGCAGATTGCGCTGTTCTAATTGACTGTCAGAGCCTCGCTACTGAACTGGTCGAACTAGGTCTTTCCCAAAAGGAACTGGTGGTGGCAGTGATTGACACCCGAGTTGCACACCGCCACTCTGACGGTGGCTACCGCGTCAGACGCGAGGCATGCGAGAAGGGTGCGGCCATCATGTCCGTAAATTCGCTTCGCGATCTCACTGCAGAGGATCTCTCAAGAGCAAGTGAGCTTATGGACGAGCTAACCTTCAGGCGCTGTCGACACGTCATCACCGAAAACCAAAGAGTGCTTGATGCTGTGAATGCGCTGAAATCTGGAAACCTCGAGAGCATGGGAGATCTCATGCTCCAATCACACGCATCCATGAGGGATGATTTTGAAATTTCAATTCCCGAACTTGACCTAGCTGTCGAGACCGCGATGTCAGCTGGTGCGATTGGATCGAGAATGACTGGTGGAGGCTTTGGTGGTGCAGCCATAGCCATAATTAATCAGTCAAAACTGGGTGAACTTCGCAGCCAGTGCCTGGAAGCCTTCAGTAATCAAGGATTTATTGAGCCAAATGTGTTTTCTGTTACCCCAAGTGATGGAGCAAGGCGCGACTACTGAGCAACGACCCTAACGCCAGCATCCACCATTTCATCAATGGCTGCCTCAGTTGACTGAGGGTTCACCCCCGCTGTGAGGGAAGTAATGACCTTTACGTTTAGGCCATGCTTGAGTGAATCAAGTGCGGATGCCCTAACACAGTAGTCAGTGGCTATTCCAACCACATCCACTGAGCTAATTTCCAGATCACTTATTACCTGAGCAAATGACTTGCCGCTTTCATCGGTGCCATCAAAAATTGAATAGCCGTTTGCAGACTGACCTTTTTTTATGTGAATGTCAATCAGGGTTCCGTCAAGGCTGGGGTGATACTCGGCTCCTTGACTGCCAGCTAGGCAGTGCAAAGGCCAGGTTTTCACAAAGTCTGGTTCATTCCCATGGGCCGGAAAGTGACCATCATTTAGCTCGCCAGGCGTATGCCAATCGCGAGACGCAATTACGTAGTCGTAATTCGAATTTCCTGAATTGAGGTAGTCAGTGATTTTCTGAGCCACAGCTGCGCCGCCGGCACACGCCAGCGCTCCTCCCTCGCAGAAGTCATTCTGGACATCGATTACTAGCAGTGCGTTATTCATTAGTCATTCACCAGAGTAATTCCGCAACTATAAAAGCCCATAACAAGCTCATCCAGAGCTTCCTGGTTTGCAATGGTCACATCACCGAGGTTATAAGCGGTGAAGATGAGCCTTGATCCATCTTCAGGTGTGAGAAAACCAGCAAGTGTGTAGCCCGTCCGAATCCAGCCCGTCTTGGCAATAACCTTTCCAACTGCGTCTTCAAACCTATAGCTGAGTGATCCGGGCGTTCCTGAAACTGGCATGCCATCAATAATGACTTGAAAGTTCTTGTATCGCTGATCAATCTTCTGCAGAAGTTGATTCACGGTTGCAGGTGACACCTGATTGAATCTCGACAACCCGGATCCGTCTTCCACCTTTAGACCAGTTAAATCTATGCCTGTGCCACTAAGCGCCGCTCGATAAGCCTGAGTGAGAGAAGCAAATGATCCATCGAGTCCAAGGTCTAGAGACACGAGACGCGCAATTGCTTCAGACAGGGAGTTGTCACTAACAGTCAGCATGTAATCGATCCAGACCGTGAGCGGGGCAGATCTGACACTCGCGATCTCAATCGCATCTGCAGGAGCTTTCCCCTTGCTTAGAAAAGCGCCTGATGCCTTTGCTCCCAGCTCCTGCTTGAACCACTCCCCTGCCCTAGCAACAGGATCCGTTGATCTAGCCGAGTCTTTGGAGGCGGGATTGTCTCTGTCGCCATCAATCTGCAGAGCTGAAACATAGGACATGTAACCTTCGGAAAGCCCGCGCTTGTCCCAGACGCTTTGATACTCGCCCTTCGAGCCTCCGTAGAGAGTGGTGTCTAGGACTATCTGGCTGAAGGTTTGTGTTTGGGACCAAGCTCCAATTTGCCGAGCAAGGTCCGAAAGTTTTGGTGCGTTGCGATAGACCGAGTTAGCTCCTGGCTTGGTTCTTGAAAGTGTTACATCTCCAGCCCCAACCAGATAGATGATGGATGGATCCTTGGCATCTGCGTAAACACGAGTTGTGACTCTATAGTCCGGGCCAAGAGTTTCAAGTGCTGCAGCGGCTGTCAACAACTTCATTACAGAAGCTGCCCTTGCCGGAGTAGTACTTGCACGATCAAATAGAACTTTGCCAGTGGCAGCATCAATTACCTGAGCCTGTAGGTCCAGAACCAGCGGATTTTCTTCAAGCTCTTTAACTGAGCACTCGATTATTTCTGGCGATATGCTGGCACTCTCGCTGACAACTACTTCACTGCTGTCTGAAGCGCTTGAGTTTTCTACTACATCAGCGGTCAGATTACCTTCATCAGAACTTGATCCTCCTAGAGGTCCAGCAAACAAAGCGGCCAGGACGACCAGTCCTGTGACTAGGCCGCCAGAGACCCCAAATAGAATTGGCTTTAGTTCAGAGTAAGATTTCACCAATGAAGCATAAACTCTCCATCGCCCTTGGACTGGTCTTAGCGGTTTCGCTACCAGCGAGCGCTCACGACGAAGTGGTTGGACAAACCCCAGAGCAGGGCTCAATAGTTCAGGCTGGCGAGCGAGAGATAGCTATCGAAATTAGCGGAACGCCGATGATTCTTGAAGATGGCTCCGGCAATGAGATCTCTGTAACCCTGCCAGATGGATCTTCCCTCTACGAGGGATGCCTCGTGATAGAAGGGCAAAGGGGCTTCTTGCCAGTTGACCTCGACCAATCAGGTGAATACAAAGTCAGCTGGCGAATGGTTTCCTCAGATGGACATCCGATCAGTGGCGACTTTAGCTTTCAGGTTGAAAACTCAAACGGATATGTTGCAAATCCCGAGTTTCAATACCCAGATTGTGCTGCTCAGCCAATGCTGATTTCAGAAGCTCCGCAGGATTTCTACTGGGTACTTTGGCTATCCCTTGGTGCTGCGGCTGGAATTATTGTCTTGTTGCTTCGGCCTAAGAAACGCCCAAAGCAAAGCTAGAGCTGTTAGTACGACTCCCCCAGCGACGGTTTCAAAACCTATTGTTAGACGGCCACCAGCTGGAGCTGCAAAGAGCGAATAAAGAACATCGAGAGCAGTCGAATTCATCAACCCGGCAACCATAGACACAAGCGCTACCCGGCCTATCCACCACTTTGTGTCTACCAACTTGCTGGATGACCAAACAATCAAAGCCGTCAAGGCTGTGCCAATCAAAGTCCCACCAATAGCCAGCTCAAAGCTTGGGTGATAGAGATAGCTGATAGCACCAGTTACCGCAGCAACTATTAGCCAAAATATTGGATTCAACATTTATTAGGCCAGCTTGCAGAATTCATTGAGAGGTTCAACTCTGCCGGCAACCACCATTTGACTTCCAACATTTAGAACCGTCTCAGGGAATGCGGGTGTGTACTTGCCATCTCCGCTTGTGACCGCAACGACAGTCACGCCGTAAGTTGAGCGTATTTTGAGCTCCGCCAAAGTCTGACCGTCAAAGCTCGATGGCACTTGAGTCTTAACCATCACAAAGTCGTTATCGATTGCAACATAATCCAGGGTCTCGCCCGAAACCATGTGTGCTACTCGCTTTCCCATCTCCGACTCGGGGAAGATCACGTGGTGGCAGCCCAGCTGCTTCAGGATAATTCCGTGTGAGGTTGAATTAGCCTTTGCCCACACGTTTTTTACACCAAGCTGAAGAAGTAAAGAGGAAGTAAGAATGCTGGATTCCAAATCAGCTCCAATTGCAACGACAGCCGAGTCGAAGTCGGTTGCTCCTAGCTCTCTCAAAGTTGCCTCGTCAGTTGTATCCGCGCAGACAGTGTGGGTCAATACGCCAGCCATTTGCTGAACGAGCTTCTCATCTGTATCTATACCCATAACTTCATGCCCAGTCCGCACGAGTTCAGTAGCTAGTGCTGAGCCGAAACGCCCAAGTCCGATCACCATGACGTTGCTGTGGAGAATGCGCTTTTTTGCTTCCTTAGCCAATTAGAGGCCTTTCCTTTGGTAATTCGTAGTGTCGTCTGGTCTTTCTAAGAGCGAGTGAGGTTGCTACCACAATCGGGCCTAGTCTTCCAAACAACATTAGTAGCGACAATAAAAACTTTGCGTGATCTGGAAGATTGGGGGTAATCCCCGTACTCAGACCTACTGTACCAACAGCCGACATGACCTCAAAAAGAATTTGGTCAAGAGAAAACGTTGTGGTCAGTCGCAAAAGTATGACTGAAGCGATAATCATGGATGCTGTCAAGGCAACAATTGTCAGAGCCTGTCGCTGCATTGATCTTGGCAGTCTTCGATTTCCAATGTTGACTGCAGTCTCTCCGCGTATTTCCGTGTAAACAACGTATAACAAGACAACAAAAGTTCCGACTTTTATTCCACCTGCAGTCGATGCACTAGCTCCACCTATAAACATGAGGAAATTAATGACTAGCCAGGTGGCCGGATTCATGGCCGAAATATCCAAAGAGTTAAAGCCTGCGGTTCGAGGCATTACAGAGGCAAAAATAGAATCCAATATTTTGCTGAGTGAATCTAGGCTTCCAAGAGTTCTTGGATTGTTCCACTCTAAAACTCCAATAACTACAGCTCCAAAAATCATTAGAACAAAGCTGGCCCAAAGAACGATTCTTGAATTTAGTGACCATTGCTTGGGCAGAGTGGAGATAAAGTCCGCATCGAACCGAGCTTTCCATTTTTCTCGAATTCGGTCCCGAATTTCTACCAGTACTGGGAAGCCTAGGCTTGCGAAATAGACGACTATGAATACAGGGACAATGATCCATGGATCACGAGCGAAACGCATCATGCTGTCTGTATAAAGAGCAAAACCTGCATTGTTGAAACTGGCTATTGAGTGAAAAAGGCCATGGCCAAAAGCTTTGCCAAGGGAGTATTCGTACTCTGTGAAAAATCTCCAAAAGAGGATGACAAACAACACTGACTGAAAGGCCAGCATAACTTTGGCGATATTACGAAGCAATGTTTTGACATCAGGAACAGCGTAAGTAGTTACTTCGGAACTCGCTGTAATTTTGCCTCTGAGTGATAAACGACCTTCAATCAAGTAAATAACTAGAGCACCGAAACCAACGATTCCAAATGCACCAATCTGCATAAGCATGGCTATGACGACGTGACCAAACATCGTCCAATTGGTTTCAGTGGCAACAGTGGCTAAACCAGTAACTGTGACAGCGGAAACTGACGTGAACAAGGAGTCAAAAAGATTCAGCCAAGAACCGCTCTTATTCGCGATCGGTAGCGAGAGCAGGAACGCGCCAACAGCGATTATTACGGTAAAGGCAATGGCAATCAGGCGGGTTGGGTGCACGCCTCGCAGATTGAGAACTGAGCTCACTACTTCAACTATACGCTTCATAGTTGCTGTAGCCAAGAGCCCACTTGCCGCTAGGGACTATTCTTGGGCTGTGACCAGGGTTTTTATCTTCGATGGTGACTGTGCTTTTTGTAGCTCAGCGGCGAGAGTAATGCGCAAGATGACCGGAGAGGTAACACCAATCAAGCCCTACCAAAAACTCGATTTGCCTTCACTTGGTCTTTCTTCAGAGCTGACATCCAAAGCCGTCTACTACGTGAGAGATGGAAAGTATTTAGTGGCGGCCGATGCTATTGCCCAGTTGCTACTTGACTCAAAAAGAATCTGGATGATTTTTGGCTTGTTCCTCAAGCTACCTCTGATTAAGGGCCTTGCTCGAGTCGTGTACTACTGGATTGCAAAGAATCGACACAAGCTCCCGGGTGGCAGACCCGAGTGCAAACTTGACTAGGAAATGGCTTTCTTTACAAGTTTTGTGATTGTCTTTACGACATTTTCGTCAAATTTCACGAGCGCAAATGAGGTTGCCCACATGCTTCCATCGTCCAATTTGGCATCTTCCTGAAATCCAAAGGTTGAATAGCGAACTTTGAATTTACTTGCCGCCTGGAAAAAGCAAATCAGCTTGTCCCCCTTGTAGTAAGCCGGCATTCCGTACCAGGTTTTTGGTGAGAGCTTGTCTGATATTCCAAGTACTAATTTGTGAATTTCTTTAGCTAACTTCTGATCAGACTTATCCATTTCAGCTATTTTTAGCTGAACCTGCTGCTCACCAGATAGCTTCTTAAACTCTCTTTGCTCGCGAGCCCTCTCGCGCATTGCTTCTTTTTCTTGATCACTAAATGCTGACCTAGATTTGGATTTTTCTGGCACTGTTGTCGTCTCCCGCTTTCCCGAGAAAAGCTTACGAGCAGAACCTAGGGAGAAGACGTGTAAGGTCTGTGACATATTTCAGGGGATCTGAAACTTCTTCAGTGTTCAACTGGTCCCCTGACGCTAAACCCGAGGTGCTGACAGCCAAGCGCTCAAGCCAATTGTGCTCCCGACCTGAAGTCGACCATGAGTATTTTCCCGGTACATAGTTGTTTGCCAGGTTTGCCCAAGCAACAGAGACCTCATTGAGTTCTAGAACGCCACGCTGATAGTCGCTCTGTAGAGAGTCAACGGCATACCTTGTGCTCTCAGCTAGGCGCATGGCCTCTTGGCAATCTGAGTCACTCATGCCAACTTGCACCTCACCTGCGGTCAAAACTCGAAGAAGCACGACCCCTGCAACTGCACTGAAGGCAAAGGAGTTGAGCAAATAGAGAAGCTTTCTTCTTCTAGCTTTCTCTTTCTGCCTAATTTCACCGCAAAGAGGACAGGCTGAAATTTCCGGGTGAAAACTCACCCCGCAGCGAGAACAAGCGGCCATAATTTAGAGAACAGGTTAGACCTTAGGAAAATTTCCCGCGGCTAAGAATCGGAGAGTGATCTTGAAGGATCCGAAGAATCTGGAGAGGCTCTGGAAGAGAGTAGGCCTCGTCCTGTTCATATTGGCCATTGTTCTAGTTGCTGGGCCTCAAATAATCGATGTTTTTCTTCCAGGATTCAGATAGTTAGAGCCACCTGAGAGAATCGAACTCTCGACCTGCTCTTTACGAGGGAGCTGCTCTACCGACTGAGCTAAGGTGGCGATGCAGCAGGAAGTCTACTTGATTGCACCCAGTCTTCTCAGCCTGGCAATTGCAGCATCTTCAATCGGAGAGTCTGGCCCAATTGCAAACCTTAGAAAAGCCAAGAGATTTGTTACCACTGGCCTAAGAATCCAAAGTGGCCAGGCTCTAAGTCCAATCTGCTCTTGAATTCTGCTCGGTAGCGATGCGAGAGCAGCTTGAAAGAGCAGAAGATAAACGGGCTTTGCGGCTAGAGGGAGCGGCGCATTTCTAATCCATTTGATGACAGAGAGAGCTTTCTCATCGCAACGCAGCACATCCGAGTAAGAATCCAATATCTGAATCAGTTCAGCTTCTGATTGTGGAACGGAACTCAGCCCAAGTGGCTCCACTGACTTTGCCCACAGACGCACATAAGCATCTGCTCCCCCTGGAATAGGTGCGCGTGAATAAAGCTGATGAGAGCGTAGGAAAGAATCCATGAAGGCGATGTGTACCCAGAGCAAAAGATCCTGATCACTTGCCTGATACCTAACCTCTTGCCCCTGTTGCCTTTCATAGCTGCCACTAACTCTCTGATGCATTCGATTCACTCGGCTTGCTTCCTGTGCAACAGCTTCTTTAGAACCAAAGGTGGTAACCGTAAGCCAGCGAATTGTTCCCGAAAGACGACCGAGAGGATCTTCCTCATAGCGCGAATGCTGGGCCACACCAGCCAGTGCACCGGGATGCATTGCCTGAAGGAGAAGTGCCCTAATGCCACCAACGAGTGTTGAAAAATCTCTATGAATCACCCACGGCGCATCGCTTGGCAAGAAAAGACCGGGGTCATTGCCTCCAGCCACTGCTGATAGCCAAGGCGGAACCCCATCCTTTGCACCAGATAGGAGCTTGCGAAATTTGCGAGAGAAGTACTCCTGCAATGCGTTGTTTGCCACTTACGCCTAACCTTGTAGTGAATCAATTAGGAGCAACCATGACCGAGGCTGAACTAATCCACGAGTTCCAAAGAAATCGACTTCACATTATTCTCGCGCAATTGGCACCGACAGGCTTACTAGCTTTTGCCGCAATCGCCACTCCAGCAATCGCGCAGAGTGAAATGTTTGTGATTCACGCCTTCGCGCTGATACTGCTGGCCTCAGGAATTTTAGGTGCGCTGGCCGAGTATTCAGCCGCCTCCCAGGCGCAGGCGGTCATTGATGACCTTAAATTGCTGCCGGGCCAATCAAAACTTCGTGCACGGGTCATTAGCTTCCGTTCTTGGCTCGAGGTTGTGAAGTTCGTAACGCCAGCGATTTTTGTACTTATCTATTTGGCGATTCTGGCAGCCCTCTACCTCTAAAGACAGTTGAGGGTTGAGGTTCCGAGATCCGTTCCCTCCAGGTAAGCATCAACGATTGATGTGACGCAGGTGTTTGATCCGTAGGCAGTGTGACCTTCGCCACGAAGGGTAACTAGCTTTCCGCCAAGAAGTTCAGCAAGCGATACGGCCTGCTCATACGGGGTTGCTGGATCCCCGGTGGTGCCAACAATCATTGGCTTATTGGAAAGCTCCACCTGGTAGTTCAGTGGAATCATTCCGATGCCTTCTGGCCAACCAGTGCAGCCAATATCTGGATAGGCGTAGTAACGACCAAAGACTTTGCTGGCACTGCGTATTTCATCAAGTCGTTCTAGTGACTTTGGCTTCACGACATTGTCTGCGCAAGAGATGGCGATGTTTGCTTCATTGATGTTGGTTGAGTAGCCGCCCTCTGGATTTCTATCGTTATAGAAATCCGCGAGGATCAAAAACAGTGAGCCATCTCCAGCCAGACCCTGCTGGAATGCCTGAGTCAGATAAATCCAGCTCTCCTGCGAATACAGAGTGACGATCATGCCGGCAATCGTTGCTGATACTCCGAGCTCTCGCTCCTCGTTCGTTGGAAGTGCCCTCACCTCTCGGGCCTGCAAGAATCCAGCAATTGTGGTCATGGCATCTTCAACGCTGCCAGAAAAAGGACAGTCAGTCTGCTTGAGGCAATCCTCTAGATATGCCCTAAGGGCCTTATCAAAGCCATTGATCTGACCGAGAAGAGCTGTCGATGAATCTAGCGTTGGATCGACGGCACCATCCAAGACAAATTTGCCGACTCGCTGCGGAAACAGGGCGGCGTAGGTTGCTCCCAGCTCAGTGCCGTAACTAAAACCTAAAAAGTTCAGTTGCTCCATTCCAAAAAGAGACCGAATCAAATCCATATCTCTTGCGGTCTGCTGGGTGTTGAAATATGCGACCGATGGACCCTGACGCTGGCAGCTCTGCGCAAACTTTGCAATTTGCTCTTTGGAATCAGCGATGTCTTCCTCGGATCCAATTTCAAATTTTGGTTGGCCATATAAAAGATCGTCTTTGAGCTGAGTATCTTCACAAATCACAGCGGTTGACTCCCCAACGCCTCGTGGGTCAAACACCACGATTTGAAAGTTTTCGCGGAACCAGTTGCTGCCAGTTGTTTCGTAGCCCTCGCGAAGCCACTTGATTGCACTGGAACCAGGACCGCCGGGATTGGCAAGTATTGGCTGCAGTTCAGAAGTTCCTGACTTTCTCATCAGTTTGAGCTGCACGTACTCACCCGTATCGCTCATCCAATCGAGCGGAGCAAAGATCACCGCGCATTCAAATCCGCCGTCACAGTCTTCCCAGGCGAGAACCTGATCCTCTACAGCACCTTCCAAGGTGGGTGTAGGTTCTGAGGCTGCCGTGCAGCCAGTCAAAATCAAAAGAGTTGATAGAAGTAGAGCTCTAAACCGCAACCCGACTCCTAACAATCAGCTTTGTGCAAAGAGCCTCCATGACTAGAAGATCTCTGACGTTGGACTCTAGCCTGTGTCGAGACGTTGCTATTGCTTCAAGGACAGCAACTGAATCCTCGGCCAAAGTTTCCTGAGCCCGCTGATTTATCTCAGCCTGTAGTTCGGTGTTGATTAGCTGCGCTGAGGTGGCGAGTTGAATTGATAGAACGTCTCGAAATAAAGACTCTGTGTCGGTGAGGATGCGGTCAATTCCGTCACGAAGTGCCCTGGTGTTTCTGCGCTTTTGATTCTCTTCAAGCTGCCTAAACTCGCTCCTGAGATTGTTTGGAATCTTTTCATCCTCTATGCCATAGGCAGCCAGTAATCTCAGGCGTTCAGCAGCATTCTTCTCCTCGGCACTGGCTTCAGCGTCCTTCTTAGCCAGGTTGAGTAGCCTCTCGGCAGTTGCCATAGCGCCGCTTAGATTAGAAATTGAAATTAGCTCTCGCAGTGTTTCCATTCGTCTTTGGCGAGCATCTTTACTAAGCGCTAATCTGCGAGCCATTCCGACATGCTGCTGAGCCTGTCTTGCGCACTCGACCGCCAAATCATGCGCCACCTTGTCTCTCTGCACGAGTAACTGCGCAACTTCATCATTCGATGGAAGTCTCAGAACGATGTTTCTGGTTCTGGAGCGAATGGTTGGAAGCATATCCGCTGCCGATGGCGCGCACAGAATCCAGATTGTTCGCTCCTGCGGCTCTTCTAGTGCCTTGAGCAAAACATTGGAGGTTCGCTCAGTCATGCGATCGGCATCTTCAATAACTACGATTCGATAGTTACCCAGGGTTGCCCCCAGGGCAGAGAATTGAACCAGCTGCCGCACCTCTTCAATTGAGATAATCACCTTGTCTGTGACCAGCATTCGAACATCTGGATGAGCATCTGCGGCGATTAGTTTGCAGGTGGTGCAAACTCCGCAGCCATTTTCTTCACACTGCAGTGCTGAGGCAAAAGCACGGGCCAGAGTGGATCTTCCAGAACCGGCAGGACCGGTGAAGAGCCAGGAGTGCTGAAAACCAGCATCCTTACTCTCAACTACGCGTCTTAGCTGCTCGATTGCTTCAGGCTGTCCAAGCAGCTCGTCCCAGACTTTCACTTTGCTAGCAGAGTTTTTACTCTGCCTAACACCTGCTGATGGATTTGATCAACGGAGTCGGTGGCATCGATTACTAGGAATCTGGGTTCGATGGCCATCTTGAGGTATTCGCTTCTAGCTCTTTCGAAAAATTCAAGCTGTTCACTCTCGAGGCGATCGGGCTCAGTCCCCTTACTGCTTCGTCTGGCAATCGCTTGATCAGCTGGTAGATCAAGCAAAACGGTTAGGTCCGGTATTAGGTGATCAACCGCCCAGAGGGATATTTGCTTCACCTCTTCAACGTCCAGTTCTCGCGCTGCGCCCTGATAGGCAACCGATGAATCGAAGTATCTGTCGGAGAGGACAACCTTGCCGGCGGACAGTGCCGGGCGAATCTTGGTTGCGACGTGATGCGCGCGATCGGCTGCATATAGAAGTGCCTCGGCCCTTGGGGAGACATCACCTTTTCTATGCAAGAGAAGATGCCTGATTTCCTGGCCGAGTTCTGTTCCACCGGGCTCTAGGGTCCTCACGACCTCTTTGCCCTGGGCTATTAGAAATTTCTCCAAAAGGTCAAGCTGGGTGGACTTTCCCACTCCATCAATACCCTCAAAGGTTATAAACATCAGCGCTTTCTCTTCGCTGTCTTTGGCTTCTCACCTGGCTCAACTCCAAGCTTTTCACGCCGGATTGACAAAAGCTCGAAGGCGCGGTCCGAGGAAAGCTCCTCGATTGTCTCTTCCTTGGGAATGGTGGCGTTGATTACACCGTCGGTGACGTAAGGACCAAACTGACCGGTCTTGGCAACCACCTTTAGCTTCGAGGCCGGATCTTCCCCGAATTCCTTTAGTGGTGTGGCGGCAGTTCTTCTTCCGCGATACTTCGGCTGCTTATAGATCTCGATTGCCTGCTCGAGAGTGATCTCTAGTATCTGCTCTTCGGTGTCGAGTGATCTGGAGTCTGTTCCGCGCTTGAGATAGGGACCGAACTTTCCGTTCTGAGAAGTGATCATGACGCCTGTCTCAGGATCAATTCCGACTTCTCTTGGAAGAGAAAGTAGCTGAACCGCCTGCTCGTAAGTGACAGTTGCAGGCGACATTGACTTGAACAAACTTGCAGTCTTAGGTTTGGGATTATCTTCATCAACGAGTGTGACGTATGGACCATAGCGTCCATCTTTCACAATGATGTCTTTGCCAGTTAATGGGTCTGGGCCTAAAACTCTGTTTTCAACCGGTGGAGCACTTGCGAGTTCCACTGCCTTCTCGGTTGTGAGCTGGTCGGGTGTGAGACCAATTGGAATATTTACAATTCTTCGCTCTTCGCCCGATCCAAGTTCAAGGTAGGGGCCATACTTTCCGGTTCTGAGCGTGATTCCCTCGCCGAGATCAAAACTATTAATACTTCTTGGATCAGAATCGGCTAGGGATTCAACCGTTGCCTTGAGGCCATCTGAACCAAAGTAGAAGTCCTTGAGCCATCCCGAGCGATTAAGTTCACCCAGTGCTATTCGGTCCAGGTCCTCTTCCATCTTGGCGGTGAACTCGTAGTCGACTAGGTGATCAAAGTTTTCTTCTAGGAAGCGGGTAACGGTGAAGGCAATCCACTCCGGAACCAAAGCGCTGCCCTGTTTTACTACGTAGCCTTTTCCAATGATGGTGGAAATAATCGAAGCATAGGTCGATGGCCGACCAATCCCCTTCTCCTCCAGGGCCTTTACCAGTGAAGCTTCTGTGTATCTGGCGGGTGGCTGAGTCTGGTGGCTTTTGGCCTCGGCATCTGTGATGTTGACGCTGTCCTGCACCTTCAGGCCAGGTAGCTTGCCCTCTTCTTCCTCATCCTCGTCTTTGGAATCTTTGGTCTCGTCATAGACGGCCATAAATCCCTTGTAGTTGACGACGGTTCCACTGGCCGTGAACTCGAGTAGTCCGCTTGCAGTCTTGACCTCGAGCTTGGCGGTAGTGGTGGAGAGTTTGGCATCAGCCATCTGGGAGGCAAGGGTTCTGCGCCAGATCAAATCGTAGAGAGCATGAGATTTTCCAAGCAGGACCGATTGCAGTTCGCTTGGCGTTTGAAAGACATCGCCCGCGGGTCGAATGGCTTCGTGAGCTTCCTGGGCATTTTTAGATTTAGCTGAATAGATTCTTGGCGAATCGGCTAGCAGTTCTTTTCCAAACATTTCTGCCGCTTGCTTTCTCGCAGCTTCAATAGCCTGAGAGGACAGCGTCGGAGAATCAGTACGCATATATGTAATGTATCCGCCCTGATAAAGCTGCTGAGCTATGTCCATTGTCATCTTCGCACTCAGTCCAAGTTTTCTCGAAGCTTCCTGCTGAAGAGTTGATGTTGTAAACGGTGCATATGGTTTTCTAGAAAGAGGTTTTGATTCAACAGAGGCAACGACCAGCGTTTTACCTTTAATCTCATCCGCAATCTTCTGCGCGCCATCAGCGTCTAGAACAATTGCGTCCTGAACTTTTTCACCTTTTTCATTAAAGCTCTTTGAAACAGCTAAGCGCTTGCCATCGAGAGACAAAAGCTTCGCATCGAAGCCAACGCCATCAAATTCGCCCTTAGCAATCACTGACGAATAGTTGGCAGCGACGAAAGCCATTCTTTCCCGTTCGCGCTCAACGATCATACGCATAGCGGGAGACTGAACTCTTCCGGCAGAAAGTCCTCGGTTTATCTTTCTCCATAAAACTGGAGAAATTTCATAGCCGACCAGTCGGTCAACTACGCGCCTGGTTTCCTGAGCCTGAATCAGATTCTCATCGAGATCCCTGGTGTTTTGCTTCGCTTCCGCAATGGCGCTGGCGGTGATCTCGTTAAAGACCATTCGCTTGACCGGAACCTTGGGCTTGAGAACTTGCAGGAGGTGCCACGCGATGGCCTCGCCCTCGCGGTCCTCATCTGTAGCCAGATACAGCTCATCGCACGTTTTAAGAGCCTGCTTCAGTTCCGTGACGGTTTTGTTCTTGCCCGCTGAAACCGCGTAAAAAGGTGTGAAGTCGTTTTCCACGTCAATCGAGAACTTGGCTAGCGAGGGGTGGGCCTTCTTCTGCTCGGTTGGGATCTCCTTGGGCTCGGCCAGATCTCGGATGTGGCCGACCGAGGCCAGGACCTCAAAGTCCTCCCCCAGGTATTTGGAGATGGTCTTCGCCTTGGCGGGCGACTCGACAATCACCAGTTTCTTACCCAATTACTTACCCTTACTCGCCAGGGGCCGCCTCGGCCGTTGCCGAAAGCTCAAACCCCAGATGGTTTTTGCCAACCTCAACGCTGGCAACCTCACCGACAATACGACAACTAAGTAGGTTTGCGCCATTAACCGAAGCAATTTCCTGTGCGTTTGGGCAGGGAAACCCCGCAATTATGCCGATTCTGGAATCGGAAGCCGCTAGGGCGCTGAGGTCCGCCAAGAGTTGTAATCGCACCTCCTCCCTAGCCAAAACCAGGGCAAATCCTATGGAACTAACAATCAGAGCGAGGCAACCTGCGGTGATGATGGTTATCACTGCTGCCGATCCACGGTCTAGCCGAGCGGGATAACGCAATACTCACTCTCCATTAATGAGCGGTTTCTAACCTTGATGCATTCGATTCTGCCTCGAGAGGCAATTTCTAATTCGTATCCCTCTGGAACAGGAACATCGAGTCCATAGCCGTGCAGCCTGGCAAGTTGCATCGTCTCTACCTCTAACTTGATTGAACTTAGGCCCAGAGGGAATAGTCCAAGGAGTGTTGCCACCGCCAAGATCAGTGCCGGGGTAATCAGCATGAACTCGGCGGTGACGGCTCCCTTATCGCTACTGGATACCAAGCGCTCTCGCCACCAGACCAAATAGCAATTGGCGTACCTCTTCGCTACGCATGATTAGCAGCATCAGCCCTGCAAAGGCAACTCCGGCCAGAGTAGCTATCGCATACTCCGCAGTAATTGCTCCGCGGTCGCTAAGCAGTGTATTCATTGTGTTTCCTTTCTATTTTGTAAACCCGACAACGATTGGCGGGATGATGAAAAGCATGAATGCTGGCAGGGTTGTAAGTCCCAGAGGAATGAGGATGCGAACAGAGAGTCTTCGCAAGGCTGAGATTTTTTCAGATAGCTGTTGGCTGAGTGTGCTTTCAATTTCACTCGAAACCAAATCTGATAGTCGAGCTCCGGTTTTCTGACTTAGCTTTGTGAGTCGATTAACCGATGAATTCGAAGGCAAATGCGGAAACAGCTTTTCCACCTTCGCCAGAGTGAGCCCAGATGAGATTGCTATCGAGAAATCCTGAAGCTCCCTGAGGGAAAATTCCTCTTCTACCTCTTGCAGCATCCGCTTGGTGAGCCAAAGACCAAGCAGCAAAAGCGCTAGGCCGAGTAGCACGCAAATGAGCGATATTGGGCTGAGCAACGCATCGATGCTCACCAGACCAGCGGCAACTGAGAGAAACAGAGTGATAAGGGGTAGCCAAGTCAGTAACTGTCTAGTTGCCCTCGGCACCGCCAGTGCCTGCTCGAGTTCTGCTTGAGCCCGCAGGCAACTTTGTTCAAGCTGATTCATAGACCTAAGAAGTGGAACCAGAGGTGCCCCTAGAGAGATGGCAAGTCTTAGCTGATCCGGTATCTCAGTTAGTCCAACTTCTCTAAGCGATGTTTTTAGGTTCACACCTGACTCGAGTAGTGCAGCGAGCTTAGCCATTTGCATTTAGATCACCATCTGAAGGCGATTGTCAATTAGCACCGGTTTGGCGATTGCAACCAGTTGTCTAGCTCCTGCCTGCCGATCAAGCTGCAGGACAAGGTCGATAGTGCTAGCTACTAGCTGGGCTGTTACTTCAGCACTGACACCACTTAGTAACCCAAGCAGAATCAAACGCTGCGGCACCTGATTGATAGAGCTTGCATGCAAAGTGGTGAGAGAGCCTGGATGGCCATTTGAAACAGCCTGCAAGAAGGCGATGAATTCATCCCTCCTTACCTCCCCCACCACGACACGATCCGGTCGCATTCTCAGAGACTGCACCACTAAATCAGAAAGAGTGATTTGGCCAACTCCTTCCTGATTGTTTTCTCTCGCCGTTAGAGAAACTGCAGGAGAGGTTAGAAAGAGTTCTGGAACCTGCTCAATTGTCACCACTCGTTCTTGGCACCCGGCAAGCATTGCTCTAAGAAGTGTGGTCTTTCCGCTACTAGTTGCGCCCGATATAACAATCGTCCTTCTTTCTTCAAGGCTTTGTCGAATTACATCCAGCTGAGAAGAAGAAATCATTTTTCTCTGATGCAGCTCATCGAGTGTGATGACTTGGTTTGAGTGCACCCTGACACTCAGGCTTGGACTTGTGCAAATTCCATGTGGCAAGAGCATGTGAAGACGAAGCTTGCCAATTGATAAATCAAGCATCGGAGATGCAATATCTAGGCGAGCGCCGAATTCAAATGCAAGTGAGATGAGTGCCTGACTGAGGCTATCTTCAGAGGAAAACGGCGATCTAACCCGCTGCAGGCCCTCTCCTCGATCAATTAGACAATCAAGTCCATTTAGCAGCACATCCTTGACGTCTTTTATAGATGTCAGTTTCTCTAGCCAGCTCGGAAGCACCATGTGCAGAGCTTGCTAAATCGCCAGGCGGAGAAAGTGAAGGAAAGAAAATCTGTGGAAAAAGAAGGGGCGGTAGCTTTGGGGGAAAGCTACCGCCGTCTGCCGGGGTCTATGGGGGATGTCTCCCGACAGAAACTGACACAAGGTCAGTTCGCTAAGCATAATCGCGAGGGGATGGATTTTGTTCCCCATCTGGGGGACTAACACAAACTCCCAGCCCTTTCAAAACCCTGCTTTCTGGCAGGATTGAGACAAAGAGGACGAAGATGTCGCAAAAGCCCCAGATAGAAAACCTGCTGAGTGAAAGCAGGCGATTTCCCCCCTCCAGCGAGTTCGCTGCCACCGCCATCGCGACCGAGGACCTATATCAAAAGGGTGAGGACTTTGAGTCGTTCTGGGCAGAGCAGGCAAGAAAGCTGCACTGGCACAAACCCTTCACTAAAACCTTGGACTTTTCTGACGCACCTTTTGCCCGCTGGTTTGAAGACGGCGAACTAAACGTCAGCTACAACTGCCTAGATAGGCATGTGGAGGCCGGATTTGGAAAGCGGATTGCTCTGTTTTTCGAAGGCGAGCCAGGAGACAGCAAAACCTACACCTACCTCGATCTACTCAATGAAGTAAAAAGATGCGCAAATCTTCTAACCAAGCTCGGGGTGAAGCAGGGGGATCGAGTGGCAATTTATATGCCGCTGATTCCTGAGGCAATCATTGCCATGCAGGCCGTGGTTCGAATCGGTGCTGTTCACTCGGTTGTATTCGGCGGGTTCTCTGCCGAATCACTAGCAGCAAGAATTCAAGATGCCGGAGCCAAACTGGTTATCACCGCCGACGGTGGATTTAGAAAAGGTAAAGCATCGCCACTAAAGCCAGCAGTTGATGATGCACTCAGCGATGAAAAGTGCCCATCGGTTGAAAAGGTACTTGTGGTTAAGCGATGTGACAATGAGATTAGCTGGGACGAAAACCGTGACCTGTGGTGGCATGAAGAAATGGCAATTGTTGAAAGCGAGCACATTGCCAGAGGATTTAGTGCAGAGAATCCCCTGTTCATTCTCTACACCTCGGGAACTACCGGTAAGCCAAAAGGAATTCTGCACACCACCGGTGGCTACCTAACCCAGGCAAGCTTCACTCACAAGAATGTTTTCGATCTTCACGAGCAGCAGGATGTTTACTGGTGCACTGCAGACATCGGTTGGATTACTGGCCACTCCTACGTTGCATATGGCCCGCTTGCCAATGGTGCAACGCAGGTTATTTATGAAGGGACTCCTGATACTCCCGACTGGGGTAGATGGTGGGACATAATTCAGAAGTATCACGTCAACATCTTCTACACCGCACCAACCGCCATCCGCACCTTCATGAAACTTGGCAGCAAGGTGGTAAGCCACTACGACCTAAGTTCACTGAGGCTACTGGGAAGCGTTGGTGAGCCAATCAATCCCGAGGCTTGGATTTGGTACAGAGATGTAATCGGCTCTGGAAAAACCCCCGTGGTTGACACCTGGTGGCAAACCGAGACCGGAGCCATCATGATCTCTCCACTTCCAGGAATTACTGCCAGTAAGCCAGGCAGTGCGATGAGACCTCTACCGGGAATTAATGCTGCAGTTGTTGATGATGACGGCAACGAAGTCGCATCAGGTGGCGGTGGCTACCTAACGATTACCAAACCCTGGCCATCAATGCTTCGCGGGATCTGGGGCGATCCAGAGAGATTCAAAGAAACCTACTGGTCTCGATTCCCAGGCCGCTACTTCGCAGGTGATGGAGCAAAACTCGATGACGATGGCGACTTGTGGCTACTGGGCAGAGTAGATGACGTAATGAATGTTTCTGGTCACAGACTTTCCACCACCGAAATTGAATCGGCACTGGTTGCTCACCCATTTGTTGCCGAGGCTGCAGTGGTCGGGGCAAAAGATGAGACCACGGGCCAAGCGGTCGTTGCATTTGTGATTCTTCGACGTAGTCAGCTTGACCACACCGGAACTGAGGCTGATGTTTCGAAGGAGCTGCGTGAACATGTCGCTAAGTTGATTGGAGCTATTGCGAAACCAAGAACCATTTTTGTGGTTAGCGAACTACCAAAAACGCGCTCTGGAAAGATCATGCGCAGGCTTCTAAGGGACGTGGCCGAGGATAGACCAATTGGCGATGTCACCACCCTGGCCGACACCACCGTCATGGAGACGATCAAAAACCGCCTCGGCGCAGGAGCTAACGAGTAATTGAATCTTCGAATCGCAACCACGCAAGACGAAGCTGCAATTCTCGAACTGCTTCGGCAATACTGCGATGAGGTCTCAACCCCTTGGAGCGATCAGCACCTGCTTGAGGGACTTAGACCATTGCTGAGAGAAAACCATCACGGAGTTGTCCTTGTCGCGCAGGCAGAGGGCATCATTGCGTACTCGGTTTTGACCTGGGGCTGGGGAATTGAATCTGGAGGTCAAGAGGCACTGGTTGATGAGATGTTTGTGAGGAGCGACTTCCGCAACCAGGGCATCGGTGAAAAACTTCTAAGAAAAACCCTGGAAAGAGCCAAGGAGCAGGGCGTGAAGGTTGTCTTTTTAGAAACTGAAAAAGAAAATCCCAAGTCCAGAGACCTCTATAAAAGAATCGGCTTTAGCGAAGAGAGCTCAGTCTGGATGTCGATTCGCCTCTAGGCGATTTCGACCACTAGCTCTACCTCAACCGGAGCATCCAGAGGCAAAACCGCAACGCCAACGGCACTGCGAGCGTGAATTCCGCTGTCGCCAAATATCTGCTCTAGCAGCTCACTAGCACCGTTGATAACTGCGGGTTGCTGGGTGAATTCTGGAGCTGAAGCCACAAAACCAACAACTTTGACCACTTTCTTTACGCGATCAAGATCTCCCACTACACCCTTGATGGCCGCAACTGCATTTAGTGCACAGACTCTTGCAATTGACTTTGCTTCTTCAACAGAAATCTCTTTGCCAACCTTTCCAGTCGCAATTAGTTTTCCCTCAACCAACGGAATCTGTCCTGCGGTGAAGACGAGATTTCCGCTTTGCACAGCGGGAACATATGCGCCAGCGGGTTTTGCAACTTCTGGAAGGGTTATACCAAGTTCCTGAATCCTTGCGTTTGCGCTCATTCAATTACCCGCTTGAAAAATGCAATCAGACCGCCTTGCGGGCCAGTAATTACCTGAACCAATTCCCACCCCTGTTTGCCCCAGGTATTGAGGATTTCGGTTTCTTTATGCAGAAGTAGGGGCGTAGTTACGTATTCCCACTTGGTCATTTCTCAGCTCCGTATCAGTTTTGGCAAGGTAACCTAGAGTCTATGTCGGGCAAGTCATCTATCTCGACGCTTGGAACCCTTCTAAAGTTTGG
>JBDLRV010000045.1:0-21215 GCA_039799865.1 Actinomycetota bacterium | reverse complement strand
GCTCAATGTTTTCCTTGAGGTTCACCAGGTTGATCTCATTCCAGAAACCAGTTGCTCTTTGCATTGCCTGCTCTTCGCTTAGCTCTTTAGTTAGAGGGTGGAAGTAGGAGGCGGGGTTGGTGAAGGCGGTCTCCCAGAGGGTTTTGAATCTCTCCAAATACCACTGCTCAATGTCTGCCGGTTCTGCATCTATATAGATGCTGAAATCAAAGTAGTCACTCAGTGCCACCTCTTGACCTATTGCAGGTGGCTGAAGGACATTCAGTCCTTCCACAATCAAGACATCTGGTGAATTGATTACCTTATGCTCACCTTCCAGAATGTCGTAGCTGAGGTGTGAGTAAACGGGGGCGCTTACTTCTTCTTTACCGCTTTTGACATCTGCGACAAATTGCAAAAGTCTTTTTCGGTCATAGCTTTCAGGAAAGCCTTTTCGATTCATCAGCCCACGTTTTTCTAGTTCGGCATTTGGATATAGGAACCCATCCGTCGTGATTAGCTCAACGTTAGGAATCCCATCCCACCTCTTCATCAGCTCCATCAGTAGACGAGAGACCGTGGATTTTCCAACCGCGACTGATCCCGCAACCGCAATGATGAAGGGGGTGCGCTTGGCTCTTTCTCCAAAGTACTCAGCGGTTGATTTGTGAAGGTTCTGTGTTCCCTGGGCATAGATACTTAAAAGTTTGCTAACTGGTAGATAGACCTCTTGGACTTCTTGAAGATCTAGAAAATCGCCCAGTCCTCGGATGTTTTTTAGCTCTTCTTCAGAAAGGGGAGCGGTCGAGTTTTTAGCCAGCTCGGCCCAGTCGGCGCGATCAATAGCGACATAGGGGGAGCGGCTTGTAAGCTCCTGGGCTGCACTCACGAGGGCCTATTCTGCCGTAGATTAGCTCCCATGTGTGGAATCGTCGGCTACGTAGGACCTGGCTCAACCCTTGATGTCCTTCTCGGTGGGCTAAAAAGACTTGAATACAGAGGTTATGACTCGGCAGGAGTCTCCGTCATTGATCAGGCAGAAGGCCTGCAGACCAGAAAGCGCGCTGGAAAGCTCTCAGTTCTGATTGAGGAGCTTGAACAGCACCCAATCAAGGATGCCCACATCGGTATCGGTCATACCCGCTGGGCAACCCACGGAGCACCAACCGATCGCAATGCTCACCCTCACCTGGGCGGAGATCACCTAAAACTCTCCCTGATCCACAACGGGATTATCGAAAACTTTGCTGAACTCAAGGCAGAACTGCTCGCCGAAGGTGTCAAGTTCTCCTCCGAAACCGACACCGAGGTGGCCGCCCACCTGGTCGCAAGGGAATTTGAAAAGACAGGCGATCTGACAAAAGCCTTCAGAAATGTAGTGAACAGGCTGGAGGGGGCATTCACTCTGCTCTGTATCCATGAGGATCAGAAAGATCTGATTCTCGCCGCTCGCAGAAACTCACCTCTGGTGATTGGACTTGGCGAGGGTGAGAACTTTCTTGGAAGTGACGTGGCGGCATTCGTTGCACACACCAAGCGTGCTGTCTCGGTGGGCCAGGACCAGATTGTTGAGCTTCGCAGAGACTCGGTAAAGGTGACGAACTTCCAGGGTGATTCAGTTCCGCTAAATGAATTCACCGTCGACTGGGATGCTTCGGCCGCATCCAAGGGCGGCTGGCCGTCTTTCATGGCTAAGGAAATAGCCGATCAGCCTCAGGCAGTTGGTGACACCCTGATGGGTCGTCTTGCATCTGATGGCTCTGTAAAGCTGCAGGAGTTTTCTGGCCTTGATCGCCTCAGCGAGGTTGAAAGAGTAATTATCATTGCCTGCGGAACTGCCGCCTATGCCGGAGAAGTTTCTAAGTATGCACTGGAGAAATGGGCAAAGATTCCAACCAGTGTTGAACTAGCCCACGAGTTTCGCTATCGCGATCCGGTGCTCGATGAAAAGACATTGGTGATTGCCATTTCGCAGTCCGGTGAGACCATGGACACTCTTATGGCTACTCGCTATGCCAAGGAAAAAGGCGCGAAGGTATTGGCCATTTGCAATACCCAGGGAGCAACCCTTGCTAGAGAGTCCGATGCCACTCTTTACACCCATGCCGGGCCTGAGGTAGCGGTAGCATCCACGAAAGCCTTTACCGCGCAGATCACTGCCGGCCAGCTGGTCGCACTTTCCCTCGCATGGCAGCGTCACTCGCTCAATGAAAAACAGCTGAGGGATCTGGGCCAGGAACTTTTGAAACTTCCTCGCCAGGTTGAGCAGGTGCTTGCTTCTCTGGATGGAATCCGCAAACTTGCAAAAGAGCTGAAGGATGCCAAGAGCATTCTGTTCCTGGGCAGAAATGTTGGATTCCCAATCGCAATGGAAGGCGCTCTAAAGCTAAAGGAGCTGGCCTACATTCACGCCGAGGGCTTTGCAGCTGGTGAGCTCAAGCACGGACCCATTGCCCTGATCGAACAGGGTCAGCCGGTAATTGTGGTGGTGCCTTCTCCAGATGGCGAAGATTCACTGCATCCAAAGGTCATTTCGAATGTTCAGGAAATTAAGGCTCGTGGTGCAAGGGTGATTGCGATTGCCGAGGATGGCGATCAACAGGTCGGCCAGTTTGCTGATGAAGTTGTCTACATTCCAAAAACCCACCCCTACATGGCAGCGCAGCTTTCGGTGATTCCGCTGCAGGTTTTTGCAGCAGAACTTTCCTCTGCGAAGGGTCTTGATGTAGACCAGCCAAGAAACCTTGCCAAGAGCGTGACGGTTGAATAAATGATTTACGGGGTTGGAAGTGATGTTTGCTCAATCTCCAGACTCGAGCAATCGCTTAGTCGTACCCCAAAACTCTCCCAGAGGCTTTTCCACGAAAATGAGCTGGGGCTATCAGGTCAATCGCTCGCAGCGAGGTTTGCAGCCAAAGAAGCAATCGCCAAGGCAATTGGAGACCCGCGCCTATTTTCTTTTAGTGAGATAGAAATCACCAAGAACTCTGCCGGAAAACCAGAGGTGAAGTTTCACCACAAGACCAAAGAAAGAATCCAGAGACTGGGGAATCTGAATTTTCACCTATCCCTTTCGCACGACGCTGGAATCGCCTTGGCAACAGTGGTGGTGGAGAGTAAATAGATGCGCACAATCCAGGTTGATCTGGCCGCCATCAGAGCTAATTACCAGCTAATCAAAGAGCATGTAAAGCCAGCAAAAGTAATGGCTGTGGTCAAAGCCAACGCCTATGGTCACGGGATGCTTGAGGTAGCGAAAACCCTAGATGCCATGGGAGTCGATGCCCTCGGTGTTGCCGATATGACCGAGGCTATTGAACTTAGAAAAAGTGGCATAAAAAGCCGCATACTCGCTTGGCTTGTCATGCCAGAGGACTTAGCTCTCGCGGCAGAGCACAACATTGAAGTTGGTATTTCTAATTTTAATCAGCTTGAAAAGCTGACGGATAAAAACAAGTTTCACATCAAGCTTGACACCGGACTCGGCCGAAACGGTTTTGCTCCTGGCGACTGGACTCAACTATTTGAAATCCTGCCTAGCAAAAAGAACCTAGTTGGCGTCTTTTCGCATCTTTCAAATACATCAGAAGTTGAAGATAGAAAACAAAAGGCACTGTTTGATCAGGCACTTGAAAGCATCAGCTCACTTGGTCCAATTGAAAGACATTTGGCTGCATCGGGTGCAGCTATGAGTTACTCGGATTTTCACTACGACATGGTTCGTGTCGGGATTGCGGTTTACGGACTTAACCCTCACGAGGACAAGCCAGCAGAGCTAAAACTGCAACCAGCCATGCGGGCAACCGCCGGCCTTGCGAATTGTAAGTCAGTTGCTGCAGGCCAGGGAGTGTCCTACGGATATCGCTACCGGACAGACAGGGGTACGACATTGGGCCTGGTCCCATTCGGTTACAGTGAGGGAATGCCAAGAATCTCGGTGGGTCACAATGTTCTAATTGGCTCAAAGCGCTACCCGGTGGTGGGAAGAGTTGCCATGGATCAGTTTGTGGTTGACCTAGGCGGAGACAAGTATGAGCTGGGACAGGAGGTAGTGATCTTTGGCGATTCACAAAATGGTGAACCTACTGCCGAAGAACTTGCTGCTACCGCCCAGACGGTGAACTACGAAATTGTCACCAGGATTGGTGGCAGAGCAAAACGGGTTTATCTCAATCCATGAAGCTAATGATTGATTCACCCGAGCAAATGGAAGTGCTCGGTGAGAAGTTAGCAAAGCTGCTAAAGATAGGCGACCTAGTCCTTCTATCAGGAGCCCTAGGTGCAGGTAAAACAACATTGACTCGGGGCCTGGGGAAGGCTCTAAGCGCAGAGGGGACAATTCAGTCGCCAACATTCGTTCTGGCAAGAACTCACAAGATTCCTAGCGGAAAGCTTGTGCACGTCGACGCCTATCGCCTCGGCTCTGCGATTGAGCTCGATGATTTGGACATTGATTTTGAGAATTCAATTGTTATCGTCGAGTGGGCAAGAGACTTCCTGGAAAGCTACACAGAGAACTACCTGCGTCTAGATATTAATCGCAACAGCGACGATGAAACCCGAGAGGTAGAGGTTCAGGCAATTGGGCCGCGGTGGTTGGGGGTTGAACTTGCTTCTCTCAATTGACACCTCAGCCGGGACATCGGTGGCTGTGTTTGGCAGCGAGTGCCTCTCTATGGTCAGCTTCGATGACCCTTTTGGTCATGCGGAAAATATCGGCGAGGCGATCGCTAGAGCATTACTTGATGCAGGGATAGAGACAAGTGAGCTAAACAGCATTGCGGTCGCAAGAGGTCCTGCCCCCTACACCGGTCTGAGGGTGGGGATGGCTGCAGCAACAGCGCTGTCAAAGGCACTAGCCATTAGCCTTTACGGAATAATCACCCTCGATGCAATTGCCCATAGCCAAAATTTTCAAAAGCTTCTGGTGGTGACGGACGCCAAGCGCAGGGAGCTCTTTGCAGCTACATACGAAGCCGGGAAGCGCTCAGCCGGTCCGATGCTTCTCAATCCAACTCAGCTAAGCGAATATGAAGACTACGAAATTTTGCAACAGCCCTCCAATGCCAAGCTGATTGGTGAGTTTGCTCTTTATGCCCTGAATCAGGGGCATGACATTTCCGATCTGTCAGCTCTCTATTTACGCTCACCCGATGTGACACCATCTAGCGGCAAGAAGGTAAGCGGTTGATGGAATTCAAACAGCTGAGCTCTGACCACATCGATCAGGTGATGGGATTAGAAAAAGAACTGTTCGGCAATGAGGCATGGAGCAAAAAGACCATGCTCTCCGAGTTTGTCGCTCCGCATTCTTTCTATGTTGGTGTCTTTGAAGGGGATTTGGTTGGCTATGCGGGGCTGAGACTTTTGCCAGCCGATCTCTCGGGAGACATCACAACTATCGGTGTGGCCAAACAGCATCAGGGAAGAGGAATTGGCAGGGCTCTGGTTCAAGAACTTGTTAGTAGAGCAAAGCGAAGCGGTGCCGAGCAACTGTTTCTAGAGGTGAAGAAGTCCAATCAATCCGCAATCTACCTCTATGAATCATTTGGATTCGAAAAGATTGACGTTCGCAAAAACTACTATCAGCCATCAGGTGAGGACGCCATCGTGATGAAGTTGGCTATCCACCAACCAGTGGTTCTAGGTATCGAATCATCGTGTGATGAAACTGGTGTTGGAATTGTGAGGGGTAACAGGCTGCTTGCCAATGCGCTGCACTCCTCCATGGAGGAGCACGCTAAGTATGGCGGAGTTGTTCCGGAGGTTGCTGCCAGGGCTCATCTGGAGGCTCTATCACCAACGCTCGACAAAGCGCTAAGCGAAGCTGGGATAACAATGGATCAGGTAGATGCCATTGCGGTCGCCAATGGACCGGGCCTTGCTGGAGCTTTGATGGTGGGAATTGGAGCAGCCAAAGGACTAGCTGTTGCAACCGGAAAACCTATCTATGCAGTGAATCATCTAGTTGCTCACGTCGGAGCGGATGTGCCTGAGCGAGGTTCGGTGGAGGCGCCAACCATCGCGCTTTTGGTCTCCGGGGGTCACACATCACTTCTACTTGTTAGAGATCTCATAGAAGATGTGGAATTACTGGGGGAGACAATCGATGACGCCGCTGGTGAAGCTTTTGACAAGGTAGCTCGGGTTCTAGGTCTTCCATATCCTGGCGGCCCACAAATCGACAGGCTTGCTCAATCAGGTAATCCATCAGCAATACGTTTTCCTAGAGGACTAACGCTTCCGAAAGATCTTGAAAAGCACAAATACGATTTTTCTTTCTCTGGCCTAAAGACTGCGGTCGCACGATATGTTGAGAAAGCTGAGGCGGAAGGAAATGAAATTTCCAAAGCCGATGTCGCTGCAAGTTTTAGGGAAGCAGTTATTGACGTTCTTCTGACCAAAGCTCTCTGGGCTTGCGAGGAACATAAAGTCAAGAGACTTCTCCTTGGTGGTGGAGTGGTAGCTAACGCAAGACTGCGGGAAGAAGCTAAGAGAAGATGTGATGCACTTGGCATTGAACTTAGGATTCCAAGATTTGCTCTCTGCACAGATAACGGAGCAATGGTTGCTTCCCTCGGAGCGCAGCTAATCATGGATGGCAGAGTCCCCAGCGGTCTTGGATTCGGGGCAGACTCAACTCTCTCGATAACCAAGATTCAGACTCTCTAGGAACTCCCAGCTTCCTCAAACTCAAATACCAGCCAGGCCTGCTTTGCTTTGGATGCATAGAAAGGCAATAAATGACAGATAGCAATCAGATCGAGCCAAAGCCAGCCAAGGCCAAATTCGACTTCACAACCCTCAACACCCTGGCAGTGGTTTCGCTGGCTTCGGCCCTTTCGGGCGTCGCTTCCCTAATGGCCATCATTACCGGCCACATTGCCCTAGCGCAGGTCAAGACTTCTGGCCAGAGTGGGCGCTCCCTGGCCATAATCGGCCTGGTTCTTGGCTACATCGGCCTATTTTTTGGGATTATTTTGGTCATCTCTGGGGTTTTTACAACTGCACTAGTCTTCTCTGACCTATTCGGACTCCAGCCGGATGGGTGGGAGTGGAAAGATTCCCACATGGGATTCGACGGTTTTTATAGAGACCGTTAGCCAGAGCTAGGAGAGCCACCTAGCCCAAGGGCCTAGATCAGTGCTTTTTCGGGCGCCGCTACTTTGTTGAAATATCCAGGGCAGCGGCGCCCCACCAATTTCAGGGGTGTTCGAAACCTAGCACTCGCCTTGACTGAGTGCTAATTTCCCCCTAAAGTTTTCTTAGCACTCAACAATTGAGTCTGCTAAACCCCAATCTTGAGTAAAGAAGAGGTCAAAGTGTCGGTTTCTATCAAGCCACTCGAAGATCGAATTGTCGTTCGCCCAGTTGAGGCCGAGCAGGTAACTGCCTCTGGTCTTGTCATTCCGGACACCGCTAAGGAGAAGCCACAGGAGGCCGAGGTCGTTGCCGTAGGCCCTGGTCGCTTTAGCGAAGAAGGAGACCGCATCCCGATGGACGTGAAGGTTGGCGATCGCGTTGTCTTCTCGAAGTATGGCGGCACCGAGCTGAAGTATGACGGTCACGAGTATCTGGTTCTGTCTGCTCGCGATGTGCTAGCAATCATCGAGCGCTAACAACAACTTTTGATTCGGCCCGGGAAAACCCGGGCCGTTTCTTTTTCTCCTAAGCTACTGCGGTGAAGCGAAAATCCGAGTCATCGGTTGGTTTGCTCTACGGTCTATCTGCATATCTGATCTGGGGATCGTTTCCACTAATAATTGCTGCAGCTTCTTTTGCTGATCCATTTGAAGTCGTTGTTTGGCGAGTTGTTTTTGGTTTTATTTTTGCTGCGCTTTTGGTAAGCATTGTTGGCGGCTGGAAAGAAATACTTCAAATCGTAAAGTCTGTGCAGCGACTGAAGTGGGTTGCTGTTGCGTCACTAATGATTTACATCAACTGGGTCGTGTATGTGGTTGCTGTTGCAACCGGGAATGTTATTGAAAGCTCTCTCGGATATTTCATAAACCCACTAGTAACTGTTTTATTTGCCGTGCTGCTACTGAAAGAAAAGCTTCGACCAATGCAGTGGGTGGCGCTTGGCACGGGCGTTTTCGCGGTAATTGTTTTGACCTTGGACTACGGCAGACTGCCCTTTATTGCAATTGCGCTAGCCGTGAGTTTTGGAATATATTCACTTGCGAAAAACAGGGTTGGTAAAAAGATTCCCGCTCTTCAGAGCTTCACAATTGAGTCGGGACTGGTAGTGCCTGTTGCCCTGGTTCAGCTCTGGCTTGTTAGCCAGTCTGCTCAAATAATGCTTTTCAGTGGTTTCGTGGAAACCTCAATCCTTGTTGGATTTGGAATCCTGACAGCCATTCCGCTAATTCTCTTTGGGGCTGCAGCGTCAAGGGTGCCGCTGTCCACGATTGGCTTCATCCAATACCTCACCCCAACCATTCAGTTCTCGATTGGTTTCTTTGTCTTTGGTGAGCCGATGCCGACTGTCAGGTGGATTGGGTTCGCCCTGGTCTGGGTGTCCCTGGCGATCCTGACCGTTGATGCCCTGAAGCGAAAACGCCCGGATTTGCCGATTGTTGAGCAAAGTTAATTTAGAAATCTAATTGTTATTTAGTTGCAAAAGCACATTTTTGCCTACGGAATTCGTAGTGAAAATTTGCTTTATGTAAGGAATTCGCAGATTAAGGCCCTGAATATGGCTATTTCTACCTCTACTGGAAGGTTAGGACCAGCCCCTGAGCCAATGTTTCCTGGGGATTACAAACAGCCCTAATTATGCTTTACCTAGCAATGCGGGCCCTCCAGCCCGCATTCGCACTTACAAATTGCAATTGCAAGGAGAAACAATGACCGTATTGGAAACCGGGTCACCTTTCGTGAAGGTGCTTGCAGCAGCCAGCGTGCTTGCTGTAACCCTCACCGGCTGCGCTGCAGCTGAAGAGACCCCAGCAGAGACTGATGCTGCTGAAGTAACAACCACCCCAGGTGGTTGCGAGCTGGCTCCACAGGAGGAAGGCGACCTAACTCTAAAGCTAGGTACCGCTCTACCTCTGACTGGAAACCTCGCATTCCTTGGCCCACCAGAAGAAGCTGGTGTGTACCTAGCCGTTGACGAGATCAACGCTGCTGGCAAGGGAATCACCATTGAGTTCACCCCTGGTGACTCGGGTGACACCGACAACAAGGCCTACGACACCGAGATTCCTCGTCTGCTTAACGCAGGCGTACAGGCAATCGTTGGTGCCGCTTCTTCCGGAACCTCGCTACAGTTCATCGACCGTGTTATCGCAGAGTGTGTGATTCAGTTCTCACCAGCTAACACTTCCGCTGCACTATCAGCCTATGAAGACCGTGGACTGTACTTCCGTACCGCTCCATCGGACGTTCTTCAGGGTGAGGTTCTTGGAAACCTAATCGCCGAGGATGGACACCAGAAGATCTCCATGATCGTTCTGAACGACTCCTACGGAACCGGTCTAGCTCAGTTCGTAACTGAGGCCTTCGAGGCTGCCGGTGGTGAAGTACTAGCTGCACCTACCTACAACACAGGTGACACTAACTTCACCAGCCAGATTGCTGAAGCTCTTGCAGGAGATCCAGACGCTATCGTTCTGATCACCTTCGATGAGGTTAAGACAATCGTTCCAGAGCTGATTAGCCAGTTCCCAGGTGAGAACCTCTACTTCGTAGACGGAAACCTAACCAACTACTCTGAGGTATTTGCTGCAGGCGCTCTTGAGGGTGCCAAGGGTACCTACCCAGGTGTAAACGAGAGCAAGATCGGCGACTTCATCACTCGTATGAACGACGCCTGGGTTGCTCGCGGTAACGCGGCTCTGGAGCTAAACGCATACGGACCTGAGTCTTACGACGCAGTTGTTCTGCTTGCACTAGCTGCTCTAGAGGCTCGTAGCGCCCAGGGTGCCAACATGTCCATGAAGCTCCGGGAAGTTTCCGGTGGTGAGGGCGGCGGCACCAAGTGCACAACCTTCGCAGAGTGTGCTGACATCATCAATGGCGGCGGAACCGCAGACTATGACGGTCCTTCCGGCAATGTAACCTTCAACGAGGTCGGAGACCCAACTGACGGTAACATCCTGATTCAGCAGTTCGATGCAAACAACGTTCCAGTCACCATTCGTGGCTAAGAACTAGCAGTAAGAGAAATCCCCCCGAGCAATCGGGGGGATTTCTTTTTATGCCGACAATTAGGTGACGGGGTTTAGGCACCTAAAGTTCCGAGGTAGAGGCCGATGACCTGTGGGTCATTCAGTAGCTCTCTTCCCTTACCAACTACCGCGTCCTTGCCCTGGTCTAGGACATATCCGCGATCTGAAATCTGAAGACACCTTCTGGCGTTTTGCTCAACCATGATGCAGGTCACACCTGCCTTGTTGATTTCGCTGACCCTGAGGAAGGCTTCGTCTTGTCTCACAGGACTAAGTCCAGCCGATGGTTCGTCTAGTAGCAATACTGCTGGGTCCATCATTAGAGCTCGGCTCATCGCCACCATCTGACGCTCACCACCGGATAAAGATCCGGCACGCTGCTTCAGTCGCTTCGATAGCTCTGGGAAAATCGAGACCACAAACTGGAGTCTGGAGTCGTAGGCGGATGGGTTTTGGTAAAGACCCATCTGCAGGTTTTCCTCAATCGTGAGTGAGGGAAAGACATTGTTTGTCTGTGGGATAAAACCAACACCTTTGGTAACCAGCTTGTTTGCCTTGAGGCCAACAATGCTCTCACCATTGAGAGTTATTGAACCCTCGCGAACTTTTACCAGGCCAAAGATTGCTTTCAGCAGAGTTGACTTACCGGCACCATTGGGGCCAATGATTCCGATTAGCTCACCCTTGTCGGCATAGAAGTTCACGCCATTGAGGATGTTTACACCAGGAAGGTATCCGGCGACGAGGTTCTTGACCTCGACTACACGCTCGCTCACTTCTGGTCTCCTTCTGAAACAATCTTGATTCGACCGGTAACTTCGCCAAGGTCAGTTTCTTGGTGGGCTCCCAGGTAGGCGTCGATTACTGCCTTTTCCTTCATCACAGTGTCTGGTGGGCCTTCAGCAACAATCTTTCCTTCGGCCATTACGACCACCCAGTCGGCGATGTGGCGAACCATGTGCATGTCGTGCTCGACGAAAAGTACAGTCATGCCTTCTTTTTTCAGATTTAGTACGTGATCTAGAAGCGACTGGGTTAGTGCGGGGTTTACGCCAGCCATTGGCTCATCGAGCATCACTAGCACCGGATCGGTCATCAGGGCTCTGGCCATCTCCAGAAGCTTTCTCTGACCACCCGAAAGTGAAGCGGCGAAATCACTCTTCTTGGTGTCCAGCTTGAATCGAGTCAGAAGTTCTAAAGCCTTCTGCTCAATCTCTTTATCCTGCTTTCTCCACAGCCCTGGAAGCAGGGCACTGAGTAGGCTTTCTCCCTTTTGGTCCTTTGCTCCCAGTTTCATGTTTTCCAAAACTGTGAGAAGTCCCAGTGCCTTGGTCAGCTGGAAGGTTCTAACCTGGCCCATCTTGGCAACCTTGAAAGAGGGCACTCCCGATAGCGAGTTACCCATCAGGGTCCAGGTTCCGGTGTCTGGATTATCAAAACCAGTCAGCAGGTTGAAAAGAGTTGTCTTTCCAGCTCCATTGGGACCAATCAGAGCCGTGATCGCATTCTTCGGAATCTCCAGGTGCTCGACATCGACAGCCGTTAGACCACCAAAGGTTTTCTTGACTTGGTCAGCTACCAGGATTGGGTCTTTCTTCTTGCAGCCCGGGGCTGCCTCTCCGATGTGAAGACCAGTTGATTTCTGAGGTTCGTTACTTAACAAAGGTCAGCTCCCTCTTGTCTCCGAAGATTCCCTGGGGTCTGTAGATCACCAGCAGCATCAGACCGACTCCCACCAGCACGAATCGAAGGGTTGAAGCTTGAGTAGTGGTCACTGGCAAGATTCCTGAAATTGAAACTTCGGAGAGGAAGTTTGCGAGGAATGCCTGCAGTGCCCAGAAGATGATTGAGCCGATGACGGGTCCGAATATGGTTGCAGCACCACCAAGCAGTAGCGATGTCCAAATGAAGAATGTGAGCGAGGTTACGAAGACACCGGGGGAGACGTTGGCAAAGGCTGCGTAAACAATTCCACCCATAGCACCGAAGACACCACCGATTACCAGGGCTTGCATTTTGTAGGCGAAGACATTCTTGCCCAGTGCACGAACAGCATCCTCATCTTCGCGGATGCCCTTAATGACCCTGCCCCAAGGCGAGCGCATCAGTCCCCAGAGCAGGAAGACTGCAAAGACCAAGACAGCTATTCCAAATATCAAAACCCAAAGGGTTTGCTCGTTGTAGGTCCATGGGCCAAAACCATAGGATCCAGAGGGAATCGGGTTGGCATTTTGGAAACCAGATCCGTCTTCTCTGGTGTTGAATCCAAATAGACCATCAGCAGAGCCCGTGACATCAGTGAATGCTGTGGTCAAGAAAAGAAGCCTTGCAATCTCGGCGGCAGCAATAGTCACGATGGCAAGATAATCGCCGCGCAACCTCAGAGTCGGAATACCCAGAATCAGAGCAAAAATGATTGCTCCAACTATTCCAACCAGCATGCCTGCCCACCAGGGGAGCCCAAAGGTTAGAACCGAAATTGCATAACCGTAACCACCGATAGCCATGAATCCAGCGATACCGAAGTTCAGTAGACCTGCGAAACCAAAGTGCATTGCAAGTCCAAGTGCTGCCAGCGAAAAGGCGAGGGTGGTCGGTGTTAGCAAACCCTGAAGGGTGTTATTGAGAATCGATCCCCAGTCCATAGTTTCCTCCTAACCAACTCTCTGCTTTTTACCTAGCAAGCCCTGCGGTCTTACTAGCAGCACCAAAATCAAAATCACCAGCGCACCCACGTACTTCAGGTCCGCAGGAATCAGAAGGCTCGAGGTCTCAATCAGGATTCCCACCACCAGTGCACCTACAAGCGCTCCGAATGCAGTACCCAAACCACCTAGAACCACGGCGGCAAATATCAAAAGCAGAATCTGGGTTCCCATGTCCCACTTGATTCCGGGTCTGAAGTATGCCCACAGCACTCCGGCCAGTCCTGCCATTGCAGCAGCCATGACCCAAACAATTCTGATCACACCATCAACATCGATTCCAGAGGCAGCAGCCAGATCTGGATTATCGGAAATGGCTCTGGTTGCCTTACCGGTCTTGGTCTTTAGTAGCCAGAATGCAAAGCCACCAATCACGACAATCGAAAGTCCCATTGACATCAGGTCCGTTGCACTCAGCGAGACTGCTCCAAACAGTGCAATCTTTGGAGCATCAAATCCGGGAAGCTGCTCGGTTCCTCCACCAACAAAGAACTGGATGATGTAGCGAAGAGCCAGTGAAAGTCCAATCGAAACAATCATGAGCTGGACTATTCCAAGACCACGTTTTCTAACCGGTCGCCACAGCCCCACGTCCATCAGCCAACCGGTTCCAGCTGAAATAGTTACCGCCAGCGGAATAGCCAGCCAGAGTGGCCACTGCAGAATCACAGCAAATAACAGTGCGAACACGGCCCCGAAGGTCACCATTTCACCGTGAGCAAAGTTTGAAAGTCCGGTTGTTCCATAGACCAGTGAGAGTCCAACGGCAGCAAGACCTAGCATCAGTCCAAAGTTGATTCCATATATAACTCGGGCAACTATTTGGTCAAACAGGGAGGTGGTGTTTCGAACACCCTCACCAATAAAGAAGTTCTTTGTGACGCGATCGGTTCGACCAAACTCAACCTCTTGGGTTGCCCCACCTTCCAAAACCGCAATTCCCTCGGGAAGTGTTGACTCGTCCAGGGTGACGTTATATTTTCCGGTTTCGGGAACTCCGATAAGCCAGCGGCCTTTTTCATCGGTGACAGTCTCGGCTGTGTAGCCATTTCCTTCAACGACGATTCTTACGCCTTGAACTGGCTCTCCATCAATTCGAACGTTTCCCAGAATTGCTGCGGAGTATTCTTCGCCGACACTGTCGGCGCTCGCTGGGATTGATACACCAAGGGCAGCAATCAGTGCAAGAAAGCTAATTGCTAAGGTGCGGGAAAACCGCTGTTGTGCTGAAGAGAGGAATTTCACTTAATGCTCCATACTCTTTCGGGCAGCTTCGCCCTCCCCACCTCGGGGATTAGAAAACTCTAACAGCGCATAGCGCCTCCGTATCTCCGATATAAGGCCAAACTGACCCTGCCCAGGTGCGAGCGCTCTGGGTAGGATGGAGGTTCGGAATCCCCCAAAAGCGAGGCCTAAGTGGAGCAATCGGACCCATTTTCCCTAGTTGGGCTCACCTATGATGACGTCCTGCTGCTGCCAGGGCAGTCAGATGTCCTGCCTTCTGGGGTAAATACCGCCACCCGCCTAAGCCGCCACATCAGCATCAACATCCCCCTGATCTCATCGGCCATGGACACCGTGACCGAGGCCAGAATGGCTATCGCTATGGCCCGCCAGGGAGGGCTAGGAATCATCCACCGAAACCTCTCCATCGAAGAGCAGGCCAGCCAGGTGGATCTGGTTAAGCGCAGTGAAGCAGGCATGGTTTCTCACCCGGTTACCACTTCCCCCTACGCCACCATCCAGGAGGTTGATGACCTCTGCGGTAAGTACCGAGTCTCGGGTCTTCCCGTGATTGACGATGAGGGCAAGCTGGTCGGAATAGTCACGAACCGGGACATGAGATTTGTTTTAGAAGTTCAAAGAACCACAACCTTGGTCAAAGACGTAATGACCTCGATGCCTTTGATTGTTGGAAAGGTTGGAATCAATCCAGACGAGGCAATGGCACTGCTTGCCCAGCACAGAATTGAAAAACTTCCACTGGTTGATGACGGCGGCAGACTGCGTGGACTAATCACCGTAAAAGATTTTGATAAGAGCGAAAAGTATCCCAATGCAGCCAAGGATGGCGCGGGAAGGCTTCTGGTCGGAGCAGCCGTTGGTGTTGGAAGTGATGCTTGGGAGAGAGCAATGGCCCTGGTTGAAGCAGGAGCAGATCTGCTTGTGGTTGACACTGCACACGGACACAACACTGCGGTTTTGGAAATGATTAAGAAACTAAAGAGCGAACCGTTTGCCAAGAACACCGACATAGTTGGTGGAAACATCGCAACTCGCGAGGGGGCTCAGGCAATCATCGATGCCGGAGCAGACGGCATAAAGGTTGGAGTTGGACCAGGATCTATCTGCACAACCCGAGTAGTTGCAGGTGTTGGTGTGCCACAGGTTACAGCGGTTTATCTTGCATCCATGGCGGCCAAGGCAGCTGGCATTCCAGTCATTGCCGACGGCGGACTGCAGTATTCAGGAGATATTCCAAAGGCACTGGTGGCAGGCGCTAGCTCAGTGATGCTCGGATCTCTTTTAGCAGGAACCGACGAGGCCCCGGGAGACATTACTTATGTCGGTGGTAAGCAGTACAAGACATATAGAGGTATGGGATCTCTCGGTGCAATGCAGGCACGCTCCTATTCCAAAGACCGCTATTTCCAAGACGATGTTCTCAGGGAAGACAAGCTCGTTCCAGAGGGCGTTGAAGGAAAGGTTCCATACAGAGGAACGGTAGCTTCGGTTGTCCACCAGCTGATTGGCGGACTGAGAGCTTCGATGGGATATGTCGGAGCGGGAAGCATTTCTGAGCTCAAAGAAAAAGGCAAATTTGTCCGGATAACAGCAGCGGGGCTTCGAGAGTCACACCCGCACGATATCCAAATGACCATTGAAGCTCCCAACTACGGCACTCGCTAAGGAGTCCTAAATGACCGATGTTGAAATAGGTAAGTCGAAGACTGCCCGCAGGGCCTATGCCTTTGATGACATTGCTGTAATCCCGACTAGGCGCACCAGAGACCCAGAAGATGTCTCGACCAACTGGGGCATCGATGCATTTCGTTTTTCACTTCCGGTAGTTGCCGCTCCTGCCGACTCCGCCATGTCACCTGACACTGCGATTGAGCTTGGCAAACTCGGAGGCCTTGGGGTTCTTGATCTTGAGGGACTTTGGACCAGGTATGAGAATCCAACTCAGCAGCTAAACGAAATTGCCAATGCCAAGGATGAGGATGCAACGAGCGTGTTGCAAAGAATCTATTCAAAGCCAATTCAACCAGAGCTCATCACTGCGAGACTGAAGCAGATCAGAGACGCAGGTGTCACGGTGGCGGGAGCTCTCTCGCCACAGCGCACAGCAGAGTTCTCATCGGTTGTACTTAAGGCCGGTGTTGACATGTTCGTCATTCGTGGAAACACCGTTTCCGCAGAGCATGTGTCCAAGCAGGTTGAACCGCTAAACCTAAAGGAATTCATCTACAAGCTGGATGTTCCGGTAATCGTCGGAGGAGCTGCCACCTACACAGCCGCACTGCACCTAATGAGAACTGGAGCCGCTGGCGTGCTGGTGGGATTTGGTGGTGGTGCTGCAAGCGCAACCCGCAAGGTGCTGGGTATTCATGCCCCCATGGCAACTGCCGTTTCTGATGTTGCGGCAGCTCGGCGCGATTACTTGGATGAATCCGGTGGTCGCTATGTTCACGTGATTGCGGATGGTGGACTTGGAACCAGTGGAGATATCGTCAAGGCGATTGCCTGCGGTGCAGATGCAGTGATGCTTGGAACAGTCTTGGCTAGAGCCGCAGAGGCTCCTGGCAGAGGCTGGCACTGGGGATCAGAAGCAGTGAATGCAAAACTTCCCCGTGGACAAAGAGTTTGGGTTGGATCGGATGGGCCACTGAAGAGCATTCTGCTTGGACCTGCAGATGTAGCAAGCGGAACCGCAAATCTAATCGGAGCACTCAAGCGCTCAATGGCAACTACCGGTTACTCAGACCTGAAGGAATTCCAAAAGGTCGATGTCGTTGTTAACTCTTATCGCTAGATGCAGCCAACTTTCTTTCAAGTCGCTAGACGTCCCAAGTGGATAGCTGTATTGCTACTGACTTTGATTGTCGCTGGAGTTTTTGCAGGATTGATGCAATGGCAGCTGAGCAGAACATTCACTGTCGTAGGTCTTTCTGAAGAAGAGCAAAAGCCGCAGAGTCTTTCTGAGTTTGCTATCCCTGGTGAAGTTTTCCCAAATTCGTATGACCGGTTAGCAACCGTTAAGGTCGAGCTTGATACTGAAAACGTAAACATCGTTGAAAACAGGCTTCAGCTTCGAGGCGACAACCAGGTCCGTGGCTACTGGTTGATTGCTAATTCCAAAGTTTTAGAAAACGGAGCAAGCCTTACTCTCGCTCTGGCCTTTAGCGAAGACCCGAAGCAGCTTCAGAGCTTTGAAGTTCCAAGCGGCGAATTCGAGGTAACCGGCTTTGTCGAACCAAGTGACCCAGTCAGGCAGGGGGAGACCTATCTGGGAAGCGTTGCCCTGGGGCAGCTCGTCAACCTCTACTTTGATGAGCCCACCCCCAGCTATCCGATCTATCTGATTGTCCAGTCGGGCATCCCCACGGACCTAGAAAAGATAGAGATTGGCATCAGGTCCCAGCAGGTGGAAATCAATTGGCTGACCGCTTTTTATGCCGTGGAATGGCTCTTCTTTGTCTTTGCGGCCTTCTACCTGTGGTGGCGCCTGGTGCAGGATCAGGTAATTCGAGAGCGTCAGTTATAAAAAAGTTATCTGAAATTGTGGGTTTTTGCCCGAATTCATCGGTTTCTCAGAAAAATACTGCTACCTTCTTCGGAAATACGGTAAAACGGACAATTTCGGAGACTTTTCAGGGTGCTGGCGGAAGAAAGACGACTCAAACTCATTGAGTGGACGCGGGAAGACGGCCGCCTAGATGCCAATTTGGCGGCAACCCGTCTGGACGTAGCTGTTGAAACCGTCAGAAGAGATCTGGACGTCCTGCAAAGACGCGGTGCTCTTAGAAGAGTGCACGGGGGAGCTATTGCTCTCGAAAGATTTGCTCACGAGTACACAATCCCTGAACGGTATAACCGCAATCCCGAACAGAAGCAAGCAGTTGCAGATGTAGCTGCTGCTTACATCCCAGACGAGGGCTGCATCTTTGTCGATGGTGGCACCACCACGGAGTGCCTAGCCAAGCACCTGAGAGATAAACCAAAGCTGACTGTTGTTACCAACAACATCACACTCGCTTCCAAGCTGGCAGACAGTTCAACTCAGGTGAACATGCTTGGCGGAAGAATTCGCCCGGCGACGCTCACTGCTGTTGGCGCTAAGACGGTGGCTGACCTAATGGACTTCAATGCCGTTGTTAGCTTTCTCGGTGTAAACGGCGTCGGACTCGATGCGGGTGCAACCGCGTATGACATTGATGAAGCACTCGTTAAGAAAACCATGATGGCTAGAAGTGCAGAGCGAATTCTGCTGGCAGACAGTGCAAAGTTTGGCCCAATCTACCCGGCAAGATTTGCAGACCTTAGGGATTTTGATCGAGTGGTAACCAACGTTGATGCGGATCCAGATTTTATTGAGGCATTTAGTAGTGCAGGAGTTGAAGTTGCTCTTGCGTAATAGGTTTCATCGGTTCTTTGCCGAAATCGATGGAAAATGGGCGATGTCACCAAAGGGGCGGTTCCTAATTTCGTTCCCGATGGCAACATCGCCCACTGAATACAACCCCCTAATAGGAAGGTAGTACCCATGGCTAATTTTATCCCCGCGGGCACAGGCGGCCACACCGGCTGGCGTGCTGCGGTACAGAAGCTGGGTGGAAACCTGGCAGGAATGGTGATCCCAAATATCGGTGCGTTTATCGCCTGGGGTCTTCTGACTGCTTTGTTCATTCCAACCGGCTGGCTGCCTAACGAGCAACTTGCTGCAATGGTCGGCCCAATGATTATCAACCTGCTGCCAATCCTCATCGGTTACACCGGTGGACGATTGGTGCACGGTCAGCGTGGAGCGGTAATTGGTGCCGTTGCAACAGTCGGTGTGATTGTTGGAACCTCAATTCCAATGTTCCTCGGTGCGATGATTATTGGTCCATTGGCAGCATGGGTTCTAAAGCGCATTGACGCGGTATTGGACCCAATTACTCCTCCAGGATTTGAGATGCTAATTGGAAACTTCTCCCTTGGTATCGCAGGTCTACTGATGGCCATTCTCGGATTCTTGGGAATTGGTCCAACAGTTAACGCTCTGTCAGACGTGCTGGGAGCAGGTGTCAAGACACTTATTGACACAGGCCTTCTGCCACTGGCATCGATACTGGTGGAACCAGCCAAGATTCTGTTCCTAAACAACGCAATTAACCACGGTGTACTTGCACCAATCGGTGTTGTTCAGGCAGAAGAGATGGGCAAGTCAATCATGTTCATGCTAGAAACCAACCCAGGTCCAGGACTTGGAATTCTGGTTGCATTCTGGCTGGCAGGAAACTCAGTTCTTCGCGGAAGTGCACCTGGTGCAATCGTGATCCACTTCCTTGGTGGAATTCACGAGATCTACTTCCCATACGTACTGCTTCGTCCAATTTTGGTCCTAGCCGCTATCGCTGGTGGTGCAACTGGAGTTGCAACCTTCCTGGTGACTGGCGTAGGTCTGGTGGCAACACCATCACCTGGATCAATCTTCGCTTACCTAGCGGTAACCCCTCCTGGTAACCACTTTGGTGTGCTCCTCGGTATCCTCCTTTCGGCCACCGTTTCATTCCTCGTAGCATTTGTCATCCTCAAGGCCACCAAGGCTGGAGACGATGACCTCGAAGCCGCAAAGGCTAAGAGCCAGGCTATGAAGACCGGCGGTGCGGAGTAACCATGGCGAGCATATCGGGAGCCGACGTCAAGCAAATTGTTGTTGCTTGCGAGGCTGGAATGGGATCTTCCGTAATGGTCGCCAAGATGCTGGCCAAGCAGCTTAAGGACAGAGGCGTTACGGTTACTCATTCCCCCGTGAATCAATTGGCAGAGACCGAGCATGATCTGGTGCTCTGCCATCGCGGATTGTCAGCACGAGCTAAACAAGCCGTGCCAAATTCACCAGTGATTGTCTTTGACATGTTCCTTGGTGATTTGAGGATTGCTCAGCTGGTATCTGAGATACAGCAGGGTAGCCAAATCAGCGATGACTAATCTGATTCAAAGGGCCGGGATTCTCCTAGATGCTGCGGCCTCCTCATCCGAGGAGGCCGTAAGCATCTGTGGGCAGCTGCTCATCGAGCTTGGTGCTATTGAGCCGCAATACGCCAGCGCGATGTGGGAGAGGGAGAATGCTTTCTCCTCCGCAATCGGTTTGGGCTTCGCCATCCCACACGGAACAGATGATTCCAGAAAATACGTAAAGTTTGATCAACTGGTCTTTCTAAGACTAAGAAATGAAATTGCCTGGGGCGATGAGATGGTCAAGGCAGTGCTAGGCATAGCTTCTCGTGGCGATGGCCACGTCGAGATTCTGGGCAACTTTGCAGAGTTGGTGCAGGAGGATACTCACAGGCAATCACTTTTGAATGCCGGTGATGTAGATCAGGTGTTGGAGCTTTTAGGAAGGACGGGGTCGTAGGGCTTATGTCTTCTAACAAGGTGGCCGTGCACTTTGGTGCTGGCAACATCGGCCGGGGACTGATTGGCTCGATGCTGCAGGAAGCCGGCTACTTTGTCGTATTCGCGGACATAAACGACGAGCTTGTGTCAGCTCTTAGATCCAGCGGCAGGTATCAGCTGACTGAGCTCGGCGATCAGGGCCGTCAAACCGTCTTTGATAATTTCACCGCACTTCACTCAGCTCATGATCGGGATGAGCTGATTCGCGCTATCGCAGATGCTGAGCTTATAACCGCATCTGTCGGTGTTGCGACGCTGAGCCACATCGCACCAATCATTGAAGCGGGGATACTAGCTCGGAGCAGCGATAGAAAAGCTGTGGTGATGGCCTGTGAAAACGCCATCAACGCCTCAGACATTTTGTTTTCGGCAATTCAGAAAAAAGACAAAGTTCTAAAAAGAGCAGTGTTTTGCAATACCGCCGTCGACAGGATTGTTCCCCTACAGCACGCTGAGCACTCAATCGATGTTTCGGTAGAGGAATTCAGCGAGTGGGTAATTGATATCTCAAAGCTCGACCAGCCAATAGATCTACCCGGCACAATTCAGGTTCTAAACCTCGAGCCCTATCTCGAGCGCAAACTATTCACGGTCAACACAGCGCACTTAGCAGCGGCTTACTTCGGTCAGCGCGGAGGTCACGAAACTATCGTCGCTTCGCTTTCCGATTCTGATGTTGCAGAGCAGACAAGAA
>JBDLRV010000044.1:0-3027 GCA_039799865.1 Actinomycetota bacterium | reverse complement strand
CTCAGGAGCATAGGTAAAGCCAACCAGAAAAGCGAAGGATTCGCTTGAGATTCGAGTGGGCCCTACCGGGCTCGAACCGATGACATCCACGGTGTAAGCGTGGCGCTCTACCAACTGAGCTAAAGGCCCGCTGGAGATACTACTACAGCCTGACTAGATCAGCTCAAGTGCTTTGCGATAGCTGGCCAGATCCCTGGCCTGACCTGGCGCAGTAACAAATTTGGCAGCGATGACTCCTTGAGCATCAATCAGAAAAGTTGCCCTGGTTGAAAAACCCTTGTCCTCAAGAAAGACGCCATATTTCTGACTGACTTCACCGTGCGGCCAAAAATCTGCCAGGAGCTGGAAGTCGTAGTTTTCGGATTTGGCAAACGCCGCCTGGGTGTACTTGCTGTCGATACTGATACCTACCAGCTCAACCTTGGCGTCCCTAAACATTTGGATGTTGTCTCTCAGCTCGCATAGCTCACCCGTGCAAAGCCCGGAGAAGGAAAACGGGTAGAAAACCAGTGCAACTGGCTTGCCTTGGCTGCTGAGGGTAAAGTCCTCGCCAAACTGGTTGCTAAGGGTGAATTCGGGGGCTTTATCGCCTACGGATACGCTCATTTTCGGCTTCCTTTCGGTATCTGCCCCTGGTCAGCGGAAGAGGGGGCAGCTGAATAGACTTTACCTGCTCACAAAATGAGTAATCGGTAAACAGCCACGAAAAGAGGCTCAGCTTGTCATTCAATAACCAGGACGCATTCTCGGTCACAAACCCAGATTCCGACCCACAGGAGACAGCCGAATGGCTCGAGTCCTTGGACGCCCTCGCTAAGAAACATGGCCGAGGTAGAGCTCGTGAGGTGATGCTGAATCTGCTTCGCAGATCACACGAGCTGCAGCTGAATGTTCCTCTGGTCCCAACCACCGATTACATCAACACCATCTCTCCAGAAGATGAGCCCCAGTTCCCAGGCGACGAACAAATTGAGCGGACCTATCGGGCCTGGATGCGTTGGAACGCAGCAATCATGGTTCACAGAGCGCAGCGACCAGGCATAGCAGTTGGTGGTCACATCTCCAGCTTTGCATCGAGTGCTTCGCTGTACGAAGTCGGATTCAATCACTTCTTCAAAGGTCACGATCACCCAGCAGGTTCTGACCAAATTTTTATCCAGGGCCACGCCTCCCCCGGCCCCTACGCACGGGCATTTCTCGAAGGACGCCTCAGCGAAGCAGAAATGGACTCGTTCAGACAGGAAAAATCTCGTCCGACCAGAGGACTTCCCTCTTATCCGCACCCAAGACTGATGCCAGACTTCTGGCAATTCCCAACAGTTTCAATGGGACTTGGCCCAATCAGTGCGATTTATCAAGCGCAGTTCAATCGCTACCTAATGGCAAGAGGATTCAAGGACACCTCACAGCAACACGTCTGGGCTTTTCTAGGCGACGGAGAACTGGATGAAGTTGAAAGCCGCGGAGCTTTGCAACTGGCCGCTAACGAAAATCTTGACAACCTCACATTTGTTGTAAACGCCAACCTGCAAAGACTTGATGGTCCTGTTCGTGGCAACGGAAAGATTATTCAAGAACTTGAGAGCTTCTTCCGTGGCGCTGGTTGGAATGTGATCAAGGTCATCTGGGGTAGAGAATGGGACAGCCTGCTGGCCAAGGACACCGACGGTGCACTGGTGGAGCTGATGAACCAGACTCCAGACGGCGATTACCAGACCTATAAGACCGAAGATGGCAAGTTCGTTAGGGAGAACTTCTTTGGAAGAGACCCGAGAACTCTTCAGCTGGTCTCCGATATGAGCGATGCCGACATCTGGGCACTGAAGCGAGGTGGACACGACTATCGCAAGATCTATGCGGCCTATAAGGCGGCTACCTCTCACAAGGGTCAGCCAACGGTCATTATTGCTAAGACAATCAAGGGCTATGGCCTAGGCAAGAGCTTTGAGGGTAGAAATGCCACTCACCAGATGAAGAAGCTAAAGATTGAGGACCTCAAGAAATTCCGCGACGAAATGCGCGTTCCGATTAGCGATTCACAGCTTGAGCAAGACCCATACATGCCCCCTTACTTTAGGCCTTCTGATTCCTCTCCAGAGATTCAGTACATGCATGAGAGAAGAAAGACTCTGGGCGGATATTTGCCCGAAAGGCGCAGCAAATATGTTTCATTCGCGCTACCAGAAGATAAGGCGTACGAAGTTGCCCGAAAAGGTTCTGGCAACCAAGAGGTAGCAACCACAATGGCATTTGTCAGGATGCTCAAGGATGTGATGAAGGCTGAGGGAACCGGTCAGAGAATTCAACTGATCATTCCAGATGAGGCAAGAACTTTTGGAATGGATGCTTTCTTCCCAACTTCCAAAATCTATAACCCGCACGGTCAGCACTACATATCAGTGGATAGAGAGCTACTGCTTTCATATAAGGAAAGTGAAACCGGACAGATTCTTCACACCGGTATCAATGAGGCGGGATCGGTTGCTGCCTTTACAGCCAGTGGCTCTTCATATTCCACACACGGCCAGCCAATAATTCCTATCTACGTTTTCTACTCAATGTTTGGATTCCAAAGAACAGCCGACTCGCTCTGGCTGGCCGGTGACCAAATGGTTAGAGGGTTCCTGATTGGAGCTACCGCGGGAAGAACGACGCTTACGGGTGAGGGCCTGCAGCACGCCGATGGCCACTCTCCGATCATCGCTAACACCAACGCGGCAGTAATCACCTATGACCCGGCATATGGCTATGAAATCGCTCACATAGTCCGAGCAGGTTTTGAACGCATGTACGGTGGAAATCATCCAGATCCAAACGTGATGTTCTACCTCACCGTTTATAACGAGCCGATGCTTCAGCCAGCGGAACCCGAGAATCTGGATGTTGATGGAGTTCTCAAAGGCATTTACCTTCTCAAGCAATCCAGCGGCGAAATCAAAGCTCAGATTCTTGCATCTGGCGTTGCTGTCCCCTGGGCACTTGAGGCGCAGAACTTGTTGACCGAGTGGGGCGTCTCCGCAGACGTTT
>JBDLRV010000043.1:0-29093 GCA_039799865.1 Actinomycetota bacterium | reverse complement strand
ACCACCCACTGCGTAGAGAGGTCTAAAAACCATGATGCGCTTGTGCTGTCTGCGCTCTAGGACTGCCTCCAGCCCTGCGCACAAAGCCAGTGCGCTCTTTCCTGTACCAGCTCTACCGCCGAGCGAAACAATGCCTATCTCTGGATCGAGCAGCAAATCAATTGCTAAGCGCTGCTCTGCACTTCTTCCATGAACACCGAAGACCTCTCTGTCACCGCGTACAAGCTTTACGGTGCCGTGCTGTGAGACGCGACCGAGTGCACTTCCTCGCTCAGAATGAATAATCAGTCCAGTGTTAGTTGGCAATGCTTTTGCATCAGAGTGAGAGATTTCCTCTTGGTCGTAAAGGTTTGCCATCTCATTAGCAGAAAGGTGGAGGTCGGCCACTCCACTCCACTCGTCAGTGGCCAACTCGTGGAGATACTCTTCTGCGCGCAGTCCGATTGCCGATGCCTTAACCCGCATGGGGAGATCTTTGGAAACGACAGTGACATCAAAACCTTCGTTGTTCAGATTTGCTGCTACCGCCAAGATTCGAGAGTCGTTGTCGCCAAGCTGAAAACCGGTGGGCAGGATTGTTGGGTCAATGTGATTCAGTTCAACCCGAAGAGTTCCGCCGTCCCCTACCTCCACTGGAAAATCAAGACGCTCGTGTTCTTGTCTGAGCTGGTCTAGATATCTCAGTGCCTTACGAGCAAAGTAGCCAATTTCAAGATCATTACGCTTTTTCTCAAGCTCATTTATAACCACAATTGGAAGAACCACTTCGTGCTCAGCAAATCTGAACAGGGCTTTTGGATCGGATAGCAGGACCGAGGTATCGAGAACGAAGGTGCGGACGGTAGTTTCTACTCGTCTTTTGGCCGCTGACTCGCTCACCTCCTGAACCGCTTGCTTCTTTGAATTCGGTTTTGACTTAGGGGTAGAGCCTGCCACCTTCGCTCCTGCCTTGTTTAGCTTTTGCTCAATCTACGCCTGAGGTTTAAGGTTGCTCGACATAAACACGCCGATAAATTGGCTGTTCATGGCCTCGTAATCTGGGCAGAACTTCAGCCTCCTCCCCTACGCTTACCGCATGTCCGAAGAATCCGTACTCCCACTTTCCGAGCTTGGCAAAGCTCCGGATGAATCAAAGCCCAGTTGGCGAGGATGGATCCACGCGGGAGTCCTACCGTTTGTCGTCGTCGGTGGCATCATCCTGCTGATCGTGGCTGAAGGTTGGATGGCCAAAACTGCAGCCGCAATATATTTTGGCAGCTCGGTTTTACTGTTTGGTAATTCAGCCCTCTACCATCGCTTCAATTGGAGACCTCTGGTGAAGCGGATACTGAAGCGAATTGACCATGCAAACATATTTCTGCTCATTGCGGGTACCTACACGCCCATGGCTTTTTCGGCTCTTACTGCAGATAAGGGAACGGTGCTGCTGGTCACTGTTTGGATTGTTGCGCTAATTGGAATATTCTTCAGAGTCTTTTGGATTGGGGCTCCCAGATGGCTCTATGTTCCTATCTATTTGGCGATGGGTTGGCTAGCCGTTTTCTACGTAGTTGAACTCTGGAATGCGAACTGGGTGATGATGCTACTGATTGCCATCGGTGGTCTTTGCTACACACTTGGAGCAATCTTCTATGGGGCTAAGTGGCCAAAGAGAAATGCCAAACACTTTGGCTTCCACGAGTACTTCCACGCACTTACCGTGGCTGCCTTTTTCTGTCACTGGACTGCTGCCCTTCTGATCAGCATCAGTCCTATTGCCGGTTCTATCTCTGCGGCTTAGCTGGAGGCTCTGGTCGAGAGGGCCTCTCGCCAGGGCTCGAGAGCTCTTCTTGGGCGAGTTTCTCTCTAATCTCCTGACGGTATTTCGTTCTCCTAATCCTTCGATTCATGTCGAAAAAGAGAAAGACCGCTCCCACCGCCACCGCAAAGGTGATTATGAAGCCGATTGTCCCGGGAGTGTTGTAGGTGTCGTCGGCAACCGGGGTTGGCATCTGAGCCCAGAAATTTAAATCCAGCAGTATGTTCACACCTCAAGTATTCCACCTATGACATAACCTTTTGACGTGAGCGACAAAACTGACGACCTATTGGCACGAAGATACGGTGCCAAGCCCGTCAACGCTCTGAAGTTCCGAATCTTTGCGATCCTTGCAATCATCGCCACTGCGGCTGGAGCCGTTTGGCTTGGCCTAGCCAACTGGTCACCAATTCAGGCAACAACCTCCAGCTTCGATGTAGAAAGCCCGTGGCAGACCAAGGTGGAATTTGAGCTGCAAATGCCTCCAGGTGAGGTTGCACTCTGCCGATTCGAGGCCCTAAATAATGCATTCTTTGTCGTTGGCTATGTCGAGCAGTCTTTTGGGCCTTTTGAACAGCTGATCACCAATCATGCAATCTCTATCAATACATTTGAAGAGGCTGTGACGGGGCTGGTTGACAGCTGCTCACTGCGATAAGCTTGCCTCTGGCTCGCTAAGCGAGCTTTTTCAATTCCCGAGAGTAAAACATGTCCGACAGTATTCTTTTGACCCAAGAGGCATACGACCGCCTAAAGGGAGAGCTTGAGCAACTGATTTTGGTTGAGCGCCATGAGATTGCCAAGCGCATTCAAGAAGCTCGAGAAGAGGGAGACCTCAAGGAAAATGGCGGCTACCACGCAGCCAAAGAAGAGCAGGGCAAGATTGAGGCCAGAATCAACCGACTCGAGGAAATGCTTGCCAATGCAACCATCGGCGAAGCTGATTCCGGGGATGGAATTGTGAAGCAGGGACTGATGATCCACTGCAAGCTGAATGGCAAAGAAAATGAATTCTTTCTTGGCAGCCACGAAATCTTTGAGGGAACCAAGTATGAAACTGCGATGGAAGAAGGTGACTTCTCCGTCTACAGCCCAGATTCCCCAATTGGGCAAGCAATTCTGGGAAAGAAGATTGGCGAGAAGGTCAGCTACTCAGCCCCAAATGGCAAAGAGATTTCGGTCGAAATCACCGGACTAAAAAACTTTGTCTTTAGTCACTAAGTAGCTTGGGATTAAGTCCCGCCTTGCGCAAAGATTCCAAAACTTCGTCTCTGTGATCTTTGCCCCTGGTTTCAACGCTCAGATCAAGTTCAACTTCGCTAATTTGAAGACCGCTGCCGTGACGAGTGTGAAGCACCTCTACGACGTTTGCGTGTGCATCAGCAACCGCCTGCGCCGTCCTAACTAGCTGTCCGGGTCTATCCGGGAGCATCACCGCAATGTTGGTGTAGCGATCTGATGCTGCGAGCCCATGCCTGATGACCCTCTGCAGGAGCAATGGGTCAATGTTTCCGCCCGATAGCACCACAGCCGTCTTACCCTTGAGCTTTAGTTTCTTTGCCAATATCGCGGCAACACCAACCGAGCCTCCAGCCTCAACCACCAGTTTGCTTCTCTCGAGTACTCCCAGCATTCCCTTGGCTATCTCGTCCTCTGTGACAGTCACTACCTTGTCGACAAACTTGGCCACGATTTCAAATGGAACTTTGCCTGGTTTAGCAACGGCAATTCCATCGGCAATTGTCGGATAGGTCTTGACCTCTACTGGTTTGCCAGCTTTCAAAGACGCTGGATAGGCGGCAGCTAGTTCAGCCTGAATTGCAAAGACTTTAACTTTTCGACCAAGCTGCGCAGCCTTTAGTTTTGCTGCGAGTGCAACTCCCGCGGTTAGGCCGCCTCCACCAAGGCAAACGATTATGTTGTCCACATCAGGCAATTGTTCAAAGATTTCAAGGGCAACAGTCCCTTGTCCTCGAATTATGTCGAGGTGATCGAAAGGGGGAACATAAACTGCGCCAGTTTTCTGGGCAAAGGCTTTGGCAGCAGAATTTGTCTCGTCAAAAATTGCACCCTCTAGAACGACGTTTGCCCCATAGCCGACCGTTGCCTGATATTTAGGTAGTGATGCACCGACAGGCATGAAAATGGTTGCTTTGATGCCCAGTAGCTGCGCGGCAAGTGCCACACCCTGGGCGTGGTTACCAGCAGATGCGGCGACCACTCCGCGCTTTTTCTCCTCCGGAGTGAGCTGCGAAATTAGGTTGTATGCGCCTCGAACCTTATAGGCACCTGTTCTCTGCAAGTTCTCGCACTTGAAGAAAACCTTTTGACCTGTGAAAGCGCTAAGCCAGTGGCTCTCGATCAGTGGAGTCTTTGAAACCACACTGGCAACACGGGCAGCAGCTTTTTCGAATTCCTGCAGAGTAGGGAATTTCTGCTGAGCCATAGCAAACCTTCAATCAAAGAATGAGAGAAAGTCTAGCGACTAGAAGCCCCTTGATATTTCTGAAAGTCGCTTGATTCGAGCGGGAATTGGGGGGTGGGTGGAAAAAAGACGCTCCACCATTCCAGGCTTCAGTGGATCGTTGATGTACATGTGCGCCATCGCAGTGTTGGCTCGGCGCATTGGTCGCCCATACTCGCCAAGCTTCTGCAGGGCGCTCGCCAATCCATCCGGATAGCGAGTCATCTCAACACCGGTTGCATCAGCCAAGTACTCGCGCTGGCGAGACACAGCGGCTGAAACCAGAGGACCGATAAGCCAGGCAATAATCCAGCCAATGATTCCAATGGCGATAAGGAAAATCGCCAGCTGTCCGTGGTCTCTGCTTCTCGCGCCAGAGCCAAACCAGGCCATGCGAATGGCCATGTCTGCCAAAATTCCGATTGCGGACACGAGTCCGAAAACAATTGTCGAAACTCTGATGTCGTAGTTTTTGACGTGCCCTAGCTCGTGGGCCATAACACCCTGAAGTTCATTGTCATCCATGATCTCGAGAAGCCCGGTGGTCGCAGCAACCACCGCATTCTTTGGATTTCTTCCCGTCGCGAAGGCGTTCGGTGCCGGATCGTTGATTATGTAGACCTTGGGCATCGGTAGCCCCTCGGTGATCGAGAGGTTTTCGACGATGTTCCAAAGTCTTGGATTGTCTTTCTTCTCAATCTGATGCGCCCCACTCATTGCAATTGCAATCGATGAAGACGCGTAGTACTGGAAAATCGTGTAGCCCAGAACGAATAGCACGATAAAAATCGCGCTAGATCCATTACCCGTGGCCTGTCCCCACCAGAGTGCGAGGGCAGTCAGTAGTCCAACAAAAAGGCCAATAATTAAAACGGTGTTGCGTTTATTGGCAGCAATTGCTCGATACATGCCTAGAACTTCACCTGCGGAGGCTCTTGAATTGCAGCTGGGTTCTCAACCTCGAAGAATTCACGGTTCGTAAATCCAAGTCTCTTGGCAAAAATATTGTTAGGGAACTGCTGGATCTTTGTGTTTAGCTCAGTGACTCCCCCGTTGTAAAAACGTCTGGAAGCCATAATCTTGTCTTCGGTGTTTGTTAGCTCACGCTGCAGTTCCAAGAAGTTGGTCGATGCAACAAGCTGAGGGTAAGCCTCGGAAACCGCAAACAAGCTCTTCAGTGCTCCCTGCAGCATGTTCTCCGCCACAGCTGCTTCCGCTGGGTGCTCGAGTGCATTAGGAGAAACCGTTGCTGCTCGAGCCTTTGTTACATTCTCGAAGACTTCACGCTCGTGCGAAGCGTATCCTCGCACGGTCTCAATAAGATTTGGGATCAGGTCCGCTCGACGCTTGAGCTGGACAGTTATATCGCTCCAGGCTTCATCAACGCGAACCTTCAGTGCAACGAGGGCGTTGTAGGTGACCCAAAGATAAATACCGACAAGGGCGGCAATTCCCAGTAACACCAGGAAAATTTCCATTTTGCTCCTTCAGAAAGCTCTCATCAGACTATTTGAGTTTGCTGAGGCTTTGCTGAAATGTTTGCACCCTTTGGTGCCCCGAGTGGGACTCGAACCCACACTGTGACGATTTTAAGTCGTCTGCCTCTGCCATTGGGCTATCGGGGCAATAAATAAGGCCCAGCACTGCTGGGCCCAATCTAACTGGTTACTTGCCAGGTTTGGTTGCCCAGGTTTCAAAGAATAATCGTGGAGACTTTAGACCCTCGATGCTCACCAAGTCTCGTCCCAGAATGAAGTTCAATACCCAGCCGGAAATAACCCTTATCTTGCGCTCCCAGGTCGGCATAGCCAAGCCGTGGTAGCCGCGGTGAGCAAGCCATGGGAAGAAGCCGATCATTCCAAATTTTCCAACTTTGATCGCCCCAATCCCGATGCCAAGACCCGCAACCGCACCAATGGTCTTCCAGCGGTACTCGCGAATTTCTTCTCCTCGAATTGAAGACACTACGTTTTTAGCAAGAAGCTTTGCCTGACGAACCGCATGCTGAGCATTCGGAACACAGTAGCCACCAACACCCATACCAGTCAGATCTGGAACTGCTGAAACATCTCCAGCGGTCCAGGCGCCTTTGAACGGCTTGTCCCCATCAACAATCTGCAACTTAGCATTCGCGGTTATGCGAAGTCTTCCGTCTAGAGGGAAGTCGCAGTGCTTTGCAACTGGTGCTGCCGCCACACCCGCTGTCCAAATCAAGATATCGGTTTCGAGCTTGTCGCCATTGGAAAGCTTCACAACACCATCGACTGCAGAAACCACCTGAGTATTCAGGTGAATGTAGCCGGCTCGCGCGTTTAGGTTTTCAACAACCTGCTTTGCTGTCTTCTCAGAAACCTCTGGCATTATTCGTCCCATAGCTTCAATCAAATGGAATCGAACTTCATCAAAGTCAATTTCTGGATAGTAGCGAAGCAGTGCTGTTGCTGTGCTACGCAATTCCGCAAACGCCTCGATACCGGCAAAGCCTCCGCCTACAACAACCAGAGTCAGAAGCCTCTTTCTTAGTGGGCTTGACTTAGGAAGTGCGGCTGCTCTCTCGAAATTTCCGAAGAGTCTGTTTCTAACTTCTACAGCTTCTTCGATGTTCTTCATTCCAATTGCGTTTTCTGCAATTCCATCGATTGGGAAAGTCTTGGTGACTGCACCAGCGGTCATAATCACCTGGTCATAGGAAATGGTGATCTGCTTTCCGCCCTCGACCTCAACGGTGGCCTTTTTGTCCTTGTGGCTTACCTTGGTCATTCGACCGCTAACCAGCTTGGTTTTTCTCAGGTGCTGGCGGTGAGAGACAATCACGTGCCTAGGCTCAATGGAACCAGCGGCTACCTCGGGAAGAAATGGCTGATAGGTCATGTATGGCAGAGGGTCAACCAGGGTGACTTCCGCCTCGTTTGGACGAAGCAGCTTCTCCAGCTTCCAGGCGGCATAGAAGCCTGCATAACCACCGCCAATGATCAGAATTCGCTGAGGTTTGGGTGGGTTTACAACTTGCTCGAGTATTGCTTTAGGCGTCTTTGACTTAGTGGTCGCGACCGTCATGAGAATCTAAATTACCTTCTGGTTTTCTTTCCATCCCGCCCAAATCGATTGCGCAAGCCAATGGAGAGCAACAGAGCCAGGGGAACTACCAACAGATAGAGTAGCGGATTCGACCAGGGGTCTGCCCCAGGCTCAACCGCTGAGGGTTGATTTTCTGAGGCTATCGGCCCACTCTGCGGGGGAATAAGCAGCTCGGCCTGATCAACGGGTGCTGAGGGTCGATAAAGCTCGATCCAGCTGGCTAGGGACCCAAGTGGATTCTCGATTGAACTCAATCTGGAGCTCACCGCTGATGAAGGCGAGATTAAGCCGTAACCAAAATCCTTGTCGTAACCTTTTTCACCAAGGTCTTTAGCTGTGGAAATCAAACGCTCAATTAGATCGCTACTACTTGCACTTGGATCCGCTTCAATCATTAGCGCCAGAAGCCCGGAGACAATCGGTGCTGCTGCTGATGAGCCTGACCACTTTTTAGCCTGCTGATTTGGATAAGAGCCGACCATATCTTTTCCAGCAGCAGCAACGCTAATTCCAATTCCTTCAGCTCCCGAAACTGCTGAGGCATTACCTTCGCGATCAACGGCCGTAACAGAGATAACTCCTGGAATAGTTGCGGGAGCCGTTGGCGAACTCACACCATCGAGTTTGTTTCCACTGGCTGCGACAATGACGACGTCTTTTTCCATGGCGTAGAGAAATGCTTCGTCCCAGCTGGCGGGCCAATTCCTAGAAGCTCTAGACACTGAGAGATTTATGACATCAGCACCCTGATCGGCCGCCCACCTGACAGCCTGGGCAATTTGTCGATCTGTGTCTGCGCCTTCTAAACCCAGGCCAACTGATATGGAAAGCAGCTTTGCGCTAGGCGCGATGCCGATTACACCTCCAGTGATTCGGCCCTGGCCGGCAATCAAAGAGGCAACCATGGTTGCGTGAAAGCCACTGGGCCCCACCGGACTCGTTCCACCCGGTGTCCCAGCACCCGAAAAATCTGCTCCCCCGATTACCACCCCGGCAAGGTCTGGGTGACTTGCATCAATGCCTGTGTCAATCACGGCAATCACAACACCTTCGCCGCTTAAATTTCTCACCGCTTCAAAATCCTCGAGCCACCAGTGATCAGCCTCAGAAACAGAACTAAGAATGAGTGGGACTAGTAGAAAACTGGCTAAACGCATCGGCAAACCTCGCGTGACCAACTGAGTTTTTCTAAGGCAAGATCTCCAATCGGATTTGCGCCCTTACCTTTAGCAAGCGAATGAGCCACGAGCGCATGAAGACACTTAACCCGTGTGGGCATTCCCCCCGCTGATATTCCTTGCGTCTCCTCCACATCTTCCATCTGCTCTCGCTCGGCTAGATAGTTCGCATGCGCAAGTTGGTAGCCCTTGGCTAGTGCTTCATCGTGGACAAGGAGCTCTTGAAGTTCAGTCATGTATCCGCCAGCCTCAAGAGCTGAAACGGCTGCCGTTGCTGATTTCTGAGTTAGGTAAAACATTGTGGGGAACGGTGTGCCATCGCCTAGGCGAGGAAGAGTTTTTACAACCAGTGGTCTGGAACATGCACACCGAGCAGCCACCTCGACGATGTCTCTTGCCTCGCGACCAAGTTGCCTGGAGACCTCAAGTAAGTCTTCGGGCGAAATCATTCGGTCTCTGGTTTATCCGTGGCAGCTCGAAGGAAGGACTCCAAAAGAGAATCGACCCAGTTGTCATTAGCCGCAGAAATCTCAGTGGTTATCTCATCAGCCCGGCGGCGATCCGCCAGTAGAGCTCCGACAGTTCCAGATGTATCAGAAAAATCCATTCCCTCCGCATCCATTACCAGATATGAAACCTCTCCGGGAAGAACGTAGTAGAGACGATCTCTGGCTTGCGAGCGAATGTAAACGGGATCCTGCCAGCGGTCACGCTCGGCCTCCATTTGCTCAACCTGCTCCTGGGCCAGAGCAATACTCTGCTCCATCTCGGCAATTTGCCTGCGCTGATTTAAAAAAGCTTCAACATCGGGAGAAACCACAAACGCTCCTCCGACGACAATCAGAATCACGGTGACCCAGGTGCTGTTAAGCCGAAGAGTCTTGAGCATAAGACGACCCTGGTTAAGTGCCACCGGCACCTTGGGTTCATTTTTGCTCGAGCGTGCCATGCCTAGGAGTCTAGAAGGCAAGGATTAGGAACACTGAGATTTAGCGTGCTGCAAACCTGGGGAAGGCGTCCCGTCCCGCATACTTAGCAGCCTCTGCCAGTTCCTCTTCAATTCGCAGTAGCTGGTTGTATTTAGCTACTCGCTCGCTTCTCGCCGGTGCACCTGTCTTTATCTGTCCGGCATTCGTAGCCACGGCTAAATCCGCAATAAAGGTGTCCTCGGTCTCACCACTGCGGTGAGAGATGATGGCCTTCATTCCGTGGCGCTGGGCAAGTGCAACAGCATCCATGGTTTCGGTGAGTGTTCCAATCTGATTGACCTTCACCAAGATTGCATTTCCAGCCTTGTGATCTATGCCCTTTTGCAATCTCGCTGGGTTGGTGACATAAAGGTCGTCTCCAACGAGCTGAACCTTGGAACCTAGCTGAGCGGTGATTTCACTCCACCCAGCCCAGTCATCCTCCGCTAGCGGATCTTCAATGGAAACCAGCGGGTAGTTGGCAATCAAATCGGCATAGTAGGCAATCATCTCCTGGGCAGTTCTTTCCTTACCCTCAAATGTGTATTTGCCAGTTGATTCGCTGTAGAACTCAGTGGATGCAACATCCAGTGCCAGAGCGATGTCTTTTCCAAGTTGGTAACCCGCCAGCTTGATGGCCTCAGAAATTAGATCAAGAGCAGCTCGATTAGTTGGAAGATCCGGCGCAAAGCCGCCTTCATCACCGAGCCCAGTTGCAAGATTCTTTTCCGAAAGCAATTTCTTTAGGTGGTGATAGACCTCTGTTCCCCAGCGAAGAGCATCAGAGAAAGTCTCTGCACCAAGCGGAACAATCATGAATTCCTGAATGTCGACCCCGTTATCGGCGTGAGCTCCACCGTTAATGATATTCATCAGCGGAACCGGAAGAACGTGGGCGTTAGAGCCGCCGAGATAGCGATACAGAGGAAGATCTGCTGAATCCGCTGCAGCTCTAGCACTGGCTAAAGAGACTCCCAAAATGGCATTGGCCCCAAGCTTCTTTTTGTTATCGGTTCCATCAAGGTCAATCAGTGTTGTGTCGACCATGCGCTGGTCCGTGGCATCAACATCGGTAAGGGCGTTGTCAATTTTTTCAACCACGGCGGCAACAGCGTTGCGAACGCCTTTGCCAAGGTAGCGAGACTTATCGCCATCACGTGACTCGTGGGCCTCAAATGCCCCGGTTGAAGCGCCAGATGGCACTGCGGCCCTACCGAAAGAATCATCGCTAAGCAGTACCTCTACCTCGATGGTTGGGTTACCCCTGGAATCTAGAATTTCGCGAGCGCCGACAGCAGAAATGAATGACAAGAGAGTTTCTCCTAGATTGATTTTGGATTTAGTGAAAACAGCACTGGCTTCAGTAAAAAGTCTAGCGGCTATGCCAGCGGACGGATTTGAGAAATTCCGCTCTCTGCAAGCTGTGCGAAGTGGGTGAAACCCTGCTGGCTGAGCTCTTCGAGTTGAGCCTTTTGGTTCTTGGCAACCTGGTCAATGCGCACATTCCAGCCCTCGGCAATCAGCTTCTCCTGAGCTGCCAGTGCTGCTGGGACATCGCCATCGATAAGCAGCACCAAAGATTTCTGGTTTGAGTAGTCAGAACCCAATAGGTCAAGGATTCTCTCGATGCCGAGTGAGATTCCCACGGCTGGAGTATCGGTGCCAGACCACTTCCCCACCATCGAGTCATACCTACCGCCACCACCGATTGAGGAATCACTATCAGGATGCTCAATTTCAAAAATGGCACCCGTGTAGTAGCCCATGCCCCGAACCAAAGTTGGATCAAATCGCAGTCGCTTTGCCTGTGGAACCTTTTGCATCCAGGAAAGCTCTGCTGGCGTTTCAGTAGCAGCTGTCTTAAGCCAGCTGGCAACCTTAGCCGCCACGTCGTCGGAATAGCTCTCAGCTATTTCCTTTGTGACTCCCTCGACCCCGATTTTGTCGAGCTTGTCAATTGCAATCAGGGCTTTGTCTTGGCTTTCGATTCCAAGACTGCCCAGCTCTCTTTTGAGAAACCTGCGATCGTTGACTCTTATCGTTGCATTCTTGATTCCAATTTGATCCAGGGCTGCAAGTGATGCGCTAAGTAGCTCTATTTCTGCAAGCTCACTCGCCTCTCCCAAGATATCGATATCGCATTGAAGAAACTGTCGATACCGACCTTTCTGAGGTCTCTCGGCTCGCCAGACTGGCCCAATCTGAATTGCCTTCAGCACCCTGGGGAGCTTGGAGTGGTTAGAGGCGAAGTAGCGAGTAAGTGGCACTGTCAGATCGAACCTGAGGCCAAGGTCAGATAGTGGAAGATTTTCCTGCTTCGCTTTCTCCAGCTCCTCGCCTCTTTTTAGAACTTGAAAGACGAGTTTTTCGTTATCGCCGCCCTGACCAGAGGTCAGCTTTTCAATATCCTCTAGGGCGGGGGTTTCTATCTCTTGAAAACCGCGGGAGGAGTAAACGTTGCGGATTTGAGCTAGAACTAACTCGCGCTGAAACTTCTCAACTGGAAGAAGGTCACGCATTCCGCGCGGTGGATTCACTGGCACCGCTCCAGTTTGGCATAGGAACCCCTGCACTTCAGGCTTTGAGCGGATAAGGCTAATCTTGGACTTAGTCCTGTTTAGGGGGAAGTATCTTTGCGCCAAGCCGCGATTAGAGATTCAAGCATCGCCCTCGATGAGCGCCCGAAGCGGGGTAGACCTGTCACCACCGACCCTGCCGCTGTTGGACTAACTGCGCTTCGGCTATTTGCCCAGCGCGGCATCGACAAAGTCACCATGGACGATGTGGCAGAGGCTGCCTCAATATCGAGATCTAACCTTTTTCGAATTTTCCCATCCAAAGCCGCGGTGGTTTGGGGTGGAATGCACGAATTCACCCTAGAGCTAGAAAAACGCATCAGTGAAAATCCAGAAACAGATATCGTGAAGCTCCTTCATGCATCCTGGGTTCAGGCCATGGCACCGCTTGATCAAAGGATTGAAACGGTAAGGCTGCGTTTGAAACTAATCGCGGGCTCGCCAGAAATATATGGATGGGGCCACGCTCAAATGGAAGAGACGCGTCAGGTCATTGAAAGGGCAGTTAGCAAATTCAGTAGCGACACACTGCGCCCAAAGATTGTCTCAGCTGCGCTGATTTCCGCCTCAATGGCGATTTTGATTTGGTGGGCTGAAACTGGCGACAAAAGAACGCCATCGGAGGTTTTGGACCAGGGTTTTAAGGACTTTGAAAAACTCTTTAGCTAATCGAGGTTTGCTCTACCGATTATTCCAGCATCGCTCGCCTGCTCCAATTCCTGCTCTCTGATTTCATCTTCAAGCTGACGAACCGCTTGGCGAAGAGCTCTCTCGGGGTCGAGTTTGAGCGAGCGAGCGGACGCAACTATTGCCAGCAGGAGTTGGCCAAGCTCCTTTTCATCACTCATTGGAATCACTGGGGATGAAAGTGGCTGAAGTATCTGAGCCTTTTCAGCTTTTCCAATTATCTTGTTGGCTCTCGCCAGTGCCGGCATGTCCCCTGGAATTCCATCCATGATTGAAGTCCTAAGAGGCTTCTCTCTTTTCTTGTGTTGATCCCAGTTCTTCATTACTTCTTCGCCTGTGCCGGCAGCGTACCTGTTTTGCTCCTCTTCGCTACCAAACACGTGAGGGTGACGAAAGCGCATCTTCTGCTCCATCAGGTACGCAACATCTTCGATGTCGAAGGGTTCACCCAGGGTTCCAGTGGAGGCAAGGTCCGAGTGGAAAATTACCTGGTAGAGAACATCGCCGAGCTCTTCCATGACTTCTTCTCTGGAACCAGCCTCTATCGCTTCAATCAGCTCGAAGGTTTCCTCAAGCAGATACTGAATAAGCGAATGATGTGTTTGCTCAGCATCCCAGGCGCAGCCGCCCGGTGCTCTAAGTTGATGGGCTGTCTGAATCAGACTTTCTAGCTTTTCCATTCGCTATTACCTGCAATTCCTCAAGGAGCTTCCTGAGAAAGTCAATCACCTCTCGGTCACGAATCGTGCCCTCGGCTTGCGATTTTGGGATGCTCATAGTCAAAAGATGTGAGCTTTTAAGGTACTTGGTCGTTGGGTAGGTGTGACTGAGCTTAACCAGCTCAGAATCGGTCAGATCAACCGGTTGAATCCTGGCCATCAGTCCCAGAAGGTTTACCTCTAGAAGCCCCAATCTATTTGCCATCTGGCGAAGCTGTGTCACCTCAATCAAGTTGTGAACAGAGGTTGGTAAGGGCCCAAAGCGATCAGCAATCTCTGCTTGGATTTCAATCAGCTGATCCTGAGTGGCAGTTGCACCGGATGCCGAAGCTAACTTGTGATAGACCTCAAGTCGCAAACGATCAGAGTCGACATACTCGATTGGAATACGCGCATCTACAGGGAGCTCAAGTTTCAATTCAGACGGCGCTTCAATCTTTTGTCCCCTGAACTCGCTGACCGCTTCGGCAATCATTCGCATGTAGAGGTCAAAGCCAACGCCTGCGATGTGTCCCGATTGCTCTCCGCCCAGAAGGTTTCCAGCCCCTCGAATCTCTAGGTCCTTCATTGCCACCTGCATTCCACTACCGAGCTCGTTGTGGGTGGCAATGGTTGAAAGCCTGTCAAAGGCTGTCTCCCCCAAAGGTTTGCTCGGGTCATAGAAGAAATATGCGTATGCCCTCTCTCTGGATCTTCCGACTCGTCCTCGAATCTGGTGAAGCTGACTTAGGCCAAAGTTCTCAGCCCTATCGACAATCAACGTGTTCGCATTGGGAATATCAATTCCGGTTTCGATGATGGTGGTTGAGACTAGAACATCAAACTTCTTCTCCCAGAAATCAACTACCACTTGCTCTAGCAGATGCTCTGGCATCTGTCCGTGGGCAACCGCGATCCTCGCCTCCGGAACCAGCTTTGCCAAATTTGCTGCGGTGCTGTCAATCGTTGCAACCCGGTTATGAATAAAGAAAACCTGACCTTCACGAATCAGTTCTCTTCGAATAGCAGCAGCCACCGTTGCGTCATTGAACCCACCGACATAGGTCAGAATCGGATGCCGATCTTCCGGAGGTGTGGCAAGTGTGGACATTTCTCGAATGCCTGTCACGGCCATTTCTAGTGTGCGAGGAATAGGAGTTGCGCTCATCGACAGAACATCTACGTTTTGTCTAAGGTCCTTGATCTTCTCCTTGTGCTCAACCCCGAATCTTTGCTCCTCATCAATGATGAGTAGGCCCAAATCCCGAAAATGAGTTCCAGCGGATAACAATCGGTGTGTGCCAATCACCATGTCTATCGCTCCACTCTTTAGACCTGCCAGAACCTTCTTTGCTTCTGAGTCACTTTGGAAGCGGGAAAGTGCTGCCAAGTTAATTGGAAAACCAGAGAATCTGGAGTGAAAAGTATCGAAATGCTGCTTTACCAGCAGAGTTGTGGGAACCAGCATCGCCACCTGCTTGTGGTCTTGAATAGCCTTGAAAGCCGCGCGAAGAGCAACCTCGGTCTTGCCGTAGCCAACGTCTCCAGCTAAAAGCCGATCCATTGGTATTGGCTTTTCCATGTCTCGTTTAACTTCATCAATTGTCGTGAGCTGATCTGGTGTCTCTTGGAAGACAAAGGCATCCTCCAGCTCACGCTGCCAGTCGGTGTCTGGAGAAAATGCATAGCCCTGGGATTTAACTCTTGCCGCATAGAGCTTGACTAAATCAATTGCAATTTTGCGAACGGCCTTGCGAGCGTTGCTCTTCGCTCTGGCCCAGTCAGCCCCGCCCATCTTTGATAGCACAGGTGCTTCAGCACCTACGTAGCGTGAAAGCAGATCGAGTTGATCGGCTGGAACAAAAAGGGTGTCAGCTGGGTAGCCACGCTTTGGCGGGGCGTATTCGACCAGCAGGTACTCCCTTGCCTGTGATCGGTTTGTCCGCTGGACCAATTCCTTAAACCGACCTACCCCGTGAATTTCATGTACTACATAATCTCCGGATTTGAGCTCTAGAGGATCAACAGCCGCCCCGCGACGCTTTGCCAATTTCCGCTCACGTGGTGCAACATAGTTCGAAGCAACTCCAAAGAACTCATCCTCTGTCATCACCACTATTCCTGCCTCCGCCAGAACAAACCCGCTGGCGATGTTGGAGACAGTGATAGTTACTTCAGAACTAGGCAGTTCGCTGAAGCTTTCCCTCAGCGATACCGGAAGCGACTGAGCTGCAACGAGCTCCAAAAGGCGTTCTGCAGTGCCGTGACCTCTTGCGACTAGCAGAACAGACTGGCCAGCTCTGAGTTGATCGGCAATCCAATCAATGCTTTCCCCCTCTGGAAACACTGGCACTTCTCTAAGCCCAAGGTCCACGCTGGTTTCCTCAGACAGAGCTGAGATTTCGACAACTTTTCTGCCATCGCTGAGTTGATCCTTGAGCTCTGAAAACTCTAAGAATGCACCACCGGAGAGATCAATCGGCGCTTCTGCGCCGCTTAGCGCAACATCCCAGGCTGCATGCAAAAACTCCTGATTGGTCTTTACTAAGCCGTCTGCACGGCTGCTTAGTTTTTCTGGCTCAAGCAAAACTGCCTCTGAAGTTTTGATGTAGTCGGTCAACGAAACCAGTTTGTCCGCTAGGGCTGGTGCCAAAGACTCCATGCCGGAGACGGGAATAGCATTCGAAATTTTCTCGAGCATCTCGCTTAGATTTGGAAACTCTCCTGCCATCTCCCTTGCCTTGGCTGCAACGCTCGGGGTAATGAGTAGCTCCCTGGCTGGGAAAACCTCCAGCTCTGCAATTGGGGAATCGAACGATCTCTGATCGGCGACATGAAACTGACGCATCTCCTCAAGCAGATCTCCGAAGAATTCAAGGCGAACTGCATAGTCAGCGGTGGTGGGAAAAACATCGACGATGCCGCCTCGAACTGAGAATTCCCCTCTGCGTGTAACCAGGTCAACACGTTCGTAGGCAAACTCAATTAGCTTGAGAGTCAGCTCCGGTAAGAGGTATTCGCTGCCCTGCTTTATTGCCAGTGGCTGATAGTCAACAATTCCGGCTATAAGGGGCTGCAGGGCGGCTCTAATAGAAACCAAAATCACGACTGGGTGTTTGAGTTTTCCCTTGGTGACTTTCTGGATTTGGTGAAGAGCAGCCACTCGCTTACCCACAGTCTCGGGTGATGGGGAGAGCCGCTCATGAGGAAGGGTTTCCCAGGCGGGAAAACTGATTACTTCTAAATTCTCGACAAGCTCATCCAGGGTATTAGCTAGCTCTTCTGCCTGCCTTGAAGTAGCCGTGATCACCAGGAGGGGATCTTTTCTATTCATCAGCATTGATGCCAAGGCAACTGCTTGCGTCTTGACGGGTGCGAAAAGCTTTGTGGTGTTTTGCTCACGGGCATGCTGAAGCGAGCGCGCCTTTGCGGCCGCAAAAAGCAGTGAGCGGATAGTCACTCCAGAAGTTTAGGGGTTTTACTGAAGGAGGTTCTCGACTTTATCCAGGGCTACATCCACGAGTTCGCGAAGTTTTGAGCGCTCCTCGGAATTGAAGTTCTTCAGCACGAAATCAGCAACTTCCATTTGACCAGGAGGTCTGCCGATGCCAAAACGAATGCGGTGATAATTAGTGCCGCACTTTTCACTTATATCTCTAAGCCCATTGTGACCGGCATGGCCACCGTCGAACTTAGCCCGCACGTCTCCAAACTCGAGGTCCAACTCATCGTGAATCACAATCATGTGATCGACATCGACAGAATAAAAGTTAAGTAGCTGCTGGGCAGGATTTCCGCTCTCGTTCATATAGCCCGCACTTCGAGCAAGCACAATCTTTGCTCCATGGGGCGTGCGATACTCAGCGACGCTTGCAAAGGACTTAAAGGCTTTGAAGGATGCTGAGTGTTTGGACGCCAGCTCCTCAACAACTATTTGACCGATGTTGTGGCGGTTAGCCTCATACTGCGGACCTGGGTTACCAAGACCGAAAACAAGCCAGGTTGAATTACTTGTCAGCTTCTTCAGACTTTTGTGCGGTTGCGACTGGCTGTGGGGTTTCAGCTGCTGGCTGCTCATCTGCTACTCCGGCCTTGGTCTCTACAACCGAAGCTACCAGTTCATCCATTGGCAGTTCCATGATGACACCCTCAGGAATGTCTAGATCAGAAACGTTGTAGTGGTGACCAACCGGGTGGTCCTTAGAAATCTTTAGCTCGATGAACTGAGGGATGTGAGTTGCTTCGGCTTCAACCTTGACGGTCTTGTGCTCAAGGTCCAGAACCGCTCCACCAACAACCTCACCGACGATGTGCACAGGAACTTCAACGTGAACCTTCTCACCGCGACGAACCTCGACCAGGTCGATGTGCTCAATTACTTGGGTAACGGGATCCTTGGCTGCACTCTTTACAAGCACCAACTCTTCTTTGCCAGAAATGTTGAGCTCAAGAAGCGCGTTCTTGGTTCTTAGCGCAAGGGCAACCTGGTGTGCAGGAACATGGATGTGTCTGGTGGCATTGCCATGGCCATAAATAACGGCTGGAGTTCTTCCTGAAGCTCTTAGCTTTCGGGCAGCACCTTTACCAAAGTTGTTTCTGACTTCGGCATTTATCTTTGTCTCTGACATTTTTTCCTCGCAACTAACGGGCGAGAAATCTCCGTCGATAACGAATACCTTGGGTATCCCTCGCCGCTGAACCTGAAAAGGATAGCCGATTTACCTATCAGCTCTCAACCCCCACCACGGACCCATTGCTACTGGAGGCCAGGCCACTCTATTTCGTAGGCTAAAAGTAGAGCGCTCGATTCCAAACCAATAGATAGGGCGCTATTCAGGCAGAGTTTGCGTGCTCGAGGATTCTAGGCGTGGCCTGGAAACAGCGAGTTGACCGAATCGTCATAGAAGACAGCCGCAATTGCTTTGGCAATCAGCGGAGCAATAGAAAGGACGGTCAGCGAATCAAATTCTTTATCTGGAGTAATCGGAAGAGTGTTAGTAACAACAACTGCATCGATGGCTGGGTCCCTCAATCGATCTCTGGCTGGCTCCGAGAAGACGGGGTGGGTGGCAGCGACTATCACCTTGGTTGCCCCATTTTCCTTGAGGGCATTTGCCGCAGCCAAAATGGTTCCGCCCGTGTCAATCATGTCGTCAACAATCAGGCAGTCGCGTCCTCGAACCTTACCGACAATCTCATTCACCTGAACTTGATTTGGCTTATCTGGGTCACGACGTTTGTGCACAATAGCCAAAGGAGTCGCAAGTCTGTCTGCCCAGATGTCAGCTACCCTCACGCGCCCCGAGTCAGGTGAAACTACCGTCAAGTTTTCTGTTCCAAATGTCGCGGCAACATGGTCAGCAAGAAGTGGTAGAGCCCAAAGGTGATCCACCGGACCGTCAAAGAAACCTTGAATCTGTGGTGTGTGCAAATCAACAGACATAAGTCTGGTAGCACCGGCAACTCTGAAAAGATCGTTCACCAACTTGGCTGAGATTGGTTCACGTCCCTTGTGCTTCTTGTCCTGTCTTGCGTATGGAAAGAATGGAGCCACGACAGTGATGCGTTTGGCACTTGCTCTCTTCATCGCATCAACCATCAACAGCTGTTCCATTAGCCAATGATTCACTGGATTTGGATGAGACTGGATTATGAAGGCATCTACTCCGCGAACGCTGCGCTCATAACGAACAAAAGTTTCACCGTTGGCAAAGTCGTAAACGGTCATTGGGACTAGATCTGTTTGCAGAATTTCTGCTACTTCTTGAGCAAGACCTTGGTGCGCTCTTCCAGATGCAATAACCAGCTGCTTGCTGGCGGCCTTCTCAATAGCCAATGACTACTCCGTCCGCTTTGCGGCCTTGGCTGATTCGCTTCCTGGCCGCTTCTCCAATACCCAGTCTGCCAGATTCTCCTGCGGCATGGGATTCCTAGCCAGTGCACCCGGCTCAACGTCTTTGCGGATCGTGGAACCGGCGGCTGTGTAGGCCCCGTCGCCGATGGAAACCGGCGCAACAAAGACGTTCCCGCTTCCGGTTTTGACGTGCTTTCCAATCTTGGTTCGGTGTTTAGTCTCACCGTCGTAGTTGGCAAAGATTGTTCCGGCACCGATGTTAGAGCCTTCGCCAATCTCGGCATCGCCAACGTAGCTCAGGTGTGGCACCTTCGCGCCAGCGCCAATCTTGGCGTTCTTGGTTTCGACGAACGCCCCAATCTTTCCGCCCTCTGCCAATTCCGTTCCAGGTCTTAGGTAAGAAAACGGTCCAACCTTGGTATCGCTCGCTATTTTTACGTTTTCGGCAACGGTTCGAGTGACTACAGCCGAGCTACCAACTTCACAATCGGTCAGCGTCGAATCCGGGCCAATAACTGCACCGACTCCGATACTTGTGATTCCCAAGAGCCTGGTTGAGGGCAAAATCTTGGCATCTTGCCCAATTTGAACGGTGACATCAATCCAGGTTGAAGATGGCTCATCAATGCTCACACCGGCCAGTTGCCAGGCCTTGACAATTCTTGAATTGAGCTCTCTGGCAACTTCACTCAACTGCGCCCTGTCGTTTACGCCAGCTACTAACCAGTGGTCTGAAATTTGGTGGGCTTGCACCAGCCCCTTTTCAATCATCAGAGAAATCACGTCAGTTAGATACTTCTCTTTCGAGGCATTCTGAGTCGTGACTTTAGCCAAGGCTACTTTTAGTTGAGCAAAATCAAATACGTAGACGCCAGCATTGACCTCGCTGATAGCCCGCTGATCCTCGGTTGCATCCTTCTGCTCGACAATGCCAACTAGCTCGCCTCTGGAACGAACAATTCGGCCATAACCGAAAGGATTTTCCATCTGGCAGGTAACTAGAGTTCCAATGCTCTTACTGGTGCGATGTCTTTCAATTAGCTCGGTAATGCTGGAGACATCGATAAGAGGCACATCACCGGATAGCACCAGAACATCTCCGTCGTAGGAGGCTGGAAGCATGCTAAGAGCAGCCTCAACTGCCCTACCCGTTCCAGGCACTTCGTCCTGGGTGGCAATCACCGTGCTGGGGAAATGTTGAGCTACATACTGCGAAATCATTTCTTTCTCATGCCTAAGGACAGCGATAACGTGCTCAGCCGAGAGCGAGTGTGCGGTTGCCAGGACGTGACCAATGAGAGGAAGCCCAGCGATTTCGTGAAGAACCTTAGGTAGAGAACTCTTCATGCGAGTTCCCTCGCCTGCGGCAAGAACAACTACAGCCAGTTGGCGCAACGTGCCTCCTATTTACTGCCAGCTCCGCCCCTAGGATTCGAACCTAGACCGGACGCCTCCAAAGGGCGCCGTGCTGCCATTACACCAGAGCGGACCGGGGTCTAACCCCGCGATAAGTCTGCCAGAGAATCCTTAGCCCTGGAGTTTCTGGGCTGCTAGAAGCCAGCTTTCCTCATTTTCAGCAATGGCTTTTTGCAGCTTCTGCTGATCTTCGCTTAGCTGAACCAGCTTCTGATAATCGGCCGGGTCGGATTGAGCAAGTTTGAGTTGCAGCTCAAGCAGTTCTGCCTGCTGCTTGGCTATGAGCCTCTCCAGCCTCGAGCTCTCTTTTTCCAAACTGCGCCTTTCAGCGCCGCTAAGGTCATCTGTCTTTACTACAGCGACCTTCTCGGTATCGCGAGGTTTGTTGTGCGCAAGATATTGATCTACTCCCCCAGGCAGATGACGCAGTGTTCCATCAAGAAATATTCCGTACTGGTTATCGGTGACTCTCTCAAGCAAATAGCGATCGTGAGAAACGACAATCAGGGTGCCAGGCCAGTTATCGAGCAAATCTTCCATGGCAGCAAGCATGTCTGTGTCAAGATCATTTGTTGGCTCATCCAAAATCAAAACATTTGGCTCCGTGAAAAGTAGTCTCAGCAGTTGAAACCTTCTGCGCTGGCCCCCGGAAAGATCCTTGATGGGAGTTTGCAGTTCAGGGGAATCAAAGCCAAGTTGTTCAACTAGCTGACCGGTTGGAATTTCCTTTTTTCCGACCACGAAGCTGGTTTTTTCTCGACGGATCATCGTGAAAATTCGCTCATCCGCAAACTTGTCCAACTCCCGAACATCCTGAGATAGCTTGGCGAATTTCACTGTCTTTCCGATTTTTACTCTTCCAGAAGTTGGGCTCAGCTCACCTGTCATCAGCTGCAGAAGCGTTGTTTTGCCCGCACCGTTGCGACCTAGTAATCCGATTCGATCTCCAGGCCCTAGACGTAAAGTGACGTTGCGAAGGATTTTTCTTCCCTCAACTTCGTAACTGACATCCTCAATATCGACAACGTCCTTTCCGAGGCGCGTTGTGGCCAGCTTGGCCAGCTCGATCTGATCTCTTGGTGGTGGTTCGTTGCCAATTAGCTCGAGTGCTGCATCCGTTCTGAATTTCGGCTTAGTTGTTCTTGCAGGTGCTCCCCTGCCAAGCCAGGCAAGTTCTTTTCGAAGCAAATTTTGTCGGCGAGCTTCAATTGCTGCCTGTTGCCTGGCTCTCTCGGTTCGCTGCTGGATGTAAGCGGCATAGCCACCAACGAACGGCTCAATTTTTCCTCCGACCACCTCCCAGGTGTAGTTAGAGATAGCGTCTAAAAACCAGCGGTCGTGTGTGATGACAAGCAGGCCACCGGCATTTTTTGACCAGCGTGATTTGAGGTGTTGGGCAAGCCAATTAACGCCATCGATGTCAAGGTGATTGGTGGGCTCATCCAACATGATCACATCGTGATCAGAGGCCAATAGCTGAGCCAAAGCGACTCTGCGAAGCTGACCTCCGGAGAGGGTTGTGACCGACTGATTCCAATCAAGATCAGAAACTAGACCCGCTAAAACATCTCGCACCTTTGGGTCGGAGGCCCATTCATAGTCAGGCCTATCCCCGACGACCGCGGTTGCGACGCTAAGGCGAGGATCGAAGTTGTCTTGCTGCTTTAGAAATCCAACCCGCAGGCCGCCTCGCCAGGTAACGCGGCCAGAATCGGGGGTCAGCTGTTTGGTGAGTATCTTCAGAAGCGTTGATTTTCCATCACCATTTCGACCCACCACTCCAATACGATCACCCTCTCCAATACCAACCGTGACGTTTTCAAAAACGGTTTTGGTTGGGAAGGAGTGCGAAATTGACTCCGCGCCTAGCAGGTGTGCCATTACCCGAGCAAAGCTCCGGTTGGCGCTGTGGTGGTCATTATCGTGAAGTGACCAAGACTAGAAAGCTTTTGATTCCAGGCAGTTGCCTGATCTTTATCCTCGGTTATGAAGTAGATAGTCGGACCCGAGCCAGACAGATATCCCGTAGTGCCCTCAATCAGGTGCTGATACTCCTTGAGCTCTTGCCTGAGCGATAGTGCAGGTTTCAGAAGCGAGTTTTTTCCAAGGCGATGCATTGCGCCAATGCCTGCGACAACCATCTCTGCCGACTGATTGATATCGCCCGTTGGAAACATTTGATCAAAGGCTAGAAAAACTTCCCTGGTGCTCAGGCCAATCGGACTAACTAGAAGAACAACATGTTGCAAAGGCAGGTCCTCTAGCTTTTGAAGTTGAATACCGGTGTCAAGTCCCAGTGCAGTGCCTCCGAGCAATGAAAACGGCACATCGGAACCTACCTTGCTAGCTACTTCAGTCAGCTGTTGAAAATCTAAACCTAAGTTCCAGGCTTGATTTAGTGCCAATAAGGATGCGGCGGCATCAGCGCTACCCCCTGCAAGACCAGCGGCAACTGGAACTTCTTTGTGGGTTAAGAACTTCATCGGTTGCACACTTTGCATTCCAACGTATTTCGCCAACTCTTTGGCGGCAATCACGCACAAATTGCTCTCATCAGTTGGAACTCGATCAAGCTGCTGCTTGGGAAGATTTCCAGTGGTGCTAACTTCCCAGCGGTCACTGGCCTGAACACCGACTCGTTGTCGAATAGCAAGCGACTGGTAGATGCTGATTACGGGATGGTAGCCGTCGGCGCGCAGTGCGCCAACTTCAAAAAACAGGTTTAGCTTCCCCGGTGCCGATGCGTAAATCACTGGCTAGAGGCTACCCTGACAAAGTCCTCAATGCCCAGCTGCTCGCCTCTGGAGCTGGGATCTATGCCAGCTGCTCGAAGAATTTCCTCGGCTCTGGCCGGACTTCCAGCCCAGCTAGCTAGAGCCTGTCTCAGAGTTTTTCTTCTCATTGAGAAGGCGGCATCGATGACCTTGAATACTTCCTTATTTGGCTCTTGCCTATTGCGCTCAAAGTAAACAAGCGCCGAGTCAACCTGTGGCGCTGGCCAAAAGACATTTCTTCCGATGTTGCCGGCTAGTTTTGCGCTTCCAAACCAAGCAAGCTTCGCAGATGGTGAGCCATAGTCTTTACTGCCTGGATCCGCGGCTAGGCGATGCGCAACCTCAGATTGAACCATCACAAGCATCTTCTTTATTGAGGGAAAAGTTTCGAGGAAGTGAATCAAAACCGGGACCGAGATGTTGTAGGGAAGATTCGCCACTAAAGCAGTGGGAATGAGCGGAAGTACTGAGACTGTCATCGCGTCTTCCTGAACAATCTTCACCTTCTTGCCAGGCGCATGCTTTTCAATAGTGGTTGGCAAAAGACTTGCAAGACGCTGATCAATCTCAACCACTACTACTTGGTCCACCCCTTCCAAAATGCCAAGGGTCAAAGAACCAAGCCCCGGACCAATCTCGACCACGACATCATCCGATTTGAGATTGGCTGCCGAAACTATCTTCCTGATTGTGTTGGGGTCGATAACAAAGTTTTGACCAAGCTTCTTGGTTGGCCGAAGCTGGATGCTCTCGGCCAGCTGTCTTATCTCAGCAGCTCCCAGCACCTAGATGCCTTCCGACCAACTGCCGTAGGCGTTTTCAGTGTTTCGGTTTATTTGCTCAGCCAAGCGATTCACATCAACCTGCAGTAGCTCAGCCATGTAGCGCAGAGTGTGCGGCACAAGGTAAGGAGCGTTTGGTCTTCCTCGCAACGGCTCTGGCGTTAAGAATGGTGCATCTGTCTCGATGAGTACCTGTCTTATGTCTGCTGCCAGCAGCGCATCGCGCAAATACTGGTTTTTCTTGAAAGTGATGTTTCCCGCAAAAGAGATAAACCAGCCGTTGTTCTTGGCGATTTCAACAAGTGTCACATCTCCAGAGAAGCAGTGAAGAATAACCTTCTCGGGTGATCCGACACGCTTGAGGGTTGCAACCACCTCGTCGTGTGCCTCGCGGTCGTGTATTTGCAGAGCAATGTCATTTTCTTTTGCAATCTCGATGTGAGATTCAAATGAATGCATTTGCAATGCCAAGGCTTTTTCGCCCTCAGTTCTAAAAAAATCAAGTCCTGTTTCGCCCACTGCCCGCACGCGTGGTTGCCTAGCCAGTTCAGCAATTTGGGAAATCGCATCATCCAGGGCGGCTCTACTCTCATAAAGCGGAGCTTCGTTCGGGTGCAAGGCAACCGCTGCCAGGAGCATTGGATTTTCACTCGCCACCTGAGCAGACCAGATGGAGCTCTCCAGAGTCACACCAACTTGAACAGCACCGAGCATGTTTACCTGTCGCATCAGTGAAAGGTGTTCTTCGACACTTAGAGGAGTTTCTCCGTCTGCTATCTCCAGATGGGTGTGGTTGTCATAGGTTCCAACCTCAAGTGGCTCAGGCAGATCAGGATAGTTTTTCGGGCGAGTTTCATTGCCGTCGTAGCTAACCCGAGTGCGAATGAATTCGCTCATTTAGCTTCGTCCAGGCGAGGAAACAGTGCCTCTAGTTCTTTGACCTGGCTTCCAGAAACCAATTGACCCCAGTCGCCAGCCTTTCCAATCCGCTGATCCGCAAGACTCCCGAGGGATGCGCCAAGAGCATTCCAGAGCTTGCCCGTGGCCTTGGGCATGATTGGTGCCAGCAGGACGGTGAGTACTCTAAGTCCTTCGGCTGCTGTATAGAGAACGGTTCCCAATCGCTCGCGATTGGCATCATCTTTTGCCAAGACCCACGGCTCTTGCACGGTGATGTAGTTGTTCAGTTCGTCAACCAGTGTCCAGGTCTTTTGAATTGCTTCGTGAATCATGACCCTATCCATCGCCCGATCGGCTGAGAGCGCAGCTTCTAAGGCAACCTTCTGAACAACCAAATCTGCCTCAAGGTATGCACCTGGTTTTGGAAGAGCTCCTGAGAAGTAGCGATGAATCATGGCAATGGTTCGAGAAGCTAGATTTCCAAAACCATTAGCAAGCTCTGCCTGATACCTTGCCGAAAGGTCTTCCCAAGAAAACGATCCGTCAGAGCCGAATCCAATCGCCTTCAAGAAGTAATAGCGGAAAGCATCTGACCCAAAGGCGTCGGTAATTTCACTCGGAGCAATTCCCGTCAACTTGGACTTTGACATCTTCTCTCCGCCAACCAACAGCCAGCCGTGACCAAATACCTGCTTTGGGGGCTCAAGACCTCCAGCCATAAGCATCGCAGGCCATATCACGGCGTGGAAGCGAAGAATGTCTTTGCCAACGACCTGGACATCTGCTGGCCAAAGCGAATTGAGCTTCTTTTCATCAGTGCCATAACCGATGGCAGTGATGTAATTCAGAAGGGCATCGAACCAGACGTAGGTGACGTGAGAAGAGTCCCAGGGAATATCGATTCCCCAGTCAAATCTTTCTTTCGATCTTGAAATTGAAAGATCGCTAAGACCTGACCTGACAAAAGAAACTACTTCATTTCTGGCCGACTCTGGCTGGATAAATGTTGGGTGGTCTTCATAGTGCTTTAGAAGCTGAGCCTGGAAATCAGAAAGCTTAAAGAAGTAATTAGTTTCATTTAGCTGCTCTACTGGCTTGGAGTGGATTGCACACACCTGCTGATTGGCAAAGTCTCCGGTGCCAGTAACCAAGTCCGAGTCATTCTTATACTCTTCGCAGCCTACGCAGTAGTTTCCCTTGAAGGACCCCTGATAGATAAAACCTTTGTCATAAAGGGCCTGCAGGAACTTCTGGACAGCGCTTTTGTGTCTTGCCTCTGTAGTTCGGATGAAGTCCTGATTGTCAATGTCAATGGTTTCAAGTAGAGGAAGCCAGGCAGATTCGACCAGCTTGTCAGTCCAGGACTTTGGGTCTGAGTTGTTTCCCAGTGCGGTTCTTAGAACCTTTTCTCCGTGCTCGTCGGTTCCAGTTAGCAGGAAAGAAGATTCTCCCCGTTGACGATGCCACCTCGTGATTACATCGGCCGCGACCTCGGTGTAGGCGTGACCAATGTGAGGCGCATCATTCACATAGAAGATGGGGGTAGTCACGTAGAAAGACTTGGTCACTTCGATATCCTAGGGTTTTAGCTTCAGAGCGTGCTCATAAATTACGCTCTTCGACGCACCCGACTCTTTAGCTACCTCGCCCACAGCTTGCTTCAAACCAATGCCCGTTTGTGCAAGTGCCAGCGCTCTTTGGGCAAGGACTTCGTAATTAGCCTCGCCCCTGCTGGCTCCAGCAAGGAGCAGAACCATTTCACCTTTCGGCTCGGATTGAGCCCAGTCGATTAGCTCTGAGAGCTTTCCCCGCACAACCTCTTCAAACTTCTTGGTCAGCTCTCTAACAACAACTGCTTGGTGTTCTGGACCGAAAACTTCGGCCGCATCAGTTAGGGCATCGAGGATGCGATGGGGTGCCTCAAAGAAGATCATTGTTCGAGTTTCATTTTCTAGGCTTCGAAATACAGAGCTTCGCTCGCCTTTCTTGCGGGGCAAGAATCCCTCAAATACAAATCGATCTGTGGGTAGACCTGATATCGCAAGTGCTCCGAGGACACTGGAAGCTCCGGGTATGACGCTGACCTCAATCTGCTCATCAATGCAGCTCCTAACTAAATTGAAGCCAGGATCTGAGATGGTCGGCATACCTGCATCGCTAACAACCAGGAGGTCATGCGCTCTGGCAATTTCAACCAGCTCATCGAGTCGAGATTTTTCATTGTGATCGTGCAGGCTGTAGAGCCTGGCGTGAAACCTTAGTCCCAGCGCTGAAGCTAGCTGCTTGAAGCTCCTGGTGTCCTCGCAGGCAATGTGTTCACTTTTCTCAATCGCCTGCTTTAGGCGATCTGAAGCATCGGCCAGATTGCCGATTGGGGTGGCGGCCAAAATCAACACAGCAAGCAAACTAGCATCTAAGCGTGGTTTCGAAGCTAACTAAGTTGCTAGGGCGGCTATCACTGAGCCGGCACTTTACTTGGGCTTCAACGCTTGCAATCACGGCGTTAGCTGCTCTGCTGCGATTTTTGAATCTGGCAAACCCACCGGAACTGGTCTTTGATGAGACCTATTACGTCAAGGACGCTTACACCTTGGGTCTTTATGGTTCGGAGCGCGTCTGGCCAGAAAATGCGAACCCTGACTTTGAAGCAGGGAACCTTGAGGTCTATACAACTGACCCCTCCTATGTCGTTCACCCACCACTTGGAAAGTGGATTATTTGGCTCGGGCTAAATCTTTTTGGAGCAGATAGCAGCTTTAGTTGGAGATTTTCCACGGCGCTACTTGGCACATTGGCCATCCCGCTAATAATCCTGATTGCTCGTCAGCTCACCAAATCACCCTTATTTTCGGCAATTGCAGGTCTTCTGCTGGCGATAGAGGGTCAGTCAATTGTTCTGGCGCGCACTGCCATTCTTGACGGAATTCTCACCTTCTTTGTTTTGTTATCGCTCTTTTTCTTGATCAAAGCCATTGAGGCTCAGCGCAAACGGATTCTCTCCGGATTTCTCGGCATAACCATTTCTCCATGGCTGATTGCTATGGGGATTGCTTTGGGCATGGCAGGCGGGGTGAAATGGTCAGCTGCCTACTTCCTGGCGACCTACGGTCTACTTACCTTCATATTCGATTGGCAAGTAAGAGCACGATCTGGTCATCCAAGATCGGGAGCGCTTTGGCAAGGATTTGTAAATGCCTTTGTTCTTATTCTTAGCGCGCTAGCAACTTATCTATCTAGCTGGTCCGGTTGGATTCTGAATCAAGACTCCTGGGGTAGGCGTCCTGGAGAGAATTGGCTGGTCTCGCTCGTTAGCTACCACCGACAGATTCTCGACTTTCACACAGGTCTTTCGAAAGATCACCCTTATCAGGCCTCAGCGCTTGAGTGGCTTCTAAACCTTCGACCCACCGCCTTTTATTTTCAGGAGGTGGGGGAATGCTTTGGAAGTGAGGAATGTGTTGTGGCAATCACCGCCATGCCAAACCTGGTGGTTTGGTTTGGAGGACTGCTTGCAATGATTTGGCTGATTCGAAACCGCCTTCGCAGCATTCAAGCTCAGATAGTTGTCGCCTCGTTTTTAGCGGCATGGCTCCCCTGGCTTCTGATTCCAGAAAGAACAACGTTTCAGTTTTACGCGGTAGTGATCTCGCCACTTTTTGTCTTGGCACTGACCTTGGCCCTGCAGCATTACCTAAGGCGAAGTCATCTTCTAGGAAATCGTGAATTTCGGGAGAAGAGAATCACGGGTTTGATTGTGCTAGCGACAGCTGTTGCGATCTTTTACCTGTCACTTTGGACCGGGTTAGCAGTTCCCTATCCGCTCTGGCGAATGCAGCTATTTCTGCCGTTCTGGATCTAGCTTTTTCTTCTCGCCTGCTGTTGCGGCCAGCGACCAGATGGTGGTGACGAGAAGCGTTATC
>JBDLRV010000042.1:0-7457 GCA_039799865.1 Actinomycetota bacterium | reverse complement strand
CTCCAAGGGAAACTTGGCACTGAGTGTGATCATGACTGTTCACTCGACTATGTGGGCGCTGATTATGACTCCACTTGCTCTGACAATCTTTGGCGGTCAGGTCCTTCCAGAGGACTCTGATCTACAAATCCCAACCACCAACATCATCGTGACGATTGCGGTGCTGTTGATACCGGTTGTACTCGGAATGCTCATCAGGCGCTACAGCGCTAACGTCGGGGCAATTCTTGAGCTCCTGGGAGGTTTCTTTGGAATTTTCTTCATTGTCTTCTTGATGGCAACCTGGGTGCCAAGAAACTGGGGACTGCTATCCTCAACGCCTTGGCAAACCTATGTAGTTGCAATCGGCTTGGGCTTATTCGGAATCGCTTTTGCCTACGGCTTTAGTAGAGCAATCCGTCTGCATCCCATGAATGCCAGAACTATTGCCCTGGAGACTGGAATTCAAAATGGTCCGCTGGCCATTGCAATTGTCCTACTAACTTTCGGCAATAACCCGGCAATTGGTCTGATCTTGATTGTTCCTGCGCTCTATTCCCTGTTCATCGTGATTGTCTCAACAATCGTGACATTTGTTTTCAGAAGGGCAAATATCGCAGCAGAGCAGAAGATTCCAAATCTTCTCTAGGTTGAACTTAGGCGTTTTTGCGAGCTAAGTAGCAGGATGGGCAAAGGGACTCATAGGTCACCTTGTCTCCATCGATAGCTACCTGCTCACCAGCGAAGACGAATTTCCCGTTTACTAATCTGCCGTTGAACATGGCTTTCTTGCCACAGCGGCATATGGTCTTGAGCTCCTCAAGGGAGTGTGCGATTTCCAAGAGCCTGCGCGAGCCGGGGAAAGACTTTGTTTGGAAGTCAGTTCTAATGCCATAGGCGAGAACTGGCACAGAATCTAGAACTGCCACTTCCAGCGCCTGATCCACCTGTTCCTCGGTCAGAAATTGTGCCTCGTCCAGTAGAAGGCAGGAAACGTCTTGGCCAGTCTTGCTGTTGACCTCTTCACGATTTTCCGCAAATAGCTCGCGAAGGTTGTCCTGCGGTCTGATGAGAAAGTCAACCTCTCTCGACACACCCAGTCTGCTCAAGATGTTCTTGTCGCCCTTGTAGTCGATGGCAGGCTTGGCAAGCAGGACGTACTGACTTCTCTCCTCGTAGTTAAAGGCAGCCTGGAGTAGGGCCGTGCTTTTACCGGAGTTCATTGCCCCGTATCGGAAGTAAAGCTTGCTCATGGTGGTTGACTTGAGTGTATTAGGTGGTGGCCATTGCAGCTGTTATTTGCCGATCAACTGGGTCCGCATTTTGACCTAGGAGAAGAAATTCTCCTCCCAGTGGTCAAAAGTCAGTTCAGCAAGCGCGCTTATCACCGTCAGAAGGCTCACCTAATCCTCTATGCCCTAAGGGCCAGGGGTGTGGATAAGAGGGTCAAGCTGGTTGAGCTAGACAGCTACCGAGACTTGCTTGCTGATTCCAGGGACATTACAAAGCTGGTCAATCCCACAAGCTATCCATTCAGGCGATTTGCCAAGGAGATGTCGGCGGAGATTCTTCCATCGAGGGGATTCGCCTCTAGCGAGCAAGACTGGGACAACTACATCTCATCATTCAAGCGACTGAGACTTGAAGACTTCTATCGCCAACAAAGGACAAGGCTTGGGATCCTTATGGAAGGAGACGGACCAGTCGAAGGTAGGTGGAATTTTGATAGCGAGAACCGACTTTCACCGCCTGCCTCTGGGACAGGTGTGAAACTACCCTGGTTTCCTGAGGAAAACGAAATTGATAAGGGTGTGCGTGAAGAGCTGGATGAACTCGAGCGCAAAGGTGTTCGCTTTATAGGTGTCGATGGACCAAGAAGATTTGCTGGCAGCAGAGAAGAAGCCCTCTTGGCATTGAACTGGTTTATCGAAAACAGACTTGATCTCTTTGGTCCCTACGAAGACGCAGTTGACTCTAGAGAGTGGACGATGAGTCATTCTCTGCTCAGTGCACCGATGAATCTTGGCCTGTTAGATCCCATTGAAGTGGTTCGCGCCGCCGAGAAGGCGTACCACGAGGGCAAGGCAAGAATTGAAAGTGTCGAGGCGTTTGTCAGACAAATCATTGGCTGGCGCGACTACGTGTGGCACCTGTACTGGCACTTTGGCGAGGATTATGTAGATTCCAACGCCCTCTCGGCCGATCTGCCAATACCGGCCAGCTTCAACTCATTAGATGGAAGTGAGATAAAGGCAAACTGTCTGAAGCAAACCATAGATTCAGTTTCTGAGTATGGCTGGGTCCATCACATTCCGCGCCTAATGATTCTTGGAAACCATGCTCTCCAGCGCGGCTATAACCCAAGGCAAATGAACGATTGGTTTATTGATGCGTTTGTCGATGGGACGCCCTGGGTAATGCCAGCGAATGTGATAGGCATGAGCCTTTATGCCGATGGCGGGAAAATGAGCACAAAGCCTTATGCCGCTGGTGGCAGTTACCTCACTAAAATGACCAACTACTGCGGCGATTGCCCACTGAATCCAAAGGTGAGGGTGGGAGAGAACGCCTGTCCTTTTACAGCCGGGTATTGGAAGTTCCTCGATGAAAATCAGCAGCTGCGGTCCAACCACCGCATGTCAAATGCTTTTGCAGGGCTAAGTCGCCTAAGCGATCTAGAGGAGCTTAGGGAGCAGGAGAGTAGGCGAACCAGCTTTTGACAAAGCCACAGCTCGTGTTCTAATCTCGAAATACCGATTCAGGGCGTAGGGGAAGACGCAGACTGAATCGGAGGTTAGTTACGTTTTCAGAAATCTGGCTGCTCAGCGTCAGAAGACAAAGTCTTTCGGACGTTGAGGTTTTGCTACGACCTCATGGCATTGAACTGATTTGGTATACCCAGCCCTCAAGTCCAAAGACCTATCAGGCCCGTGCAAGCTATGACCTCACAGGAGTTGATCTTTCTTGGCTTGCTAGCCAGTTAGCAAATCTCAGCCTCGCTTTTGAGATCTTCGATAGCGAAGCGAGTGTTCAGACTTTTTATCATCGTGGCCTTGGGCTCAAAACTATTCAGCTCGATGATGCAGGGGAGCCAGTCATCAGATTTGCTCAACTGGACATGATTCAGCAGCAGGCGGCAGGTAGTAGTTATGAGTATGAGCGACTTCTAAGGCTTGCCAGAGCTCAGGCTTGGCAGGATGTTCTTGAACCTCTAAGACGAGGTTGGGTGGCTCTCGATGGCCTAAGAGATGTCAGCTAAATGTTGCGAAAGGCAAGCACGGCGTTATGACCGCCAAATCCAAAGCTATTACTTATCGCCACAGCATCTCGTCTGACTAGAGGTGTTGGCACTCTGGGGACATTCAGCTCTATGGCTGGATCTTGGTTGTCAAGATTTATTGTTCCTGGACAGATTTGTTCTTTCAAAGCCAGAATCGTGAAAATTGCCTCGATTGCCCCAGCACCACCCAGCAGGTGACCGGTTTGACTTTTAGTTGCTGTAACCATTAGCGACTGAGTGTGATCGCCAAAAACTCGCTTGAGCGCTGTGTACTCGGCAATGTCTCCTACCGGGGTAGAGGTGGCGTGGGCATTAACGTGCTCCACGTCGGTTGGTAGAGCTCCTGCTTGGCTTAGCGCTCCTAGCACTGCCCTGGCCGCTCCCGAGCCCTCTGGGTCTGGTGCCGTGATGTGATATGCGTCAGAGGTAACAGCGGCTCCAACTATTTCGCAATAGATCTTCGCGCCTCTGGCCTTGGCACTGTCATACTCCTCAAGCACCAGTGCTCCAGCACCTTCGCTCATCACAAAGCCATCTCGGTCAGTGTCATAGGGCCTTGAGGCTTGATGGGGACTGTCATTTCTCTTACTTAGCGCTTGCATGGCGGCGAAAGCTGCGATTGGTAGGGGATGTATTGCCGCTTCAGCTCCACCTGCCACAACTACATCTGCTTCTCCAAGGCGAATTCTTTGAAAGGCATTGGCGATTGATTCATTACCCGATGCACAAGCTGATACCGCTGTTCTGACCCCAGCACGTGCGCCAAGATCCATACCGATAGCTGCTGCCGGACCGTTTGGCATAAGCATTGGAACTGTCATTGGCAGTACTCGCCTCGGCCCGCGTTCCTTCAGAATCTCGAAAGCATCCAGCAAAGTCCAGACTCCACCGATTCCGGTGGCAAAGTCAACCGCCAGTCGCTCAGGAGCAACCTCAGGCTCACCAGCGTCCTTCCATGCCTCCCTTGCAGAAATCAGCGCCAGCTGGGATGAGGGATCTAAACGCTTGGCTTCTTGAGGAGTTAGGACCTCGGATGAGGGAACTTTTGCCTGGCCGGCGAAGGTGACGGGAAGCTCATACTTTGCAACCCATTCGGCTTCGATCGTGGTGATGCCAGATTTACCTTCGAGCAGGGCTTTCCAACTGGATGTCGCATCTCCGCCAAGTGGGGTGGTGGCTCCAATGCCGGTGACTACGACCCTGCGCATCACTTAGCCCTGGTTGGCGGTGATGAATTTGACGGCGTCGGCAACCGTGACCAGGTTCTTTACCTCTTCGTCAGGAATCTTGACGCCGAATTTGTCCTCGGCATTTACAACGATGGTCATCATGGAGATGGAGTCGATGTCTAGGTCATCGGTGAAGGACTTGTCCATCTGAACAGAGTCGGTGGCAATGCCAGTCTCGTCGTTTACTAGTTGAGCCAGGCCTGCTAGTACATCCTGTTCGGAAAGTGCCATGAATAACTCCTTGGGGCTTAGTTGTCGCTTTATTTTAGGGGAGTTCGACCACTTGAGCGGCGTAGGCAAGCCCAGCGCCAAAGCCTATTTGCAGGGCATATCCGCCTGATTTGACCTGGCCCTCGGCCAGTAGGCGGTGCATAGCAAGGGGAATAGAGGCAGCGGAGGTATTGCCGGTCTCGACGATGTCCTTTGCCACCACCACGCTTTCGGGTAGGCCCAGCTGCTTTGCGAACTCATCAATTATCCGCAGATTCGCCTGGTGAGGAACTAGGGCGGCTAGGTCTTCAGGCTCGAGCCCAGACTGCTCAAGGGCGTCCTTGGCAACCTTGACCATTTCCCAAACTGCCCATCGAAAAACCGACTGCCCCTCCTGAATCAGGGTTGGCCACTGGGTTTTGCCATCACGAAATTCAAGAATCGATCCAGTCATGCCCACCTTGTCCCAGTTGCCACCGTCTGAACCCCAAACTGTCTTTGAGATTCCCGGGTGATCACTCGGACCTACGATCGCAGCGCCAGCTCCATCTCCGAGCAAGAAACTGATTGATCTGTCAGTAGGGGAGATAAAGTCCGAGAGTTTCTCGGCTCCTACGACCAGAACGTATTTAGCTGAGCCAGATCTAATCAGAGAATCAGCCTGAGCAATGCCGTAGCAGTAACCTGCGCAAGCTGCTGAAATGTCATAGGCAGCAGCACCGTGAGCCCCAACTAGCTCCGAAAGAAGCGATGCTCCCGAAGGCGTTTGGTAGGGAAAGGAAATTGTCGCAAGGATAACGGCATTGATTTCACTGGGATTAATTCCCGCCTTTTCGATTGCCTCTTTACTTGCTCCAACCGCCAGATCCATCAGGCTTGTGTCCCTGCCCGCTCTGGTTCGGGTAACAATTCCAGTTCTCTGTCTTATCCACTCATCAGAAGAATCGATTGGGCCTGCAACATCGTCGTTCGAAACTAAGACTTCCCCGCGCATTGCACCCAGAGAGTAGATTCTGGAAAAAGAAACAGGAGAGGTTTGCTTCAGAGTCTTCATCTAGGAAACCTTTTCTAAATCCGAAACGCTCTTCAAGGCTACTGCACTGGCAAGCGGAGCCCCTCGCTTGATTAGACCCGCTAGTGCACCGGCCGGCGGCAACTCCACGACCAAAACGCCTTCTTGATTGAATGAGGCCATGCACTTATCCCATCTAACAGGGCGTGCAATCTGTGAAACCAGCGAGTCAAGAAATGCCTGACCACTTTGAACCAAAGTACCGTCTGCGTTTGACCAGAGTTTCATCTTTGGATTACTTGGCGATAGCTTTGCCGCGGCCGACCTAACCTCCTCCACCGCACTTTGCATGAAGCGCGTGTGAAAAGCACCAGCTACCTTGAGTTCAATCACTTTGGCCTTCTCGGGGGGCTCTGCCACTAGCTGCGCTATTTGTGATTTCAGTCCTGCGGCAACAATCTGCGATGCACCATTAAAGTTTGCCGGCTCTAAATCCAGGCTTTCAATTTTCGAAAGTACCTCCGATTCCTCGCCGCCGAGAATGGCAGCCATTGATGTTGGTTGCATAGCTGCGGCCGTTGCCATCGCATCCGCTCTAATTCCAACCAGCTCAATTGCCTCCTCATCGCTGAGAACTCCGGCGATTGCTGCGGCTGCGAACTCTCCCACGGAGTGCCCAAGCACACCAACTGGAGTTTTAGTGGTGAGCGCAATTCTTGCAATGGCTATGCTCGCTCCAACAATTAGTCGCTGGGCGTTTGCCGTGTCCTTGATCTCATCCTCTGATGCTTCAGTGCCAAGTCTGACAAGATCGCGGCCACAAGCCTTTGATAGCTCGGCTAGTTTCAAGGTCAAGTCTGGATATGCCTCAATCCAGGGTTTGAGAAACCCCTCAGACTGCGATCCTTGACCTGGGCAGGCGTAGATTAGCAAGTTATCTCCTAACACCACTTTCAGCATCGCTGATTAGTCCGACGCCGATGGCTGTTTGCACTACATAAGCAACTCTCGGAACCGTTACGTCCTCACCAATGACTTCCTGGATTCTCTTTAGGCGGTAGCGAACCGTGTTGGCATGGACGTAAAGAGACTTAGCGGTTCCTTCCAGCGATCCACCGTGATCCAGATATGCGCGCAAGGTTTGTAGAAGTTCAGCTGACGCAGTGACCACCGGTAGGTAATACCTTTTCAGCAGTGCTTCTTTGGCTAATTGGTCACCAGCCAGCATGCGTTCGGGAAGAAGGTCGTCTGCGAGTGTTGGCCGAGCGGTCGAGTTTCTGCTTGTTGCCACAGAGTGGGCAGCCAGCGCCGCTCTAGCAGATCGCGCAGAGTCTGAAACGGTTGCAACGGTTGGTCCGAGCATCAAATCACCTGCGCCAAAGAATTCAGCAAGGAGCTGGGCCATCGCACCGATGGCTGCGTCTGGCTTGTCTATTTGTTCAACAAGTCCGATGACAACAACTTGGCGTCGACCCTGAATGCCAATCAGGACGTCACACCCTGATTTGCGAGCGAGTTTTCGCATCCCATCAGGGTCTGCACTCTCGGGAGTTGTGCCGAGCAGAACAGCAACCTGTCCGTCAGCGCGCCATCCCAAAGCTGCGACTCTGGAATTAATCTCCTGTGATGTCTCGCCACTGATGATGCTGTCAACCACCAGTGCCTCAAGTCTTGCATCCCAAAGTCCACGCGCCTCTGCTGCCCTGGCATAGACATCGGCTGCACTGAAGGCAATGTCTCTGGAGTA
>JBDLRV010000041.1:0-16808 GCA_039799865.1 Actinomycetota bacterium | reverse complement strand
GTCTAGTCCAGATGACTAGGAAGAAGATTGGCATTGGACTTCTCGAGACTTACTCCGAGACTTGCGAGTGCTGTGGCGGCAGGGGACTGGTAATCCACGACGAGCCTCGCTTCAAGGCTGCAGAGGTTCAGGTTGGCAAGAAGGGTAAAAAGAAGGACAAGCCCGAGGTCAAAAAGGTAGTGACCGGCGAGGCCGCCGACGCCCTAAAGTCCGTGGTGAACAAGATCGCCTCAGCTGCTCAGTCCGAGCCGGCCAAGCCCCAGGAGAGCAAGACTGAGATGCTAAATGCCGTTTTGGATGCTTTGCCAGAGCCTGAAGCTAAGCCAAAAAAGCCCAGAAGAGCCAGCAGCATTCTGGCCAAGGCAAGGGGTAAGAAGTAGCGCTTTGGTTGACCCTGGCCCCTGGCCACGCTAGACTTTTGCGCTGTTGCCCGCTCCGTAGAGCGGAAAATCCCAGAAAGACAGGTTTCAAGTGGTTTACGCAGTAGTACGTGCCGGTGGCCGCCAGGAAAAGGTCGAGGTCGGCACAATCGTCACCATGAACCGCATCGAGCAGAGCTCGGGCAAGGTTGAGTTGCCTGCTCTTCTAGTCGTCGACGGTGACAAAGTCACCTCTGACCCACAGGCTCTTTCCAAGGTAAAGGTTGTCGCAGAGGTCATCGACCAGACTCGTGGACCAAAGATTGTTATTCAGAAGTACAAGAACAAGACCGGTTACAAAAAGCGTCAGGGACACCGTCAGGATTTGACCCGCGTAAAAGTAACCGAGATTAAGTAAGAGGAAAGAAATGGCATCCAAAAAGGGAGTTAGCTCAACCCGTAACGGTCGCGATTCCAACGCACAGCGCCTTGGCGTAAAGCGTCACGATGGCCAGGCCGTTAACGCCGGCGAAATTCTTGTTCGTCAAAGAGGAACACACTTTCACCCGGGTAAGAATGTCGGCATTGGAAAAGACGACACTCTGTTCGCACTGGCCGCCGGTGCAGTTCAGTTTGGTTCCAAGTCGGGTCGACAAGTGGTGAACGTAGTCACCCAGTAAAGGTTTTGAAAAACCGAGGCGGACCCCAAGGGTCCGCCTCTTTTTAGTTGAGGAGTCTTATGGTCAGTTTCGTAGATCATGTGACTCTGCATTTGCGCGCAGGGGATGGTGGCGATGGCTGCACCTCAATCCGCAGAGAAAAGTTCAAACCACTCGCTGGACCTGATGGAGGTAATGGCGGTGATGGGGGGTCAATTACTTTGGTTAGCGACCACAACGTAACAACTCTGCTTGAGTATCACCACCGTCCACATCGAACTGCAAAGTCGGGGGGTAGCGGCAAGGGCGATTACAACAACGGCGAAAAAGGTGAAGACCTAATCCTTCCGGTTCCCGTTGGCACGGTTGTCAAAGACGCAGACGGTCAGGTTATAGCCGATCTCGCACACTCAGGCATGGAGCTGGTAATTGCACGCGGTGGTGCCGGTGGGCTTGGTAACGCAGCTCTTGCCAGTAGAAGGAGAATTGCTCCTGGCTTCCATCTACTTGGCGTTCCAGGCTGGCAAGGCGACATCCAGTTAGAACTGAAAACAGTAGCGGATATCGCTCTAGTTGGATTTCCAAGTGCTGGAAAGTCATCATTGGTGGCGGCTCTAAGCTCCGCCAGACCAAAGATCGCTGATTATCCATTTACGACTCTGCATCCAAATCTTGGTGTGGTTGCAGCGGGGGACAAGCGCTACACCATTGCCGATGTTCCAGGACTGATAGAGGGAGCATCCGAAGGAAAGGGTTTGGGTCTTGATTTTCTCCGTCACGTCGAAAGATGCAGCGCTCTCTGTCACGTCATTGACTGCGCAACTCTAGAGCCAGGGCGAGACCCAATGACCGATTTCAAGGTCATTCAAGAAGAGCTCAAGAAATATGAAGTCCCAGAGGGCCAGCTCCCGCTGCTTGAAAGACCTCAGGTCGTTGCACTAAATAAGGTCGACATTCCCGAGGCAAGGGAGCTAGCTGAGTTCGTGAAGGCAGATTTCGAAGCGCTAGGTTTCCAGGTGTTCTTGATCTCAACTGCGACCCGGGAGGGTCTAACTCAACTGAGCTACGCTTTGGCAACACTGGCAAGTGCCACACGTGTTCCAACCGAACCGAGCAAGAGATTTTCTCTGCTTGACGAAAAAGAAGATTCCCGGTTCAAGGTTCAGACCGAAGAGCTCGAGGGAGAGGTTGTCTACCGGGTCACCGGGACTAAGCCGGAGCGCTGGGTTGCACAAACTAACTTTGGAAATTCAGAAGCCATCGGATACCTTGCCGAGCGCCTGAACAAACTTGGTGTCGAGGACGCTCTTGCCAAGGCTGGAGCGAAAGCAGGGTCAACCGTCATCATTGGCGGCACCAACGGAGTCGTCTTTGATTGGGACCCCTTTATTTCTTCTGTCATTGAAACCATTGAGAGCCCAAGAGGGACTGACATACGTCTTGATGGAACTGATCGCCGAACAACCAAGGAAAGGCGCGAAGAGTATTACGCAATGATGGATCAGCGCGCCAAGGGACGAGCAGAGCGTGAGGCAATTCGGGAAAAGAGCCTGAGGTCGGAGGAAGAGTGAGCAATACAGCACTTCTAGCCTCGGCCAAGCGAGTGGTGATAAAGGTTGGCTCCAGTTCAATAACTGGAGAAAATGAGGCAAATCTAGATCACATAGTTGATTTAGCAGTCAGACTTATGCATTCAGGTAAAGAGGTAATCCTCGTAAGCTCCGGCGCTATCGCTACCGCAGCTCCACTGATCGGACTTACCGTAAAGAGTGAAGATCTTGCAACCTCACAGGCTCTGGCAGCAATCGGACAGGCCAAGCTCATGAGTCGCTATGAGCGCTCACTCTCTCGCCACAATCTGATGCCAGGTCAAATTCTTCTGACGGTTGACAACTTGGATGAAGAAAACACGAGCGAGAATGCTCTCCGCGCACTGGAGAGACTGCTTGAAATTGGAGTTCTTCCGGTAATCAACGAAAACGATTCGGTTGCTACCCATGAGATTCGATTCGGAGACAACGACCAGCTAGCTGCGAGAGTTGCGCTGCTTGCCAAAGCGGATCTCCTGGTCTTACTGAGCGACATAGACGCGCTCTACACCAGGCCTCCGAGTGAGGAGGGAGCCGAACCAATCACTGTGGTTACGGATGAAAGACAGCTTGAAAACATCCAGGTTTCAGGAACCTCAACGGGATATGGCACTGGAGGGGCTTTGACGAAAGTGGCTGCTGCCCGCATGGCCACTGCCGGAGGCGTCGGCGTGCTCTTGACTTCGGCTAGCAATGTCGATTTTCTTGATTCACAAGACTGCCGTCACACGTGGTTCCAAGCTCAAAAACAGCGAGATTAGGATTTGTCAATGAGCGTAAGCGAGATACTCCAGGCTGCAAAGACTGCCGCGCCACTTATAGCTCGCGCCAGCACGCTTCAGAAAAACTTGGTGCTCAAGGAGCTTGCAAAACTTCTGTCAGAAAGTTCTGCCGCCATCATCAGCGCTAACCAAATTGATATTGAAAATGGCAAGAGCACACTCTCCGCAGGATTGATCGATCGACTGAACCTAACTGAGGGCAGGATTCAAGCTCTGGCCGATTCACTCCAGAGCATTGTTGATCTTCCAGACCCAGTCGGAGAGTCACTTCAGGGATTCACGTTAGGTAACGGACTCAGGTTGCAGCAGCTAAGGGTTCCTCTTGGTGTCGTCGGCTGCATTTATGAAGCGAGACCTAACGTCACGATTGATATTGCCGCCTTGGCAATTAAGGGTGGAAATGCCGCTGTTTTACGCGGTGGCTCTGCGGCTGAGAATACTAATCGCGTTCTTGTCGGTCTAATTCAATCTGCGCTTATGTCTGCCGGTCTACCTAAGGCGGCAGTTCAAACTATCGATCAGTTTGGCCGAGAGGGAGCTAGTGAGCTTATGCAAGCCAGGGGATTGGTCGATGTCTTGATTCCACGAGGCTCTGCGAACCTGATACAGGCGGTTGTTAGAGACTCCAAGGTTCCAGTTATTGAAACCGGAGATGGTGTTGTTCACATCTTTGTTGATCAAAGCGCTGATTTAGACATGGTTGTTCCAATAGTTTTGAATTCCAAGACCCAGCGACCATCGGTCTGCAATGCTCTTGAGACACTCTTGGTGCACAGAGCTTTCGCTTCTGAGGCGATTCCAGTTATTGGAAAAGCACTAAAGGAATCTGGTGTGACCATTCACGGGTGCAGCGAAACACAGAAGCTCATTGATTGTGTAGCTGCTACAGAAGAAGACTGGTCAACCGAGTACTACAGCTTGGATCTATCGGTCAAGGTGGTTGATGACTTAGATGCAGCTCTTAGTCACATTGCCAAATACTCAACCCACCATACCGAATCGATTCTCACCAACGACATGGCGAATGCCGAAAGATTCTTGAGCGAGGTGGATTCTGCGGTGGTTATGGTCAATGCTTCCACCAGATTCACCGATGGCGGTGAGTTTGGCTTTGGGGCTGAGGTGGGGATCTCAACCCAGAAGCTGCATGCCCGCGGACCCATGGGGCTCAGGGAGCTAACCAGCTCAAAATGGCTAGTTAGAGGCTCTGGCCAGGTCCGTAGTTAGACTGGAGACGATTTAAAGGAGTAAGTGTGACCTTATTTTTTATTGCTGAAGATGCCATTGTTCACCACACCGAACTTCCCATGCCAGCGATTCTCTATGGCGTGATAGCGATGGCCGCATTTATTGCTCTTGCCCTGATTACCTGGTCATATCGAGACGTCTCAAATCGCAATTACCGTCGAGGCGAGCGGACAGGCCACTAGTAGCCGATGACTACCAGGCGTCTAAGAATTGGCGTGATGGGTGGCACCTTCGACCCAATTCACCACGGCCACCTGGTGGCAGCAAGCGAAGCTGCCGACGCCCTTCAACTTGACGAGGTCATATTCGTTCCCACCGGTCAACCTGGAAATAAAAAAGCAATCAGTAGTGCCGAGCATCGCTATCTAATGACAGTGATTGCCACCGCTGCCAATCCACGCTTCACGGTAAGTAGAGCCGACATCGATCGCGACGGAGTCACCTACACAATTGACACGCTCACCGAGCTTTCCAAAGAGCGACCTGATGCGGATCTTTTCTTTATATCTGGAGCTGACGCCATCGCCCAAATCCTCGCCTGGAAACAGGTGGATGAGCTTTGGGGACTGGCTCACTTTGTTGCAGTGACGAGACCAGGACATTCCCTGGAGCTACCTAAAGTTCCTAACGCACAAATCTCTCAGCTTGAAGTTCCTGCACTAGCTATTTCTTCGACTGATGTTCGAAATCGCGCAGCCGCCGGAAAACCAATTTGGTATTTGGTTCCCGACGGTGTGGTTCAGTACATTGCCAAGCACCGTCTCTACAGGGGGCAGGGTGACTCAGTACGCAACTAGACGTGAGCTGAGGGAAGCCGAGCGAAAAGGTCTGATTCCGGAGCCTGTCGCTGCTCCGGTGGCAACGGCTCAGCCAACTATTGACATAAAAAATCTGACCAGACGTCAGATGAAGCAAATGGGAATCTTTGATGACCCATCAAAACTCACTTCGCTTACACCGCAGGTTGTAGCAGCGACTCCAACAACACTGGTGGTCGAGGAAACTAAGCCAGAAATAAAACCTGAGGTGGTCCAAGCCGCCACAATTCCAGTCTTCGATGTCCCAGCAACCGAATTCACTGGGCAGAACTACTTAGCGGAGCCGACCACTGCATCAATAGTCCTTGAGCGGGCACCCGAAGCTATTTCGATTCCAATTGATACCGCAGAAATTGCCATAACTGGATCCATAGCCGTCGTTACAGATCCAATCACCTCGCCCAGCACCGCCACCTTTGATGGCGCTGAGCTCGATCAGATTGCTCTTTCGGACGATGCCGTCACAGGCGTTATGTCAGTTGTAGAACCAATTAGTGCTCTGGAACTAATCGAGCAGCGTGCGGATGACGGGGTAGTGCCAACGGCCGTGCTTCGCAAGGGTTGGTGGAAGGCTTGGGCTATCGGAATTGGCTCTGTGCTTCTAGCAGTTGGTGCAGCCGTCGCAATATTTTTGATTTTTACCGCACTGGGAGCTAATTAGTGAGCGTAAGCCCAGAGACACAAAGCCAACTCAAAATCTCAGCCAAGGCAGCCAGCGACAAGCTGGGGGAAAATCTTGTAGCTCTAGATGTATCTGTTCCTTTTGCCCTAGCCGAGGTTTTTCTAATCTGCTCAGCCAAAAACGACCGACAGGTCCTGGCTATTTCAGATGCGGTCGAGGAGTCCCTCAGGGCAGCAGGTTGCAAGCTTCGCTTCGCTGAGGGTAGAGAGGCTGCCCGCTGGGTGCTTCTTGATTTCGGTGATCTGGTGGTGCACATCATGCACGAATCGGAGCGGGAGTTTTACTCGCTGGAGCGGCTATGGCGAGACTGCCCTGTCGTGCCAGTGGCCTAAATTCTGTGTAGACTAGCGAGGCTTTGGGCCTGTGGCGCAGCTGGTAGCGCACCTGCATGGCATGCAGGGGGTCAGGGGTTCAAGTCCCCTCAGGTCCACCACCGTTGTTTGCAGGAATTTTCCAGCATTTTCTCTTAAACTCAAGCCAGTAAACCTAACGGAGGAACCTTGTCACACAACCCGATTTTCAATCAGGCTGTCAGAACCGGAATGGCTGCATCCGAAATGAGCCCAACTCAGGTCGATCAGGAATTCGGTCGCATCACCGGCACCAAGATGACCATGGAGGGAACCACTTCCAAGGTAATTGGAATGTTCCTTGCTGTACTGATTGGTGCTGCTGCCACCTGGTTCTTTGGTCTTTATGCCTTTACTCTTCCTGCGATGTTCGTAGGTTTGGGACTGGGTCTCTGGGCTTCTTTCTCAAAGACAGTCCGTCCTGGAGTGATGCTCGCCTATGCACTGGTGCAGGGTGTATTCATCGGAGGACTCAGCGGAATATTTGAGCAGATGTATCCGGGCATCGTGCAGACTGCGGTGATTGGAACATTTGCCACCGCCGGAGCCATGTTCCTTGCCTACCGTTTCGGCTGGGTAAAGGTTGATGCTCGATTCACTCGCTTCATGACTTTTGCTCTGATTGGCTACTTTGTCTTTGCAATGGTGAATCTTGGCTTTGCACTGTTCGCCGGAGCAAGCATCTACAGCTCACCGTTTGGTTGGTTGGTTGCGCTAGTGGGTGTTGGACTTGCTGCCTTCACGCTGAACCTAGACTTTGAAACCATCCGCCTGGGAATCCAGGAGGGCTGGGCTGAGGATATGGAGTGGAGAGCTGCTTTCGGTCTAACCGCATCGCTGCTTTGGCTCTACGTTGAAATCATCAGACTGCTGTCCATTTTCAACCAGGAGTAACTTCCGCTTTCCCAATCGCGCCAGAGTTGCCTGAGATCCCAGGCATTCTCGGCCAGGATCGAGACCCCTCGCACACCAGTGCGGCGGGTCTTTCCTGATATTAGGAGAAGTCGGTTTTGAAAAAGCAGATTAGAACATCTGCGCTGCGCTTCGTCAAAGAATGTGGCGTCTGCGCAGCCGGTCCCATCATCCAGGCTAATGAAGACCACTCGCTTACCGCTTCGCATCGGGGGAGTCTGGGTTGCCACTCTCACCCCAGCCACCATTACCTCCGTGTTGCTTCTCAGGCTCGTCAACTCGTTAGCTCTAACCACCCCTAGCTCATCCAGCATCTGCTGAAACTTCTGAAGTTCATGCTCCGAAATATCCATTCCGGTTATAGCTATCTCCTGGGCCAACACTTCTTCTTTGGTGGGAGCAGTGTTTCCGCTTGGAAGATTTTGAATTGCGCCAAGTTCAAAACTGAGCTGATTCTGATCAAGAGGCTTAGGCCTTCGGGCAGTAAGTTGCCTGACATAAACCAGCAGATCGGAACGATTGCTCTGACTGTCTTTGGTGATTCCAGCCAGTTCATCCAGAGCTCCAATCAGAACCAACCTCTCAATGGTTCTTCTCGAGGGTCTGGCTCTGATGTAGAAATCAGAGACATCCACAAAGGGTTGCTCGCAGATTATTCGCTCTATTTCTGGGATAGAAATGCCGGCAATATCAGTCAGTGCCATCCGCACCGCAATTCCCGATTTAGTTTTTTCGACCAAATACTCATTACTTGAGTGATTGACATCAATCGGAAGAATCTGAACACCAATTCTCCTTGCCTCTGCCAGCAGCAGTCTCTTCGGATACATACCCGGATCATGAGTGAGTAGACCGGCTATGAATTCGGTCGGGTAGTGGGTTTTTAGCCAAGCTGTCTGGTAGGTGGGCAGGGCAAACGCTGCTCCGTGAGCCTTACAAAATCCAAAACTGCCAAAGCCTTCGATGATTGACCAGACGCGATCTATTAGTGCTTTGGAGTAGCCCCTGGCAAGTGCAGCCGATCGAAAGTATTTGGCGATTGCCGGAACCTTGGATTCTTTCCCAAGCATTCTTCTTAGCTCATCGGCTCTGGCGAGTGTGCAGCCAGTCATCTTCTGCATGATTCTCATCAGCTGCTCATGAAAGACGACTATTCCGTAGCTTTCTTCCAAGATTGGCCTTAGGTCTGGATGCAGATAGTCGGGCTGGGCAAGACCGTGTCTGCCATCGAGATATGGCTTTATCATGTTGCCCTTCATGGGTCCTGGTCTAAAAAGAGAGATCTGCAAGGTCAAATCGTTGAACTGGATTGGCTGATGTTTTCCAGTCAGCTCTCTCTGGCCAGGGGATTCAATCTGAAACATTCCGAGGGTATTGGTGCTTCTGATTAGTTTGTAGACATCGGCATCATCCCTGGGCACTGCATCCAGATCTATTTCTTTTTTGCTAACTCGCTTAGCCTCTCTAACCGCATATGCCATTGCACTTTGCATTCTTACCCCGAGGACATCGAGCTTTAAAAAGCCCATCGGGTCCATATCGTCTTTATCGAATTGGCTCATCGGCAGGCCAATCCCACTCACCTCCGTTGGGGTCAGTGACAAGAGGGAAGAATTACCCAGAATCACTCCGCAGGGATGAACCGAGATATGCCGAGGCAGCCTGTCTAATCGCTCTGTTATATCAACCAGCAGATTGAGATGCCGATTGTCTTTACTGTCACTAGCAAACCTAGAAAGCTCCGGTTTTTCACTCATCGCTCTGCGGATACTGCGTGCAGAAAACCTCCACATGTTCTTAGCAATCTCGTCAATTTCTTCATCGTCTAGACCAAGTGCCAACCCACCATCCCGGATAGCCCCCCTGCCTCGGTAGGTATTCTGCATCGAAAGCAGCGTTACTCGAGATCCGCCGTAGCGGCGGAAAATTGCCCGGTAAATCTCATGCCTTCTCGCAGATTCAACATCAATGTCTATGTCCGGAAGCGTGCTGCGCTCGGTTGATAGAAATCTTTCAAATAGCAGTCCTTCGCTAATCGGATCGACTCCGCTGATCCCAAGCAGGTAGTTCACCAGCGATCCAGCTCCCGAACCCCTGGCGGCAATTCGTATTTTCATATCTCGAATCATCTGGGCAACATCGGCAACGGTTAGGAAATAGGTCGCAAAGCCAAGCTGATTAATCGCAATCAGTTCCTTGGAAAGCCGATGCTGAATCTTGGCAAGCTCGCTAGCCTTTGCCCCCGGATAGCGCCAGGAGATGGCGGCGTGAGATTTTTGCCAAAGAACCTCAAAGGGATTGTCGGTTATGCCTAAAGTTTCCTGCTCTGGGGTTTTGGGAACCCCCCATCCGCAGTCAGTTACTGGATCTAATCGACACAGATCGGCAAGCGCGAGGGTGCTAGAAATTAGCCTTCTGGCACTAACGGTGTCCTCTGTTATCTCAAGTGCGAGTTTGGTCATTTCCTTCGCAGGCTTGAGCCAGGCCTGAGCGTTTGGTTGCAATCTGAATAGACCCAATGGTTCAAGGTGTCTTGCCGAATCTAGAACGTCTGCGGTCAGTGCATCATCGGCCTGCAGGTATCTGACACTGTTGGTCAAGACGGCCGGAACTCTCTGGCTGATTGCCAGCTCCAGCATTTTTCTACTGTGCTCCTCGGAAAAAATTGAACCTGGTTCGGTCAGAAGATTGGTTATCTCCACAATCAAGATGTTTGGCTTCGGGAAAAGCTCTTTCCACTTACCTAGTTCTCTAGCCGCTTGCGCAGGGCTTGTCAGTAACTGTTTTGCAAAAAAGGAATCGCCGCCGAGCAGAATTGAGCAGGCAGGCTCCTCTCCTAGCAAAAAAGCAAGATCTGATATTTCTATCTGTGGGTTTTTACTTTTATGCTGGTGAGCCTTTGAGATTATTCGACAAAGCTGTGACCAGCCCCTGCCTCGATTATTTCCGTGAGCAAGAATGACAACTCTGCTGATTATGTCTTCGCTCACTACGCTTAGGTTTACCCCGACTATGGGGGATAGGCCGCTAGCAATGCAGCTGCCTATATGTTTTACCGCCCCATAGAGGCCATCTCGATCCGTTATTGCCAGAGCGTCAAAACCAGCGGCAGCGGCAGCCTGAACCAAATGCTCTGGTCTGGTTACTCCGTAGTGAGAAGAGTAGGCACTTGCAACATTGAGATGGACAAAGCTCATCAGTAACCGATTTTGTTTATCTCCCAAAGCTCATCAGGCATCAGGTGTCTAAGCTCTAGAAAGATTCGATCAAAGTCGCTAACCGCCCACAGTCTCCACATCTCCACTTCCATCACCGCGCTGCCGGTGCCTTTGGGAACCCCCTCGGCCTCTTGCCACCAAAGCCTTCGGGTATACCAGCGAACAGGTCTGGAGGAGACAAGATACGTTCTGCCCTGATAGCTGAAGGAGACAGGGGCGCCATCGGGATCTAGGACAACCCCGGTTATAACTGTTTCCACTAATGGCACCCCTATTCGAACATTTGTTCGAATAGTTAGTCTAGGACTGGGTCAGACATTTTCCCAAATCCCTTGTAATTACAGGGGTTTTATCAGCTCTGGGGAGTTGGCAGAGACCTGCCCGACCTTAGAGGAAACCGGGTGATAGCTAAGCTCACTGGCCACCAAATCCGACTCTTTGCTAAGTGCAGACAGTAGCTCCGGGGTTGTCTGGTAATCCGGTGCCAACCAAGCGGAGAGATTGTCTTCAGATAGAAAAACAGGGTTTCGATCATGAATGCTGGCCAAAGCTGAAGCTGAGTCCTTGGTCAGAATCGAGCAGGTTAGAACCCAGCGAGTTGGATCATTCGCCGCTTTGGCAGGATCGCGCCACCAGGAATAGATGCCAGCAAAGGCGAGCATTCCATCTGTGGGGTGGATATAGAAAGGCTGCTTGCCCGAATCAGTTGCCTGCCACTCGTAGTATCCGGATGCAGGTATCGCACACCTTTTCTTCTGGGTCGCTTCCTTGAAGCTTGGTTTTTCCAAAGCCGATTCAATTCGGGCATTAAACAGAGGCGTTGAAACTTCCTTGGCCCAGCTTGGAATCAAACCCCAGCGGGCTTGGTGAAGCTGGCGAGAAGGAACAGCATCAATCTCAAGCTCGACAATTATTGGAACCTGCTGAGTTGGGGCGATGTTGTAGCTCAGAGGAGAGTAGTTTTCGGGAACTTCATCTAATTCGAATAACTCGGTAATGCCCGATAGCTCCTTGGCTATCACAAATCTTCCGCACATCAGTTACCAGTATCCATTACTCAAAGGCTACGAAGGTCATTCAGTTCCATTACCGCCTCCGGTGTCGGTAGCGGCTGAGCCAGAAGGGCCAATCTCTTTCTGAAAGGACTGAGCATTGTTAGTGGACCAAGGGCAATCGAACCCCATCTGGTGACACCCCTGATTCCCTGCAGAGCACTGAGCGTCCACACCTCACAGCCCGCTAAATCTTCCGGTTTAGCTTTTACCTCTAATGTCTGATATCCAGCCTGGCTGGCCAGCTCAAAGATCAATTCTCTAGTGACAGAAGGAAGCCAGTTGGTTTGATCATCTGGTGCACACAGCACATCAGAGCGCCACCAGACCACAGAGCTCAGAGCTCCATCTGCTATGAAGCCCTCTGAATCTGTGATGACAGCCTCGTCAGCGCCATGCAGATTGGCAGCTCTTCTCAGTCTTTGGCCATAGGCAAGATCCGGACCTTTAATCTTTGGATTTTGTCTCGGATCTAATTCGTCTGAGGTCCACAGCGTGCAGGTTTCTGTCCGCTCGGGAGCGTCCCTGAGCCGAAGGAAAAGCCTCTCGCCTTCAGGCTGCTGTGCCCGGTACTCAAGTCTTGGAAACCAGTCATCGGTTTTTGGAATCAGCTTTACAACTTCCGAGAAAAAAGCCGGTAGCTGTCTTCTGGTCTTCTCATCATCAATGGAGTTAGCAAACCTTAGAAAATGCCTTTCCAATCCTTTGACGAGTCCGCTGGTAACCAAGAAGGAATCGGCGACGCTGAGTGTGTCCTCAAGAGATAAGTCGAGCGCTCGCAGCTCACCTTGATGAAACTGGAAGAAATCTCCACCGACACTCATGGAACTAGACTACGCATTTGAAGGGGTGCCAAATGCCACTGTTCTGGGACAAGCTTGCTGGCTGGACCTCTATTCACGACACCTTTATCACCCTCTATGCCAATCAGCCTGGAGCATTCTGGCTGGATCGGGAGCATCACCCAACCGCTCGCTTTTCCGTCATGGGGGTCGGCGTTGAAACTACTCAGCTTCCTTCCTTTCGCGAACAAGATGCCGATCTTCCCTTTGCTTTTCGACCTGGTGTGGTTGGCGCTATTCACTATTCCAATAGCGCCAAGGACATATCAAATACTTCGCTACTAAAAGTCGATCGAGCGCTCGTCTATGACCACGACACAAAGGCGATCTATTTCGTGGCGGATCTAGAGAGCCGGAAAGAATTTGACGATTGGCACCGAGCAGCCCTGTTGCGCCTTGCTCTCACTGGCGGCGGAGCCGCCAGCCACGAGCTCAATTTTCCAGCAGCCACCGCTGCAGAGCTGGTTGCCGAAGATGACAAGCAGACCTATCTGCAAAAAATCGCCACGGCCCAGCGGCACATTGCGGCAGGCGATGTCTATCAGCTGTGTCTTACGACCAGGCTGCGCGGAGAGTATGTGGGAGATCCGCTCAGCTTCTTCCTGCGCCTTCGAAAGCAGCACCCTGCACCCTATTCCTGCTTTATGAGAATCGGCGAAAAGACAATCGTCTCTATTTCTCCCGAGTTATTTATTTCCGTGCATAACGGCAGAGTTATCTCCTCTCCCATCAAGGGAACTAGAAAGAGATCCAGCGACCAAGAGCAGGATAGAAAACTTATCGAGGAGCTCGGGGCTGACCCCAAGGAGCGCGCGGAGAATCTGATGATCGTTGATTTGATTCGCAATGACCTCTCGGCTGTTTGCGAACCAAGCAGTGTCGCTGTTGAGTCGCTGCTTGCAGTCAGAAGCTACTCAACCGTGCATCAGCTAGTAAGCGACGTCTCCGGGCAACTTGCCGAGGGGGCAAGCCCTCTGGATGCTTTGCGCGCCCTATTTCCGGGAGGCTCAATGACCGGAGCTCCCAAGGAGAAGGCGATGGAGATAATCAGCGATCTAGAAAGCAGTCAGCGCGATGTCTACTCCGGCGCTATTGGCTACATCACAGCAGGGCTGGAAATGGAGCTGGGCATGGTCATTCGCACCGCCGTGTTTGATAAGGACACCGTGAGCATCGGAATCGGGGGAGGAATAACCTCGGATAGCCAGCCGGAGAGTGAGCACGAGGAGATCCAGCTCAAGGCCATAGCACTGGCCAGCGTGCTGGGGGCAAGGGTGCGTTGGTAACCTGTACAGGTTGATTTACCTAGGGTTTGAAATTGTCTGAAGAATTTAGCTTTCCTGCGATGCAGGAGAAATGGCTGCCCGTCTGGGATTCCCTAAAGCCATTTGATTCAGCAAAGCCAGGGGATCAAAGACCCAAGAAATATGTCCTAGACATGTTCCCTTATCCTTCCGGGGATCTTCATATGGGTCACGCCGAGGCCTACGCGCTTGGCGATGTCATTGCCCGCTACTGGATTCAGCGCGGATTCAATGTCATGCATCCAATCGGATGGGACGCATTCGGACTACCTGCTGAAAACGCCGCCATTAAGCGAGGGCTTGATCCGAGAAAGTGGACCTACGAAAACATCGATCAGCAGAAAAGCTCGATGCGCAGATATGCCTGCTCCTTTGACTGGGACAGAGTGCTGCAAACATGCGACCCCATCTACTACAGATGGAACCAGTGGCTGTTTCTAGAGTTCTATAAGCGCGGCCTTGCCTATCGTAAAAACAGTAACGTCAACTGGTGCCCCAGCTGTCAAACGGTATTGGCCAACGAGCAGGTGGTGCAAGGACTATGTGAGAGGTGTGACACTTTAGTCACCAAGAAGTCGCTGACTCAGTGGTATTTCAAAGTCACCGAGTACGCGGATCGCCTGTTGGAAGACCTGGACGGCTTGGAAGGAAAATGGCCAGCCAAGGTCATCACCATGCAGCGAAATTGGATTGGCCGCTCGGAGGGTGCAAACGTAGAGTTTGTCGTCCAGGGTAAGAAAGAACCCGTCACCGTTTTCACTACCAGACCGGACACTTTATATGGCGCCACATTCATGGTGGTAGCCGCTGATTCTGATCTTGCGAGCGAACTGGCTGCCGAAGCCGAACCGAGTATTCGGATGGAATTCTTCTCGTATTTGGAGAAGACCAAGCAGACCACAGACATTGATCGCCTGGCAGCAGACAGAGAAAAGACTGGAGTCTTCCTCGGTCGCTATGCCATAAATCCTTTCAGCGGAAAAGAAATACCAATCTGGGCATCCGACTACGTGCTTGCCGACTACGGAACCGGAGCCATCATGGCGGTCCCAGCTCACGATGAAAGAGACATGGGTTTCGCTAAGGCCATGAAGCTGCCAGTAATCACAGTTGTTGACACCGGTGAGGATGATCCTTCGGTGTCGTTTGTGGCAACCAGCGGCGATGGAGTGGTAGTTAACTCTGGTGAACTCAATGGCCTTCGTAGAGATCAGGCCATTGAAAAGGCAATACAACTGCTTGAGAGCAAGGGACTTGGTAAGCGCGCCAGGAACTATCGACTCAGAGACTGGCTTATTTCTCGCCAACGATACTGGGGAACACCGATTCCTATCATTCACTGCGAAAGCTGCGGTGAGGTGCCGGTGCCGCAGGAGTCACTGCCGGTAGAACTTCCAAGCAGCGAGGGCTTAGACCTTCAGCCCAAGGGAACTTCGCCGCTTGGAGCCGCAAGTTCCTGGTTGAATGTGTCCTGTCCAAAGTGTGCAGGGCCTGCCAAGCGAGATTCAGACACCATGGACACCTTCGTAGATTCATCCTGGTATTTCCTCAGATTCTTATCGCCACAGTCTGAGCAGTTTGCCTTTGATCAGGAGCAGGCAAAGCTCTGGGCTCCGGTTGATCAATATGTCGGTGGAGTGACCCACGCCATTCTTCACCTGCTTTACTCAAGGTTTTTCACCAAGGTTTTATTTGATATGAAGCTGGTCGACTTCGAAGAGCCATTTAGTCGACTTCTTAATCAGGGAATGGTCTTGATGAATGGCTCGGCGATGAGTAAGTCCAGGGGCAACCTGGTAAGACTCAGTGAGCAGCTGGATGAACATGGAGTGGATGCGGTTCGTCTAACGATGGCTTTTGCTGGTCCTCCAGAAGATGACATTGACTGGGCAGACGTTTCGCCATCCGCATCCGGAAAGTTTTTGGCTCGTGCTTTCAGAATTGCCCAAGATGTAACGAGTGATGCAGCGGCAGATGTCACCGGGGGAGACCAGCAGGTAAGGCGCGCTACCCACCAGTTCCTGGCAGCGTTTGAAGAGGCCATAGAGGGATTCAAGTTCAACGTTGGTGTTGCTAAGTGCATGGAACTGACCAACACCCTGCGCAAGGCCATTGACACTGGTGTTGGTGGATCAGATCCCGCCGTAAGAGAAGGTGCTGAAGAGCTAGCTAAAGCACTTAGTCTTTTCGCTCCATACACCGCTGAGGAAATGTGGGAGAAGCTTGGACACAAGCCTTGCGTTGCTCTCGCGCAATTTAGAAAAGCTGATCCAAGTCTTTTGACCAAAGAGTCACTCACCGCCGTGGTTCAGGTGGATGGAAAGCTAAGGGATAAGTTCGAGGTTTCAACCTCTATTTCTGAGGATGAGCTTCGAGCACTGGCTCTTTCCTCGCCAGCGGTTATCAAGATCCTGGCCGGCAATGAACCAAAGCAGGTCATTGTTCGTGCACCAAAGCTTGTCAACATAGCTACCAAGTAGGCATTTCTACACAGCTTCTAATTTCACAGTTTCTTGAATCTGTTTGCATTTGAAACTTCTATGCATGGAAATTATTGAATGGTTTAGGCAACAGCCTTTAGCTAAGAGGTGGCAGCTCGCTCTGGTGGGCGTGCTGGCAGTAGGTGTGCTTGGTTACTCACTATCTTCTTCACAAGTTGAAAGTGCAGAAAACCCAGTTGGTCTTTTTGAACCGTTGCAGTTTGAAAACACAATCTCAGTGCATGTGGTTGGCGAGGTCGAGAAACCGGGGCTATACGAGCTCCCAATAGGCGCAAATGCAGCAGAAGCCATAGCCGCAGCAGGGGGAATGACCGCTGATGCCCAGGAGGCATCGATAAACCTTGCCCGCACACTTGTAGATGGGGAGCAGCTCTACGTGCTGTCGCAAAACGAATCCGTCCAGGGCACTGGCAAGTTATCACTAAACCAAGCCACCGCTGAGCAACTTGACTCACTCCCCGGCATCGGACCAGCTCTGAGTGAACGAATCGT
>JBDLRV010000040.1:0-4126 GCA_039799865.1 Actinomycetota bacterium | reverse complement strand
ATCAGAGTCCTCTGGAAGGACCTGACCGCCAAAGATTGTCAGAGCAAGTGGAGTCATAATCAGCGCCCACATAGTCGAGTGAACAGTCATGATCACACTCAGTGCCAAGTTTCCCTTGGAGAAATAGGTGAAGATGTTTGATGTGGTACCTGCTGGAACCGCACCCATCAGCAGTGCACCAATAGCGACTGGAATCGCATACTCTGGCTCAAGCTGGAACAGGAAGATAATTACTAGCAGGAATGACAGAAGAGGCATGATGCCAAACTGCGTCAACCAACCTATAAACAATCCCCATGGTCTCTTGAAAGCCAGTTTGAAATCGGCTGGAGTCAATGTCGACCCAAGGCCAAACATGATCACGAACACCAGGGCAACCAGTAGGTTCTGCTCAAATGGTGTTACAACGTCTTGTGGAGAGACCTCAGCCTCATTCAAAAAAGCAAGGGTTGAGAAAATCATTAGCTGTCCTTTCTGACTGAGCTAACTTCGGAGATATGGCCCTCCATCGACATTCTTCTTAGCTCTCGGCGAAGAATCTTTCCAATCGGGCTCTTTGGTAGCTGCTCAACGAAGTGGATAGCAGCTGGAACCTTATAGGCAGCCAAGGCTTCGCGGCAGTGGCTAATCACCTTTTCGGCAGCGAGATCCTTGCTAGAAACGATGAAGGCATGCACCTTTTCGCCGCTCTTTTCGTCTGGAAGACCGACAACACCGACCTCGACGACGCCATCCAGCTCTGCAATCTGCTCTTCGACTTCATTAGGGTAAACATTGAAACCGCTGACAATAACCATGTCTTTCTTACGATCTACTATCGTGAAGTAGCCATCACTGTCCATGGTTGCAACATCACCCGTTCTAAACCAACCGCCTTCCAGCGCAGTCATGCTTTCCGCAGCTTTTTGCCAGTACCCCTGCATGATCTGAGGTCCCCTGGCGACAATCTCTCCCGCTTCGCCAACCGCAACCTCAGTTCCACGCTCGTCAACGCAACGCATTTCGGTTGAAGGAACAGGAATCCCGATCGTGCCGTCTTTCTGCAGGCCACCGAGAGGATTGAAGCTCAGAACTGGCGAAGTCTCGGTAAGTCCATAGCCTTCAACAATTGGGGTTCCAGTGACTTCTCTCCAACGCTTAGAAACTGACTGGTGCAATGACATTCCTCCAGCTGCTGATGCAACCAAGTGCTTTGGCGGGTTATCAATGAACCATCTTTCATTCAGTAGCGCATTGAACAATGTGTTCACGCCTGTTAGCCAGGTGATCTTGTAATTCTCAAAAGCTCGCTTGAGATTTCCAGGTGGTCTTGGCGTCGGAATCAGAATGTTTCTCGCCCCCATGTGGAAAAAGCCAAGCAGGTTCACGGTAAAGGCGAATATGTGATACAACGGCAGGGCTGTCATGACAACTTCTTTACCCGCCCTTATGTAGTTACCGCACATTGCAATCATCTGCAGAGTGTTGGTTACAAGATTTCCATGTGAGAGCATCGCTCCCTTAGAAACACCGGTAGTTCCGCCGGTGTATTGAAGTGCGGCTAGGGAGTCCCTGCCAATTCCACTTAGATAATCGCTTAGCTTGGCTGCGCTCATTCGAGACTTACCCTCGACGAGTGCCTGGCGCAGTCTCGTGTGCTCAACAGTGATCTTTGGAAGAGAACGGTTCCAAACCTTTTGAACCATGCGGATAACGCCTGCTACGGGACCAGGGAAATACTCTGAGATTGCAACAGTGACAACATTCTTTACCTTGGTCTTAGCTAGCACTTCAGGAAGGCGATCGGCAAACATGTCAATCACCACTAATGTCTCACAGCCTGCGTCGGCAAACTGATAGACCATTTCGTTAGCCGTATAAAGCGGATTTGTGTTCACCAAAACGCAACCCGCTTTCAGGATTCCAAAAGCCACAATCGGGTAGCTGAGGCAGTTTGGCATTTGCACGCCAACTCTGTCGCCTTGTTTTAGTCCAAGAACTTCGCGCAAATAGGTTGCGAACTGGTCCGATAGCTCATCGACCTGGCCATAGCTAAGCGATCCATTCATGCCGTTAGGCATGCACTGAGTAAAGGCGGTGGTCTTGTGATACTTAGCAACCGCTGCACGCAACAGCTCTGGGAGATTACTGAATTCGACGTTTGGCAGTTCCCTAGGAACGTCGCTTGGATAGTGGGCTAGCCATGGGCTGTTGGTCATCTTCGCTCCCCGTTAGTGCCAGGCGGGCAAAGACGCCTGCGCTGGTTTCTTTAGGGGCAAGCATAACTGCCTAGGGCTACAAATATCCCTTCAAAATGGCCCTGAAATTTGTTGGTTAGCTACTATTTGCCGAGGGTCAGCACCATAGTTGACTGGGCGGGAACACTGATCGAATCGACTGAGCCCGTAGTTCTAATTCCAGTTGGTCTGGCAATCAGACCCTCGGCTAGGACTCGCCAGGTACCCCGAGCGGGGAGCTTGACTGCCCTGGGTGCCGTAGCGGAGTTATGGATTACGAAGATTGTCTTCAAACCATTCGCTTGTCCCGTTGCGTCGAGGCTATAGGCGATGACATCCGCTGGAGTTTCACTGAAAGCCAGGTTCTTCCGAACATCGCTTCCCTTGCTCATGCGGAAAACGCTGTTTTGTTTGCGAATGTCTAAAAGACCCTTGAAGTAAGAGACCATCAGTTTATTCTTAGCGCGATTTGACCACTTCATTGAATTCACAACATCTGAAGACTTATATGAATTCTCATCACCATTCTTGGAGCGCATGAATTCCTGACCTGCGTGAAGGAAAGTCACTCCCTGGGCCAGGATGGCGGTCGAAGAAGCCAGAGCAAATACTCTCGTCCGCTCGGTGGCAGATGCTTTAGGCATGGAGGAACGTAATTTATCGAAAAGAGTCAAATTGTCATGTGCCTCTACGTAACTGACAGACTGCTCTGGTTCAGCATCACCCCAAGAACCTCGAACATCAGAGTTGAAATAGATTTCACCCGCGATGCCCTCCATTACCTCCATCTTGGAAGTCTTGCGTCCAGAGGCCCAACCATTTTCAGCCGCCTTGAACACAGATCCCTTCAACCCATCGCGAATGCCGTCATTGAAGTGGGCAATGCGAGGCATTTTGGCTGCGTTGTACTGGTAAGCCTTTTTTTCTGGAAACAGTGAGCTACCCATGTTCCAACCCTCACCAATAATCAAAAACGCAGGGTCAATCTTGTCGACGCCCTGTCGAATTTTGTTCATGGTGTCTACGTCCAAAATGCCCATTAGATCAAATCTGTATCCATCGAGCTTGTATTCACTGGACCAATACAGAGCACTATCAACGATGTACTTACTAGCCATGGACCGTTCAGACGCAACTTCATTGCCAACACCTGTGCCATTGGCAAAGGTTCCGTCAGCCTCCTTGCGGAAGAAGTAGCCCGGTACAAGAAGCTCAAAACTGTGAGAACCGGCATCAAAGACGTGGTTATAGACAACATCCATCACCACTCGAATCCCTCGGGAATGCAGGTACTGAATGGTTTGCTTTAGCTCGCTAATTCTGTTCAGTGGATCAGTTGGAATAGTTGAGTAGGAGCCCTCTACAACATTGAAGTTAAGTGGGTCATAACCCCAGTTGAACTGATCGTTTCGGTTTTCATCAACAGTCTTGTAGTCGTAAATCGGCAATAACTGAAGGTGCGTGATGCCGAGGTCGACTATGGCATCAATGCCTGTCTTTGTTCTCTTGTCTGGAGTGGTGGTGTTGGCTTCAGTCAGTCCGAGGAACTTACCCTTGTTCTTTATGCCACTGTTTTTATCCATTGAAAGGTCTCTGACGTGAAGCTCATAGAAAATCGCATCGGTTGCGATGCCTGAGAACTTGGGTTTCTCGTGACTTAGCCAGCCCGCTGGATTGGTTTGACTGAGGTCGACCACCACGCCCTTGGTGCCATTGACTGTGGCGGCTCTGGCGTAAGGATCGACCGCCTCAACCCAGCTCTCCCCCAGCTTCACTCTGAAGTTATAGATCGTTAGGTGCTGGTTACCTGAAAGCTCATGAGTCCAGGTACCTTTCTCGCCCTTAGTCATTGAGATTGTTTGACTTGGAGCTTTATCTGAGTCCTTGGAGTAAAGAACCAGTTGCGCATC
>JBDLRV010000039.1:0-29731 GCA_039799865.1 Actinomycetota bacterium | reverse complement strand
CTCCCTGTGAGCCACCGGTCACCAAAAGGGTTGGCGAAGACGGATCGAGCCCAAGTTCTACCCTTGCCTGACCCTTGTCATATCCAGCCACAATCTTGGCGAACTCCCTGCGAAGTGGCATACCAACTATTGCTGCGCTTGGAAGGTTTGTATTTGGAAAACAAACAGCAACGTATTTTGTAAATCTTGCTCCAAGTCGATTAGCAAACCCGACAATGGCATTTGCCTCGTGAATTACCAGTGGTGTGCGCGTGAGAAAAGCTGCAAGGTATGCAGGTGCCGATGCATAACCTCCAAATCCAACCACTGCTGAAAACTTCTCTTTTCTAATCAGCGAAGCAACCTGCAGGCTTGCGGCGATAAGACGAATTGGAAAAAGGATTGCACCTGGCGAGAGTTTCCTAGGAAGAGGCAGCCTGGCGACAGTTTCAAGACGAAATCCGCGCTCGGGAACCAGTTTGTTCTCAAGCCCCTCCTTCGTGCCGAGTGCAACTACTTCATGCCCGTCAGCTCTGAGTAGCTCTGCCAGGGCAAGAAGCGGATTTACGTGGCCACCGGTTCCACCGCCAGCCAGCAGGAACCTCATCTACGACTTCCTTCGTCCCTGTTGATTTATTCGATCACGCTCAACGGCTAGCACCACACCAATTGCTCCCATTGTGGAAATCAGCGACGAACCACCGGCTGAGATCATCGGAAGCGGGACACCCAGCACCGGAAACAGTCCCAGAACAACGCCAATGTTTATGAATGCCTGCATCGAAATCCAGACCATCACTCCAGCGACAATGTTTCGCGAAAATGGATTGGTCTGAAGACGAGCAATGTGAAACAGAGTCATTGCCAAGAATAAAAACAGAAGTATTACCGCACCGGCACCAAGGGTTCCTAGTTCCTCGCCAATCACGGCAAAGATGAAGTCGTTCTCAACTTCAGGAATCCAGCTCCACTTCAGCTTGGATCTTCCCAGACCCGTTCCCCAGAATCCACCCGACGCTAGGGCCCAGGTGCCCTTTTCAAATTGCCACATCACACCGGCAGGATCTGCAGCATCAGGATTGAGCCACGCTTCAAAGCGAATCCTTCGAGAAGGAGACGTGTATATGGCCGCCGCCGCAACGGCCACTACCGCTGCCCCAAGTCCAGCCCAATACGAGAGCCTCATGCCGGCGAACAGAAACATTCCCATCAGCGTGAATCCCATCACCACACCAGTGCCAAGGTCTCTACCAACTAAGACAACCAGTGCAAGGGCCACACCCGAAACTGCCAAAACCATTCGCCAGATTTGCTTATCGGTCTCAGGATCTTGCGACAACTGCGCTAGCTGAAGTCCCAAACCTATGATCAATCCGATCTTTAGAAACTCAGCAGGTTGAATAGTGGTTATTCCGATGTCCAACCAGTTCCTGTTTCCGTTTCTCTCCTCACCAAAGAACACCGTAACCAGCTGGACGACTAGCAGTCCAAGAAGGACAGGCGGAGCAAACCTTCGATAGCTGCTCAGCTTTAGATTGGACAAAACGACTAGGAACAAAAGGCCTGCGAAGGCATAGAGAGCTTGTCGCAAAAAAACGTCGGCAGCATTCTCAGTTTCTTTGTAGCTATCAACCACTGAGGCGCTGGCAACCATGATTAGTCCAAATGCAACCAGTAGAAGAGTTAGACCCAGCAGTAAAACTGCTGGTCGCGATTGTGCCTTGAAGCTTGGCTTCACTGCGTCGCGAATTGTCACTTCAAATCCTCCACAGCTTCAATGAACTGATTCCCGCGATCGGCATAGTCTTGGAATTGGTCCATAGACGCCGCGGCTGGGGCGAGCAGCACCACGTCCCCTGGTTTGGCAAGCTCCATGGCTGCCCTGACCGCCTGATGCATAACCCGATCTCCTGAAATGACCCTAACTGGAAGCTCAGCTAAACCTTCGGAGAAAAGCCGCTCAAGCTCCCCGGTGTCCTGGCCAATAATCACCGCTCCGCGCAGCTTCTGGCCATGGCTTGAGATCAGCTCCCAGGGCGATGTTCCCTTGAGCAGTCCCCCCACGATCCAGACAATGCTTTCGTAACTTCTGAGCGAACTGTCGGCAGCGTGTGGATTAGTTGCCTTGGAGTCATTCACGAAGCGAACACCATCGATCTCGGCAATTAGCTGATTGCGATGCGGGGCGAGTTTGAATGTGCTGATTGCCTTTCTAATGGCCCCAGGTGATACACCGGCGGCGCGGGCCAGGGCTGTTGCAGCGGCAATGTTTGCCAGAAGCTGGGGTGAGGGTTCCGCAATATTTTTTATGTCATCAAGCGTTGCAATCTCTAGTGCTTCGGTTGCGCGATTTTCTAGAAATGCTCGATCGACTAGGACATCCTCTACAAAACCAACGGACGATTTCTGTGGGCTAAATAGTGAAAAGGAGACACCTCGACACCCTTCTTTGACATCTGCAGCTTGAGCGGCCTCGAAGGTCTTCTTGTCCTGCTCGTTGAAGACTATGGCTGTGTTCGTTCCGGTGTAGATCTTGGACTTGGCGGCAAAGTAATTTGCTTGACCATCGTGCCAGTCATAGTGATCCTCGGCGAAGTTTAAAAATGCACTAGCAAGCGGCTGAATTGCTCCCAGATAGTGAAGCTGGAAGCTCGAAAGTTCGACCACCAGGAAGTCAAATCCCTCGGGATCACGAATGGCATCGAGAATCGGAAACCCAATGTTGCCGCACGCCACCGAACGAAAACCTTCGCTACTAAGCATGGCCGAAGTCAACTCGCTCGTGGTGGTCTTACCGTTGGTTCCAGTGACCACAATCCACTGAGCAGTCTTGGAGGTTTTATCTCTTAGATACCAAGCCAGGTCAATGTCCGTAAGCATTGGCACGGAGCGTTTGCCGAGTTCCTCCACCAGTGGATGGCGGGGGTTGAATCCTGGTGAAACCACAGCAAAATCAAGCTGTCCCAGTTTTGCGAAAACTTCAGGATCTTCAGTCTGCAAAAACTCTGAACCGATTACTTCTGTCAGCTCAACCAGTTTGGGATCGGCCTCTTTGCCAATCGCAACGGTCTTTACTCCTAGTTCCACCAGCGTGTCGACAACACTGAAGCCGCTTTTTCCTAGACCCAGCACAACTGCCGAAAGCTTTGACCAATCAGCATGCCAGGAGGATGGCAGAGTCATAGGCCGTAGACCCACTCCACATAGAACAGACCAACTCCGGCTGCTACGCACAGGGCCGAGATAATCCAGAACCTAACGACAATGGTGATCTCCGCCCAACCTTTGAGCTCAAAGTGGTGGTGCAGCGGCGACATTCTGAAGATGCGCTTGCCAACACCGGTTCGCCACTTGGTGTATTTGAAATATCCGCGCTGCAGGACAACAGATCCGGTGACAATCACAAAAAGCCCACCGATGAGAATCAGTAGCAGTTCCGTGCGAGAAAGAATTGCCAGCGCTGCCAGTGCACCACCCAGTCCCTGAGATCCGGTGTCGCCCATGATTAGTTGAGCCGGAGATGTGTTCCACCACAAAAAGCCAAGGCATGCTCCCACAATTGCTGCTGCCACAACTGCCAAATCGAGCGGATCTCTGACTTCATAGCAGGCGGAGATATTTTCAACAGCTGTGCGACAGGACTGATTGAACTGCCAGAAACCAATTACGACGTATGCGCCAATCGCTATAACAGCAGAACCGCTAGCTAGGCCGTCAAGTCCATCAGCGATGTTTACTCCGTTTGATGAGCTGGCGACTAAAAGAAATATCCACGCAACGAACAAAATCATGCCGATGGTGCTGCCCCAGAAGAACAGATCGATTGGCAGATCCCTAAACAGAGAGATGTGAGTCGAAGCGGGTGTGAGACCCTGAGCGTCTGGAAACTGAAGCGCCAAAATAGCAAAGGTGATTGCGACTGCGGCCTGCCCCGCTATCTTCGCCCAGCCGCCAAGGCCAAGGCTTCGCTGATTTCTAACCTTTAGGAAATCGTCAATGAAACCAACAGCGCCAAGACCAAGCATCATGAATATCACTAGCAGCGCCGATGGACTGGGAACCTCTTCGTTGGCGAACTTGGCGATCAGGTAGGCCAGGGTGGCAGAGCCAAGGATTACTACCCCGCCCATGGTCGGGGTGCCGCGCTTGGTCTGATGGGTCTGCGGACCATCGTCTCGAATGAACTGTCCCCAGCGCAGCTTCTTAGCGATGCGAATAAAGACTGGGGTTGCAAAAAGGGCTAGGAATAGAGAAATGCCACCTGCGGCCAATAAAGCTCTCACTTCACACCCGCCAAGTCATCTCCAAGGAACCTCAACCCCGCGATATTACTTGCCTTTACTAACACCACGTCGCCAGGCGCAAGCCTTTCATGGATTATCTCGAAGGCATTAGCGAGAGAGTCGATAAATTCGCTCTCTCCGCTCCAGCTTCCCTCCTGAGACGCTGCCATGTGAATCAGCTTGGCAGAATCCCCTACGACGAATAGTTTGTCGATGTTTAGTCTCACCACCAGTCGCCCAATGGAATCATGCTCCTCGGATGAAAATTCTCCGAGCTCAGCCATGTGACCTAAGACAGCAATTGTCCTGTGTCCCTGTCTACCAATCACAGCCAGTGTCTGAAGGGCCGCCCTCATGGAATCCGGCGATGCGTTGTAGGCATCATTGATTACCCAGTAGCCACCTGGTGCAGCAATAAGTTGCATGCGCCAGCGCTCCACCATGATTATCTCTTTAGCGATATCAAGACACTTTTCTATTGATGCGCCGAGCGTGTGGGCCGCGGCGAGTGCAGCCATCAGGTTCATGGCTTGATGCTCACCGAGAATCTTTAGCGTGACTTCATATTCCTTTCCCGACACCGCTAGCTTCACTTCTGTTCCTCTCAGACTCAGCTCGGTGCTGATAAGCCGATAGTCCGAATCACTGGCAAAACCAAACCCAATTCTTTTTCCCGAGAATGCAAATTGCCGAACTCGGGGATCATCAAAATTCAAAATTGCAGTGTCCTGGATGTAAGGCATCATTTCGGCCTTTATCTTTTCGGTCACTTCGATTCCGCCAAATTCACCTGCGTGAGCCATGCCGACCTTGAGCTGAATTCCAATGTCGGGCCTAGTCCAGCGAGCTAATCTGTCGATGCTTCCAAGGCCTGCTGCACCCAGTTCTAAAACCAGGTACTTAGTTTGATGTGTAATTCTCAGCACAGTGATGGGAAGACCCACCTCGTTATTGAAAGAGGCGATTGGAGCAACTGTTTCACCAAGCGGTTCGAGCATCTTTGCCAATAGATTCTTAGTTGAAGTTTTCCCATTAGAGCCGGTGATTCCTATCACCTTGAGCATCCCGCCCGCTCTGACCTGATTCAGAACGTGCTCTGCCAAAGAATTCAGAGCGACGATGGTGTCCTTGACAACAACCTGATCAATTTCAACATCAGGCAGTGGCTCAGAGACAATCGCCAGGGTTGCCCCAGATAACAGTGCGTCGACAACGTATTTGTGGCCATCTTCTTTTTCGCCAAGTTTGGCTACAAAGACTCCGCCCTTTGTGATTTCGCGACTATCGGTTTGAACTGCACCGGAAATGGTGGCTTCTGGACTGCCACGAAAAATGGATCCAGAAACTGCGGTGGCTATTTGCCCAATCGTTAGTTCAATCACCCTGCACCGCCAAGCGTGCTAGCTCAATGGCATTAAAGGAAATCTTTTCTCCTCGAATCTCTCGGTACCGCAGCTGACCCGGTCCACACCACAGAATTGCCCCAGACTTATCAGTTGCCCCAACTGCCCGCTTTATTGCCTGAGCCGGATCTGGTTCTTCAAAAACTTCAGCGGGAAGCTCTCTAGCGGCAGCGAGTAGCTGCTTTCTGATTTGCGCGGGGTCTTCATCGCGCGGATGCTGGTCGGTGATAAAGATCCTTTTTGCACCTTGGCAGGCAAGTCCCATAGCCTCGCGCTTACCCTGGTCTCTATTGCCCGATGCTCCAAGGACAACAGTGAGTTCTGGGTATCTTGAACTCAGCTCCCCTACTGCCGCTGCCACACCCGCAGGCGTATGGGCATAGTCGACATAGACGTGGGGTCTTACGGAGCTGACCAGCTCAAGCCGACCTGGGATTTGCTGATCAATTTTTTCAATAGCTGGAACGAGCTCATCTGCGAAGTATCCATATTCCATCAACATCACAACTGCAAGCCCAAGGTTTTTGGCCATGAGCGATCCGCAATCGAAGTCGGCAGTGGCTTCTTGCTTGCCAGCAATCTTCAGTGTCTTGTTTTCAAAGATGATTTGGTAATCAAGATTGTTGCCGATACCGACCTTTGGAATGTCAATTTCGGAGAATAATGTTTTTCCCCACTTGTCTTCCACGTTAATTACTGCTTTTTCTGAAAAGGAGGCAGTGAACAGTCGAGCCTTAGCGGCGAGGTAATTTTCCATAGTGGAAAAGTCATCAAGGTGATCGCGAGAAAGATTTGTGAAACCTGAAATCTGGAAATGCAGGCCGTCGACCCGATTGCGCACTAAAGCCTGAGCAGAAACTTCGAGGGCCGCTTTAGTTTGTCCCGCTTTACGCATCTTTGCCAAAAGCTGATGGGTTCGCGGTGCCTCGGGGGTGGTAAGTTCACTCACCAATTCTTGGTCTGCAACTATTTGACCTGCAGAGCTAATCAGACCGGTCGGCTGACCCATTGCGACCAGCAGTCTTTGCAGGAAGTGAGACACCGATGTCTTGCCATTGGTTCCGGTAACAGCAAAAAGACCGGTTGCTGGTGTCTGAAACACTCTTGCCGCAAGTTCACCGGCAATTTCCCGAGGTCGCTCGTGCAGGAGAAGTGGAATCGAGTAGTTGCCAGGCCTGTCAGTAACTACCGCTACCGCCCCGGCTGCGATGGCTTGATCTAGAAAATCTAGGCCGTGATGTTTTTTTCCTGGGCTTGCTACGAAAATGAAACCCTTTTCAACATTTGCTGAACTAATTGCAACCCCGGTTGGTTCGATATCAGAAGAGCCAATCAGTGAGCAATTCAGCGCAGCGGCCAGCTCGGCAAGATTACTCACCAGTTAATCCAAATCTGTTGGAAGGGATATCTGGATTGGGTTTCGTGGTTGATGGCGGAATTCGATAGGTCTTGAGTGCCTGCTGCATGATTGCTTTGAAAGGTCCGGTGGCCTTGACCGAGTTGGTCTCTCCCACTGGTTTATAAATCGTGACACCAACTACAAACTTGGGATTTTCTGCCGGTGCTACGCCAAAGAATGAGATGGCGAAGCGCTCACCGTATCCGTCTCCTTCTCGAATTTCGGCCGTTCCGGTCTTGCCCGCTACGCGGTAACCAGGAATGCCGGCGAGCTTACCGACGCCTCCGTACTCGACAACCTTTTCCATCAGCTGCAGGTTCATCTTGGCGGCGCTTTCACCAATAACTCTCACCCCGGATTGCTTTGGTTCATAAAGAACCTCACCGCTCGGTGAGACGCAGCTGTCGACCAGGATGGGGTTTAGCCTGACTCCCTCGTTGGCAAGGGTTTGATAGGCGAAGGCCATCTGCAGCGGCGTTACAGCTACACCTTGGCCGAAGAGGTGGGTGTAGCGATCAGAATACTGCCAGTCCTTGTAGGGCCTGAGGATCCCAGAGCTCTCGCCTTCAAAGTTCAAATTGGTGGTTTTACCAAATCCAAACTTCTGCAGGTAGCTGAATCGTTTTTCTTCCGGCACTTTCATTCCAAAGCCATAGATTCCAGTGTTGGAGCTGTAGCGCAGCACTCCTGCCAGCGTCAGATAGAAGGTCTCATGACCGAAGCTGTCCTTGATTGACTCTCCATATTCAAGCTTCAGGCGATCAGGGGCCTTCACCTTCTCGTAAATATCTGCAGCCTTGCTGTCTAAAACCATTGCGGTAGAAACTGCCTTCATAACCGATCCTGGCTCAAAGGCAAACTGCATGATGCGACTTCCACGATCTTCAGGTTTTGAAGCTCCCGGATCATTTGGATCCAGTGTCGGTGCCTCAGCAGCTGCCAAGATTCTTCCGGTTTTAACCTCGACCACGATTGCACTCGCCCACTGGGCATCCAAATCGCTGACAGTCTTCGCTAAAACCTGCTGAGCGAAAAACTGAAGGTTTGCATCAATTGTCAGATTCAAAACGCCACCATCAACCGTTGGCTGGGTGACAACGTTGGAGGTCGGAATTCTCACACCTTCGGCGGATCGCTCATAAGTTTCTTGTCCGTCTAATCCCGCAAGGCACGTGTTGTATTGACGCTCCAAACCAGCTAGTGGTGTGCCATCAGTTCCAACAAAGCCAATGATGTTCCCCGCTACCGCACCATTTGGATAAAGTCGATAGGCGAAGCGGTCAAAATACAGCCATGGAACATCCAGCTCGTAAAGAGCGTTATAGACCGTGGCATCAACCTTTTTTGCAAGGTTTGCGTATGCGGAAGTTCCAATTAGTTTCGGAGCCATCTCTGATTCCTGCAGTCCAAGGATTCTGGAAAGCTCTGCGGTGATGGACTCTACAGAAATCTCAGTTCTAACCCCATCGACATACCTGATAACTGGACCGACGTTCTTGGGCGAGACGTTTACGTCATAGCGAAAGACGGTTCTGGCTAGAACCTCACCGCTGGAATCGACGATGTCTCCTCGCAGGGCCGAGAGCGTCTGCGTAACGCTTCGGTTTTCAATGGATTCCGCCCTGATTTCTTCCGCCCGGACAATCTGAAAGTCGACCAGGCGAATTCCTAGGGCAACTACCAAAAGGACTAGGGAGAATGCGAAGAGGGAGAGGCGACGAGTCACGCTTGCGTGATTGCCCATCTTGCCTACCTGGTTGGTGATGCTGGAATAAGACCAGAAACCAAAATTACTTCAGTACCAACCTGTTTTTGATTTGCCACACTGTCCGCTACCTCCGCGGAAGCCACAGAGGTCTGGGCAAACTCGGTGGTGGTAATCATGGCCGCGTTGGCAACCAGGTTGGCACTGGCAGCCGCCTGGGAACCTTCTGCAGGCTTTGGAGCGCCATAAATCTTGTCATTCTCGATATCGAGCAGCACCGATGATGGGTTAGCAACCATACCCAGTCGATTTGCGGCATCCGCCAAGTTTTGCGGTGAGGCCAGTGAGTCAACCTGCTCCTGAATGATCTGAACTTCGGTGCTCAGCGCACGCTTTTCAATCTTTAGCTCCCTGAGGTAGTAGGCGTCTTGGGTGAGGATCATGTTTAGCGATAGCTGAATGAGCTGGATGACCACAATGCCCATCACCAGCAGGACTCCCGTGAAGAGACCGGGCCTTACTCGCTTCGCCTCATTCGCACTCAGCATCATTACTTTCATCAGGCTGCCTCCAGTTTTTCTGCAGCGCGCAGCCGAGCCGAGGCAGCGCGTGGGTTTTGGGTTAGTTCAATCTCTGTCGCTCTCTCCACACCCTTGGTAATCACCCGAATGCGAGGACCGGAGCCGGGAAGCTCAACAGGAAGTTCGATTGGTGTGGAAGAGGTAGCAGCTTTTTGAAAAGCACTTTTTACGATTGCATCCTCTAGCGAGTGGTAGCTCATCACCACGATGCGGGCTCCAGTGGCCAGTGCATCAATAGCCTGCGGAATAGCATCTGTGAGGATTGCTAGCTCGTCATTGACGAAGATTCTGAGCGCTTGGTAAACCCGCTTGGCAGGGTGACCAGATTGCTTACCAGGTGCCTTAGGAACAACTCTTTCAACGATTGCATTTAGCTGCGCTGAAGTGGTGATTGCTTGACTTGTTCTCTGCTTGACAATTGCTCTTGCGATTGCAGGGGCGAATCTTTCTTCACCTAGGTCTCTGAAGATGGCAATCAGTTCGCTCTCGCTGGCATCTGCCAGAACCTCCGCCGCGCTCAATCCCCTGCTCTGGTCCATGCGCATATCAAGTGGAGCATCCTGGGCATAGGCGAAACCGCGCTTCGGCTGATCAAGCTGCATGGAAGATACGCCTAGATCAAATAGTGCCCCTTGGATTTTCTGAACCGAAAGTTCATTCAGAACATCTGCGAACTTGTCGTAGGTGGCAAGTGCTCCATGGAACCTAGAACCAAATCTGGAAAGCCTTTCGCTGGCTAGCTCGAGTGCAACTGGATCGCGATCAAAACCAATGACTGTGAGATTTGGATGCTCAATGAGAAGGGCCTCGGTGTGACCACCGAGACCCAAGGTTGCATCCACGACGACTGGGCTGTTGCCAACGATGCCTGGCCTGAGGAGTTCGAGGCATCTGTCTAGCATTACTGGTCGGTGAAGGTTTTGGATTTCCATAATCCTTTGGGTCTTATCCCTACATCCAGATCCCTGTCCGATCCGTGAGCTTGGTTTTTTCACGGTGTCCGACTTAGGGGAAGAAAGCCGGCTCGGCCAAGGACCTGAGTGCAGGGTCAGAACAGACCCGGGATCACCTCCTCAGCCTGTGTTGCAAACTTCTCCTCATTTGAGGACAGATACTTCTGCCAGCTGGTGGCATCCCAGATCTCGGCGCGAGCGCCAACGCCAATGATTGTTAGTTCTTTGTTTAGGCCTGCGTATTCGCGAAGAATCTGCGGAAGCAGAACTCTTCCCTGCTTGTCTGGCTGCTCGTCCGTCGCACCTGAGAGGAAGACTCGCAAATACTTGCGAGCCTCCTCCGAGGTGACTGGAGCCTGCCGGATTTTTTCATGGACACCGGCAAATTCACGCTTTGAAAAGACATAGAGGCAACGCTCCTGGCCACGGGTAATTACTACACCTTCGGCAAGTTCGTCACGGAATTTAGCGGGAAGGATAAGGCGACCCTTTTCGTCCAATTTGGGGGTATGTGTGCCCAGCAACATTGCTGCTCCCCTTCCCTTAATTTCCTCCACTTTACTCCACTTTGCCCCACTTAGCCACATTTATTTCCATATTTTGGTCACATTTCCATATACAAAAAACCCCCGATTTCTCGGGGGTTTGGGCCAAAAACTGGGTTAATCGCGGTTGAATCGCTGGTTCCAGCGGTCCTCAAAGAAAGTTGGGGGTCGCTGGGTGGCCTTGGGTAGCTCTGGAAGGCGGAAATTGGCACTGGCAACCACCAGTCCTGCCACCATGACGATGAAGGCAACGACGCCAAACAGGGCAAATTGGATGATTACGGCAAAAATCAGAAGAGCCACGCCAATCAGCATGGTCAGAACACCTGCCACCAGCTTGCCAGCGCTTCTATTGCTGGATCCAATCTGGCCTACTTTTTGGGCAAGGGAAGCATCCTCCTGGAGCAGATTGCGCTCCATCTCTTCCAGCATCCGCTGTTCGTGCTCTGATAGCGCCATTTTTTTGGGCCTCCCTTCACTGATTGTAAACAAAATACCTTGGCTAAGCTATCCCTCATGCCTCAAGATTTCCTGCTAAACCTTGTGCAGCAGAGGCTGGATGGGTTTTGTGAAGAAAAAAGGACCCAGCTCGGGGAAATATCCCCCGATTTACTGCCCATTATTGACTACACCCAGGCAATGCTTGCCGGTGGCAAGCGCTTCAGGGCTCTTTTCTGCTTCTGGAGCTGGGCTGGATATAAAGGATCGGTCGAAGAGGCTGAGCTAAATCTTGACTCCCCGATTGTCTCGGTGGCAGCCGCTCTAGAGATGTTTCATGCCGCAGCTCTGGTGCACGATGACCTGCTTGATCAATCCGATACGCGCAGGGGCCAGCCCTCCATTCATAAAAGGTTTGAGCAGCTACACAAATCCCACGGCTATTCAGGCTCGAGCACTCGATTTGGTGTCGCAGGGTCAGTACTCACGGGCGATCTGCTTCTGGCATGGAGCTCTGAGCTATTCGGCTCGGCATTCAAGCACGTTGATCCTGAGCAGGAAGAAAACTGTCGTAGGCAGTTTTCCCAGATGAGATTTGAAGTCATGGCTGGACAGTATCTAGATGTTCTCGAAGAAAATGCCGCCCCCACCAGGGACAAAACAGAATCGGTTGCTATTGCCAATCGCGTGATGCTTTATAAAACTGCGAAGTACTCCCTCGAAGCTCCCCTACTGATTGGAGCAGCACTAGCTGGAGCTAAAGAAGACACACTCAAAGGTCTTAGTTCTTTTGGTATTCCGCTCGGACTTGCGTTTCAACTTAGGGACGATGTTCTAGGAGTCTTTGGCGATCCTGCTGTCACAGGAAAACCAGCCGGAGATGATCTGCGCGAGGGTAAGCGAACTGTTTTGGTGGCACTCACAATTGAAACCCTCCCAAGCACAGTTGCCAAAATATTTGATGAGCTACTCACCTCCGGCGAAATTGATGATGAACAGCTGGAGTTTATGAGAACCACAATCAAAGACTCAGGTGCGCTTGATAAAACCGAGCGGCTAATTGAGGAGCATTCAAGTCGAGCAATTGAGGCACTGGCGAGCCTAGATGTGACAGATCAATCTCGAAAAATGCTGAGTCTGCTAACTGACAAAGTTATAAATCGAGCCCACTAGCCAAGCGCTTGGGCTGCGCGTCTTACCGGTGCCTTGTGACCTTTGAGTAGTGCTGACATTGGAGTCTCCCCCAGCTCTTCATTTTCCTGATAGAGCCAGTCAATGGCCTCTGCTTCAGTAAGACCCAGGTCTAGTAGCTGCAGAAGGCTTCCGCGAATACTGCTCAGAGGCTCATTACCGACAATAATCTCTTCGGGAATCATCAACTTGCCATCGATTTTTACGGCAAACAATATGTGTTCTTCGAGCAAACGCTTCACCTTGGAAGGACTAACGCCGAGCTTTTCGGCGGCTTGCTCTAGAGTGACCCAAGTCTTAACCCGGTCAGTGATCACCTTTTCTCCTGGTTGTTTCAACGAGCTGTTCAGCCACTAAGAATGCTAGCTCCAAAGACTGCATGTGGTTAAGTCTTGGGTCGCAGACAGATTCGTATCTTTGCTCAAGCGTCGACTCATCAATTTGCTCCGAGCCTCCCAGGCATTCCGCAACATCATCGCCGGTGAGCTCCACATGAAGACCTCCAGGGTGGGTGCCGAGCGCTCTGTGGACTTCGAAAAAGCCCGTTACCTCATCCAGCACATCATCAAAACGGCGCGACTTGTAGCCATTCTTGGTGGTGATGCCATTGCCATGCATCGGATCCGTTATCCAAAGCGGGTTTGCTCCGCTATCCCTGACCGCCTCGACAAGATCAGGCAAAACTCCGCGAATCTTTTCAGCTCCCATGCGACTAATCAGGGTTAGACGACCTGGCTCCCGATCTGGATCAAGCTTGTCAATAAGTGCTAGTACTTGTTCCTTGGTTGAGCCTGGTCCTAGCTTTACTCCGATTGGGTTTCTTACCCTCGAGAAAAAGTCAACGTGAGCGCCGCTGAGGTCCCTGGTGCGCTCACCAATCCAGATGAAGTGACCACTGGTGACGTAAGGGGTGTTGGTTCTTGAATCAATCCTGGTTAGCGGTCGTTCGTAATCAAACAAAAGGCCCTCGTGGGAAACGAAGAATTCGGTTGCCCTAAGTTCCGCCGAGTCCACGCCGCACGCCTCCATAAAGCGCATAGCCCGGTCAATGTCTCCGGCAATTGATTCATACTTCTTATTTGCGGGGTTGTCAGTAAAGCCCTTGTTCCAAGCATGCACCTGTCTTAGATCAGCAAAGCCACCGGTGGTGAAAGCTCTAATCAAATTCAAGGTGCTGGCGGATGTGTGATACGCCCCAAGCAGTCGCTTTGGATCATTGGCTCTGGCTTCAGCCGTGAATTCATAGCCATTTACGGCATCGCCTCGGTATGCGGGAAGGGTCACACCCTCTCTAGTCTCGGTGTCGCTGGAGCGAGGCTTGGCAAACTGTCCAGCCATCCTGCCCATCTTTATTACCGGAAGAGAGGAGCCATACATCAGAACAACTGCCATCTGCAGAACAGTCTTTATTCGATTGCGAATTCGATCTGCTGTTGCATCAACAAATGTCTCGGCGCAGTCTCCGCCCTGCAATAAAAATGCTTTACCCTGGGCTGCCTGTGCAAGCCTCTGCCTTAGTGTGTCTACTTCACCGGCAAAGACCAGTGGCGGGAGCTTCGATAATTCCTGAGTAACCGAAGCGAGAACGTCAGAGTCTGGCCAGGTAGGTTGCTGCTTAGCCTCTAGCCGACGAAACTCGTCTAATCCGAACTCTTGCAAACTAATTCTTCCTAATCTTCAAGTCTTGCCATGCGGTTGCGAATGGTCGAGGCGTAGACATCTTCATATCTCTGACCCGAGAGTTCACGAATTCGGTAAACAATCTGATCCGTCACAGAGCGAAGCACTACTCGCTCGCCTTCCATTCCCGCAAACCTTGAAAAATCCAGTGGCTGCCCAAACTTAACTCCAACGCGGTGAATCTTTGGGTACTTAGCTCCCAGCGGCTGAACCTTTTCGGTGTCTATCATCGCTACTGGCACAACCGGCACCTGAGCCTCAAGGATCATGCGGGCAATACCAGTGCGTCCTCGGTAAAGCTTTCCATCCGGCGAGCGAGTGCCCTCCGGATAGATACCTAGCACCAATTCTCTTTCTAGAACTCCCAGGCCGGTGTTAAGCGAATCCTCCGATGCCTTGCCACCGCTTCTATCAATCGGTAGCTGTCCGGTTGATTTGAAAAACCACCGAATTACAGCCCCCTTGAAACCCTTGCCCGTGAAGTAGTCGCTCTTTGCCAAGAACGTCACCGGTCTTTTCACCTTGAGCGGAAGAAAGATCGAGTCCACAAAAGAAAGGTGATTGGAAGCCAGTACTACTCCGCCCTTGCGAGGAACATTCTCCGAGCCTCTAACCCAAGGACGAAACAGCAGGTTGAGGATTGGCCCCAGCACAATGTTCTTCAGAATTAGGTATGTCATGGTCTTTCCAGTTAGAACCTAAATCCTACCCAAGAGTCTCTCGAGCTAGTTGGGCAGCTCCAATCACTCCAGCTTGGTTTGAGAATGTAGCCGGGATGATTTCAGCTACTGGTCTAAAGCCGCTGGCAGGAATCTCCAAAGCAAACTTCTGCTGAAGGGGTCTAAGTAGCTTCTCCCCCAGCTCACTCAAGCCTCCGCCAATCACAAAGACCTCCGGGTCCAAAACCGCGACCAAACTGGCCATCGCTTTGGCGAGATAGCCAGCAAGCTGATCAATGAGCTCAAGGGTTCCTGGGTCATTGGCCTGAACAGCTTCAAAAGCTTCGTGTCCTGTGAGCTGACCCCTGTCACTTCTAAGTTTTCTCAGCAGTGCACCTTTTGCATCTGCGGAATCTGCCAGTGCCACTATCTCTCTAAGGAGAGCCGTTCCGGAGGCATACTGCTCTATGCAGCCTCTTCGTCCACAGCCGCAAAGATGCCCATCGCTCACGACGGTGATGTGGCCAAGTTCTCCACCGATACCGAATCCCCCGCGCATCAGGTGACCGCCATCGACTATAGCTCCGCCAACACCTGTGCCGAGGGTGAGCATAACCATCGAGTCATACTTCTGGGCTGCCCCAAACTTAAACTCTGCCCAGCCAGCAGCGTTGGCATCATTTTCGATAATCAGTGGTCGATTGATTTTCTTTTCAATCCGCTCACGCAGTGGTTCATTGCGCCAATTGAGATTAGGTGCATACAGAACAACCGATTGAGAGCGATCGATGAAGCCGGCTGCGGCAACACCAATTGCCGCTGGCTCTCCATTTTCTTCTATTAGGTCAAGAATCAGCTTGGAGACGGTATCCACCATTTGGTCTGGCTGCTGCGCGGGCGAGGGAACCCGATGTTCGGCCACCACTTCGCCAGTGGGGCTAACAGCGGCCCCCAAAATCTTGGTGCCACCGATGTCGATGCCAAGACTGAGCACTTCGCCTCCGAGGATTTTTGACAAGAATCATCAAATTTTAGGGCCTTTACACGCCCGCCAGCTAGGCCAGGGGTAAATGGGACAGCCAAACCAGCCAATTTGGCAATAAAGTTTTAGTCACCTCAACGGGGAGAAAAATGGAATCTTATGATGTGCCACTGCGGGTAGCAACTAAGCCCCAGGACAATGCAACTGTGCTGCTACTGGAGCGAGTAAAGCAGACCCCAGATCACGCTTTGTTTTCAAGAAAAAATCCCGATGGCTCATGGCGCAATGTGACCGCGCAAGAGTTTTTGTCAGAGGTGAGAAGTCTCGCCAAAGGTCTGATTGCCTCCGGAATCAAGCCGGGTGATGCGGTCGCACTCATGTCAAGAACGCGCTACGAGTGGACCATGATTGACTTTGCCGTTTGGTTTGCTGGCGGCGTTGTAGTTCCGATTTATGAAACCTCCTCCCCTCAGCAGATTGAATGGATTCTCTCTGACTCTGATTCGGTGGCCATCTTTATTGAAAACGATGACCACGAGGAGAGGGTGAAAAAGGTCAAGGCAAACACCCCGCGCCTTAGAGAAATTTGGAAGATTGACTCCAAAGACTTTTCTAACCTTCACCAGCTGGGTGAAAAAGTAAGTGATGCCGACCTCGAGGTAGCTCGCACAAACGCCGAGGCCAGAGATCTGGCGACAATCGTCTACACGTCCGGCACGACAGGCAACCCGAAGGGTTGCGAGCTAACCCACGCGAGCTTCGTGGATCACTGCAGAAATGCAGCGGCAGAAATACCTGAAATCGCAAACGAATACCAGCACTCACTAATTTTCGTTCCGCTAGCCCACATCCTCGGAAGATATGTTGCAGCTATCTGTATCTACGCGGGAATTAGGGTTGGCCACCTTCCAGACACCAAGATGGTGGCAGCGGAACTACCGGGATTCCAACCTACGTTTCTTTTGGCTGTGCCAAGAGTTTTCGAAAAGGTATATAACAACGCGGAACTAAAGGCGGAAGCCCGTGGCAAAGGAAAGATATTCCGAGCAGCAGCCCAAGTTGCCATTGACTATTCGAAAGCAATGGATGATCCAAAGGGTCCGGGTCTTGCGCTAAAGCTGAAGCACGCAGCTTTCGACAAGCTTGTCTTCTCTAAACTTCGTGCTGCCATGGGTGGAAAAGTAAAGTATGCAATTTCCGGTGGTGCACCACTTGGCGCAAGACTTGGCCACTTCTTCCGAGGAATTGGACTAGTGGTTCTTGAGGGATATGGATTGACTGAGACTGCAGCAGCAGCGGTGATTGGCCGAGTTAGCTGGCAGAAGATTGGCAAAGTTGGTCGAGCACTTCCGGGCACTGGAATCAAGATTGCCCAAGATGGAGAAATCTGGCTCCGCGGAATCAACATCATGCGCGGCTACTGGAGAAACGAAGCCGCTACAAGAGAAGCATTCGAGGGCGACTGGTTTAGAACCGGTGACATTGGCGAACTGGATGAGGATGGCTTCCTGACAATCACCGGTCGCAAGAAGGAACTTCTGGTCACAGCTGGCGGTAAGAACGTAGCCCCTGCCCCAATTGAAGACCCTCTTCGCGCTCACCCGCTGATTGGTCAGGTGGTCGTTATCGGAGATGCCAAACCCTTTATCGGAGCCCTTATCTCACTTGATCCTGAGATGGTTCCGGTTTGGTGTGAGCAAAACGGCATCACTGAGAAACTAACCCTCGCTGAAGCGACCAAACACCCGGTGATTAGAGCAGAGGTTCAGAAAGCGGTGGATGAGGTGAACTCTCGATTTTCAAATGCTGAGCAGATCAAGGCTTTTGAGATTCTGGATGTTGAGCTCACCGAAGCCTCTGGTCACCTAACGCCTTCGCTGAAGATTAAGCGGGCATCGGTGCTGAAGGACTTTTCGCTGCAGGTGGACCGAATCTACGCTAACTCTTAAACCAGGGCTGCTCACGAAGAGTGCGCATTGCTAATTTGCGCTCCTCGGGGGACAGCCGGTCGATGTAGAGCTTTCCACTGAGGTGATCGCACTCGTGCTGAAGAATTTGAGCTAGTAGGCCTTCGCCCCTGACCTCAACTTCACTGCCATCAAGCTGCAATCCTCTTGCCACCGCCACTGGATAGCGCGGGGTTTTGTGCCAAAGTCCAGGAAGCGATAGACAGCCCTCGTCTATCTCCTGAACATCTCCGCTTAGCTCAATAATCTCTGGGTTGATTAGGTAGCTTGCTTTGCCATCCATGAAATAGGAGAAAACAGCTTGTCCGACGCCTATTTGATTGGCCGCAACCCCAGCCCTTCCAGGCAGCGCAGTTGTTTCCAACAAGTCATTAACCAGCTGGCTAACCGTCGAAGGGTCTGAAACCTTATCGCAAGCCGAGCGCAAAACCGGATCGCCGAAGAGCCTTATTTCCCTAACGCTCAATCAATCAGACCGTCAATTACTAGCGCAGCCAAATCTCTGGCTGCCTGTCTGGTTGCAGGGTGAAGTTTGTCAAATTGAACTACCGCACCAGCTGCCAGCATCGGGTCATAAGGAATTCTCACAACAGCGCGAACTCGTGTCTTGAAGTGATTTTCAATCTCATCTATTTTCACCAGCTGCGTGCCGTAGGTAGCGGTATTGAGCGCAACGACTGAATTCTTTACCAGCTCGCCAAAACCATTGGACTCGAGCCAGGTCAGGGTTTCGCTTGCCAGCTTTGCCTCGTCAATGCTTCCGCCAGAAACAACCACCAATCCATTTGCTCTAAGCAAAATGGCTCGCATGACACTGTGAACAATGCCGGTTCCACAGTCGGTCAAACAAACGCTGTAGTAGCGAGTGGCTATGTCGGCAACGACGTTGTAGTCACCCTCATCAAATGCTTCCGAGAGCATCGGATCTGTGTCTGATGCCAAGACATCAAGCCTGGTCTTGTCTCGTGAGACAAAGTCGCTGAACACTGTAAAGCTGTTGATGCCTCCGGCTCTGCGTACGACATCGCGAACGGTCTTATCACTTTTCAGCTCGACCCTCTCGGCTAGAGTGCCTCGATCAGGGTTGGCATCAATTGCCAGAACTCTGTCTTCTCTCACTAAGGCCATCGCCATTCCAATCAGAGTGGTGATGGTTGTTTTTCCTACTCCACCCTTTCTGGTGAGTACTGGAACAAACTTTGTTTCACCACGCAAATCAGCATTGATTCGCGCATCCAGTGAACGTCTTTCGCGCACCTTTCTGTTGTCGCCTAGGTTTAGCTTCCCGAAGGTTATGCGATAGATGAATCTGCGCCAGAAAGTCTCAGGGACAACACGTGGTCGAGCTTCGTCCTTGAGCAGTCTGTCGGCTGTGAGCATGCTGGCCGGTTCGGACTCTTCAAAAATGTTGACACTTACGGGAACTGCTTCGGTGTTGGTGCTCACCACCTCTGTGAGCTGCGTTGGCTCTGGGTCAAGTTCCAGATCTTGGAAATTGGTCTTTTCACCCGAAGAGTAATCGTCCTGAAATTGCGACATGTTCCTCTATTCAATAACTGCGATGAGGTCGCCACCCTCAACCGGTGTCGGGCCAGCGACCCCCAGCCGTACAATCTTGCCACCAATTGGAGCTGCAATCGTCGCTTCCATCTTCATGGCTTCAATTGAGGCTATTGGCTGGCCTTTTTCGACCACCTCGCCAACTGAAACCCTTGGTGTCACCACCCCTGTAAAAGGCGCGGAGGCGTGGTTGGGGTTTGACGGATCTGCCTTTTCTGCTGAAGCCTCCACCACTTTGATGCTGTGATCACGAACTGTTACCGGCCTGAGCTGCCCATTGAGTTTGGTCATCACGGTTCTGAAGCCCTTGCTGTCTGGATCGCTGATGGCCTCAAGACCAACCAGCAGCTGAAGACCCTTCCTCAGTTCAACAACGTGTTCGTTATCAGTCTCTAGGCCATATAGATAGTCAACGGTGTCGACGCTGTCTAGGTTTCCATAGGCCGCTCGCATCTTTTCAAACTCTTTTTGAGGACCAGGGAACAAAAGTTGATTGAGCTTTTGTCTGCGCTCAGAGCCAGTGCCGGATGCTAGAACATGCTTATCATCATCGCTGACCGCCTTTATGCTCAGTTCTACTTTTCTTCCCTTTAGTACTTTCGTTCTGAAAGGCTCCGGCCAACCTCCCGGTAGATCTCCAAGCTCCCCAGCCATGAAACCGACGACGGAATCTGGAATGTCGTACTTCTGCGGATTGTCTTCGAAGTCCTTTGGGTCTGCGCCAACTGCTACCAAATGCAAGGCAAGATCCCCAACCACCTTGGAGCTTGGGGTGACCTTGGGTGGCCTTCCTAAAATCTTGTTAGCGGCTGCATACATTTCCTCCACCAGCTCAAACCGATCGCCAAGTCCTAGTGCGATGGCCTGCTGACGAAGATTTGATAGCTGACCTCCCGGAATCTCGTGCTCATAAACGCGTCCGGTTGGTCCTGGAAGTCCGGATTCAAACGGTGCATACACTCTTCGGACTGCTTCCCAGTAGGGCTCTAATTGGCAGACGTTATCCAAACTAATTTCTGTGTCGCGTTCAGTATTCGCAAGCGCAGCGACCAGGGCAGACATGCTTGGCTGCGACGTAGTTCCGGCCATGGGAGCACTTGCAGCGTCTACTGCATCGACGCCGGCTTCAATCGCAGCCAAGAGTGTCGCCAGTTGACCCCCGGCTGTGTCATGGGTGTGAAGGTGAACGGGAAGATCAAATCTTTCTCTGAGGGCACTGACGAGTTTCCTTGCAGCCATAGGCCTGAGAAGTCCCGCCATATCCTTAATGGCAATAATGTGTGCCCCTGCTCTCACCATTTGCTCGGCTAGGCGAAGCCAATAATCCAAGGTGTAGAGAGTTTCTTTGGGATCCAAAAGATCTGCGGTGTAGCTAAGTCCAACCTCGGCAATTGCTGAAGTGTTTTCTCTAACTGCTCTTATGGCAGGTGTCATCTGATTTACATCGTTCAGAGCGTCAAAGATGCGGAAGATGTCAACGCCCGTTGCTGCAGCCTCGCTGATGAAAGCGTCAGTGACTTCTGTTGGGTAAGGGGTGTAGCCAACGGTGTTTCTACCTCGAAGCAGCATCTGAATACAAATGTTTGGAAGCTGTTCGGAGATTGCTGCCAATCTGTCCCAAGGGTCTTCGCCTAAGAACCTAAGCGCTACGTCGTAGGTAGCTCCGCCCCACGCTTCAAGTGACAAAAGATTCGGAGTTAGTCGAGAAACGTGCGGCACCACAGCCACCAAATCTTTAGAGCGAACCCTGGTTGCCAGAAGCGACTGGTGAGCATCCCTGAATGTTGTGTCTGTAACTAGGACTCTTTTTTCTTCGCGAAGCCAGCTGGCAAACTTCTCTGGACCAAGGTCTCTAAGTAGCTGTCTGGTTCCAGGCTGCGGTGCGATGCCTAGATCAACATTCGGCAGCTTGGTCTTTGGGTCAGGTCTAAGGTTTCTCTCGCCATAGGGCTTATTAACTGTTACCTCTGCCAGCCACTGCAGAACCTTCGTACCGCGGTCTTGAGAAACCCTAGCTTTCATCAGCTGCGGTCTTTCCTCAATGAAGCGCGTGGAGAGTTCACCCTTGGCAAAGGTCTCGTCCTCGACGACAGCCTGAAGGAAGTTGATGTTCGTTGCTACACCGCGAATTCGAAATTCAGCAAGTGCCCTGCGTGCTCTTTGAACAGCGGCTGGAAAATCCCGGCCTCTCGCAATCAGCTTCACCAACATAGAGTCGAAGTGTGGGGATATCTCTGCACCGGTAGTAACGGTTCCGCCATCCAGGCGAATACCAGCGCCTCCGGGAGAGCGATAGGTGGTGATCATTCCAGTGTCAGGTCTAAACCCAGCAGCAGGATCCTCGGTTGTGATTCGGCACTGCAGAGCAAAACCGTGCTGAGTAAGAGTCTGCTGACTGAGCCCTAAATCAGAAAGTGACTCCCCTGCGGCAATCCTCAGCTGTGACTGAACTAGGTCTACATCAGTAATTTCTTCCGTGACCGTGTGCTCAACCTGAATTCGAGGATTCATCTCGATGAACACATGCTTACCGGCGTTGGGTCCTTCGGTTTCAATTAAAAACTCGACGGTGCCAGCGTTTTGGTATCCAATTTCCTTAGCAAAGGCAATTGCGTCTTTGAAAAGCTGTTGGCGCAGAGAATCATCTAGCTTTGGAGCTGGAGCTATCTCAATTACCTTTTGGTTTCTACGCTGAATTGAGCAATCCCGCTCAAACAAATGCATCACATTTCCATGCAGATCCGCCAGAATCTGGATTTCGATATGACGAGGTCTCAGGACAGCCTGCTCAAGAAAGACTCTGGGATCACCAAAAGCTCCGCCAGCCTCCTTCATTGCTTCCTCAAGTGCAGAAGCTAAATCGGCTGCGGTGTCAACCTTGCGCATTCCGCGCCCGCCTCCACCGGCAACCGCCTTCACGTAGAGAGGAAATCCAATTTCACTCGCTAACTTGCTGAGCTCTTTTGGATTGTCTGATGACGGCGTTGATTTCAAAACAGGAACACCCGCACGTGTGGCGGCAAGCTTGGCGTTGACTTTGTCTCCAGCTAGCTCCAATACCTCAGCACTGGGACCTACGAAAGCGATCGAGTTTTCCTTGGCAGCTCTAGCTAAATCCGGATTTTCACTTAGAAACCCATAGCCTGGATAAATTGCATCCGCACCAGATTCTTTGGCTACCCGAATCACTTCGCTAACGCTGAGATAGGCGCGTATTGGAGATCCGTCTGCTTCGATCTGGTAGGCCTCATCTGCCTTTTGACGATGAATAGAGTTGCGGTCCTCGTATGGGTAGATGGCTACAGTCTGCGCACCAAGCTCAAAGGCAGCCCGGAATGCCCGAACCGCTATTTCTCCGCGGTTGGCAACCAGAATCTTCCGAAACACTGGCGCTCCCACCAAAAACCCGTTTTTGCTCACCTTTTGCGAACAGATAAAAAGGTAGCCTATTGCAATGCATGTGCTGAGCGTGAGTTCACTAAAGGGTGGGGTTGGCAAAACCACTGTGGCCCTGGGACTTGCATCGGCTGCCCTAAATCGCGGAATCAACACTCTGGTTATTGACCTGGACCCGCAGTGCGATGCCACCAGCGGTCTGGCCGCCCCCTCCGATCAGGGGTACTCGGTTGCTGAGGTTTTGCAAACCGGAAAGGCACAAACCCTTAGGCGTGCAATTGTTCCATCGGCATGGTTTCGAGACACCAAGATGGATGTGCTAGTCGGCTCCCCCAGATCCCTGCTGCTCGATAACCCAGCTCCAACCGTTGACGATGTCTGGAAACTCGAGCAGGTGCTGGTTGGACTGGAGGACGAATACGATCTGGTAATTGTTGACACCCCGCCATCCATTAATGCCCTCACCCGCACCGCCTGGGTCGCATCAGACCGAGTGATTCTGGTCACAGAACCCGCTCTTTATTCGGTGATTGCTGCTGACAGAGCGAGAAAAGCTATTTTGGAAATAAGTGCCAAGCTCTCCCCGAGGCTTGAGCTATTGGGTGTTGTGGTCAATAGGTTTAGACCCCAGTCTCACGAGCATGACTACCGAATCAAGGAGCTCAAGGAGATTTTTGGCGATCAGCTACTTATGCCCTACTTCGAAGAGCGAGCTGCGGTGCAGCAGGCAACCGGTGCGGCAAGGCCAATTCACTCCTGGCCTGCTGAGGGTGCGGCTGAAATTGCCAGGGGCTTTGACTGGCTATTAGCGGGAGCCATTAGCGAGCTGGAGCAGGCTGGCGAGAATAGATCGAGGGTTGGTGTGGTTGACCGCTCCATGCGCGGCAGTGCACTGGATGACATTATTGAGGTTCAAGAAGTAAAGGAAAAGCGCAAGAAAAAGCGCTGGTGGTCTAGGAAATCTTCCTAGCCCTGCGAGCCGCTAACTCGTCTTGAATCTGCGCCTCTTCGGCGGCAAAGTCAATCAGTGTGGCTTCAACCTCGCGAACCAATCGTCCAACGGCAATACCGAAGACGCCCTGACCCTGACCGAGTAGGTCGATAACTTCGTCCTGAGTGGTGCAGAGGTAAACCCTGGCGCCATCGCTCATCAGGGTCGTATTCGCTAGATCCGCAATACCTGCAGCCTTCAGCTGCTCAACGGCAACTCTGATTTGCTGCAGCGATACACCTGTGTCCAAAAGTCTTTTCACAAGCTTTAGAACCAGAATGTCGCGGAAAGAGTAAAGCCTTTGCGAACCGGAACCCGCAGCTCCTTGAATGGAAGGAACAACCAATGCTGTTCTGTCCCAGTAGTCAAGTTGACGGTAGGAGATTCCGGCGGCGGCAGCGGCTGACGTGCCGCGGTAACCAAGTGGTGTGGCTGGCACGCCGTCATCAAACAGAGTTGGTGATTGAATCTCCAACTTCTCTCCTTCGCTCAGACAAGGTAAAAGTTTGCCTTCAAGTTGCGCTTTAGGGTTTATCTGTCCCGCGTGTCGCTAACCTTCGATTTTGTCGATTGCACCAGCCACTAGATGTGCCCTGATTGCGCCAAATCTTTCCGCTATTTCGCGTCCGAGGTGAGCGGCCTTCGCAGCCGAATCTGGAGCCTTCTTGCGAATTACGGGTTCAGTAACTCCCGTGATGATCCCAACTTCGCGTTCTGTCGCCGCCTTGAGACCCCTGAGATGTCTTGGCTGGATTCCAAATTGTTCAAGTCCAACTAGCGCAAAAGCAATCTCAACCTCGTGCGAGGAATGTGGCTGTGCACCAAACAGCCCCAGTTCGGCTGCCTCTCTGAATGCGGCATCGCTTAAACCGGTTTCGCTCTTTAGCTGCGCGGTCGAAAACTTTTGACCCTTGCGAAGGGTAACCGGTGAAGATGCCGGAAGAAGTGGCTTCTTGCCAGCATCGAGCTCGGCGAGATACTCCTTTATTACCTTCAGCGGCAGATACTGATCACGCTGCAGTGTCAAGACAATTCGCAGTCTTTCAATTTGTGTTTCTGAATACTTTCTATATCCAGCATCTGTTCGCTCTGGTGTGACCAATCCTTGGTCTTCCAGAAACCGAAGCTTGGATGGAGAGAGATCACCAAACTCAGGTTTTAGAACGGTCAAGACCTGACCGATTGTGTAGAGCTTCCGGTGATCCTGGAGCTTGCGGACTGCATTCTCCATTTATCGATCCTTTTCTGATTGATAGAAGGTGAGTCGAAACTTACCAATCATGATTTCCATGCCGTTGATCAATCTTTGCCTATCAACCCGCTTGGAATCAACATAAGTTCCATTCATTGAACCCTGGTCAGAGACAAAGAAGACAGAGCCTTCTCTTTCAATCTTGGCGTGACGGCGCGAAACTGTCACATCGTCAAGAAAAATGTCTGCATCAGGATGGCGACCAGCAACGGTTAGGTCTTGGTCGAGAAGATAGCGTGATCCACTACCGGGGCCTCGATGAACAATCAGCAGAGCTGACTTGGCTGGTAGGGCAGCAAGGGCTGCCGCTTCTTCTGTGGAAAGAGTTGGGGTGGTTTCGGCCACCATGTCAGAGGCAAACTTGGCGGTGTCTTCGCCGTGCACGTCTTTGGACATTCAGTCTCCTCTAGAGACTAAATGTTAGAGGATTTTTCCCTCGCTTGCGAAATCAGATTCCTCAGCTGGTGGAGGTAGAGAAAACCGGAAATCCAGTAGAGCACTATCCCCCACCAGGCGAACGCCCATGACAGCGGAAGGACTATGAACTCGGCAGCAGGCCAGATGTCAGACATTAGAAGCAGAGGAAGGGCGTATAGGAGGGCGAAGGTTCCCGCTTTACCCAAGAAATGAACCGGCAAGGATTTGTATCCAAGCCTCCGCAGTGCCGGAAGACCGAACATTAGGAGCACATCTCTCAAAACGATAACAATTGCAAACCAGGCAGGGATATTGCCGTTGATAGTCAGTCCGATGAGCGTTGCAAATATAAACAGCCTGTCAGCTGAGGGATCCAGTATTTTCCCAAGGGCAGTTTCCTGATGAAATCTTCTGGCAATTTGACCGTCGAGCCAATCGGTAAAGCTGGCAAATGCCAAAACAACCAGCGCCCAGAGGAACTCTTCGCTCACTAGTAAAAACAGAAAGACTGGAACCAGCAGTAGCCGCAGAATGCTGAGCATGTTTGGGATGCTTTTTAGCTCTTGGCTCAGGCCCATGGCCAAATTCTACTTAGCGGACCCCTGCTCTGAGCAAAACCTCGGTGACATTTTTGTATTCGTTGAAGGCATAAAGGTGCACGTGCTCCACCCCAGCTTCAGCAAGTTCCCTAATTTGATTTGCTGACCAGGAGATTCCCACCTCTCTCCTACGATCCGCATCGTCAGCCTCGGCAAGAGCCTTGGTGAGTCCACTTGGTTCAGCCTCGCCAGTTAGTTCCAGTACTCGGCGAAGACGAGCATGAGAAACAATCGGCATGATTCCGGGAATAAGAGGTAGCTCGACTCCTCTCGTGCGAGCAAGTTCCTTGAATTCAAGAAAGTCCTCGGAAAAGAAAAAGAGTTGGCTGATTGCATAATCAGCACCCGCGCTCTGCTTAGCCACAAGTGCATCTATATCCGTGCGCTCACTTCCAGATTCAGGATGTCCATTTGGAAACGCAGCAACCGCAACGTCCCTAGATTCAGAATGCTCACGGATTAGGGCAACCAGTTGATCAGCTCTTTGGAGTGAGTCGGGAGACACAGATGTCTGGCCAGCCGGCAGATCACCGCGCAGGGCTAAAAAATTGCTAATCCCCTCACCCAGAAACTGTCTAATGAGATCTCGTGCTTCTGGAGCAGTGTTGCCGACGCAAGTCAGGTGAGCTAGCGGTGTTGCGCTGGTGTTATCTCGAATAAATTTCAATACATCCAGAGAATTTTTTGTGCTCGATCCGCCGGCACCAAAAGTAACTGAAATGAATTCAGGGCTTAACTCCGCAAGTCTGAGAATGGCATCCCGAAGGCTTCCCTCATCGGCCGGATCTCTCGGCGGGTATACCTCGAATGAAACTTTCAAGCCAGAAACCTTTCAGAAAATCGCCTCACGGGGCTCCGAAGCTGGCGTTACACAATATTACTCAGCCCGCTACAGTATTGGCATGGAACTTGTCGTTGCCAACCACCCTCTCATCTCCCACAAGGTCACACTCCTTAGAGATAAGAACACGCCCAGTGCTCTTTTCCGTCAACTGGTGGAAGAGCTAGTCACTCTTCTGACTTTTGAGGCAACAAAGGATCTCAGAGTTGATCAAATAACAGTTGAAACGCCATTGACAAAAACTCAGGGTTATCACCTATCTAAACCAACTCCCCTAATCATTCCCATCCTCAGAGCCGGACTTGGCATGCTGGCCGGTATCACCAGGTTGATTCCCGATGCTGAAGTTGGTTTCCTAGGCATAAAGCGCAATGAGGAAACTCTGCAGCCAGTCACGTATGCGAATCGACTGCCGGATCGGCTCGACAATCGTGAAGTTTTCCTGATTGATCCGATGCTGGCAACTGGCGGCACACTAATCGACTCACTGGACTACGCATTTGAAAGAGGGGCAACGAAGGCAACCTGCATTTGTTTGCTTGGTGCACCCGAGGGAGTCGAGGCGCTCAGACAGCATCTGGCAGCAAAATGGCCAGCTAAGCACGTGAGCATCCACCTAGCGGCCCTAGATGAAAAACTGAATGAAGTTGGCTACATCGTTCCCGGTCTTGGTGATGCCGGCGACAGACTCTATGGAAACTCTGGCGGAAACTAGCTCTCTGAAGCCAGTCTCTTCTTAGCCGATGCCTGCCTAGCCCTGACGTTTGCGTCCAGCTCGACTTTACGAATCCTGATAGCTTCTGGAGTTACCTCCACGCATTCGTCTTCTCTGGCAAACTCAAGGCTTTCCTCTAGCGATAGCTTCTTAGGTGGGGTGAGGCCCACGAAACTGTCAGCTGAGGCCGCTCGCATATTTGTGAGCTGCTTTTCCTTGGTGATGTTGACTTCCATATCTTCAGGTCGAGAGTTCTCTCCAACCACCATGCCGCCATAAACCTCGCTGGTCGGTTCAATGAAGAAGCTGCCGCGTTCCTGAAGAGCAATCATGGCAAACGGTGTTGCCACTCCTGCTCGATCGGCAACGAGCGAGCCGTTTTGGCGAGAGACAATATCGCCAGCCCATGGCTCATAGCCAGCGGCAAGAGCATTGGCGATTCCAGATCCCTTTGTCGTAGTCAGAAACTCTGTTCTGAATCCAATCAGTCCTCTGGATGGAACCTTGAACTCCATCCGGACCCAGCCCGTTCCATGGTTAATTAGATTCACCATGCGACCCTTTCGAGCTGCCAATAGCTGAGTGACAGCTCCAAGAAATTCTTCTGGGGTGTCAATCGTCAAATCCTCAAATGGTTCGTGAGTTTTACCATCGAAAGTTTTAGTCACAACCTGCGGCTTACCAACCGTTAGCTCGTAGCCTTCACGTCTCATCTGCTCAACCAAAATGGCCAGGGCTAGCTCGCCTCTGCCCTGAACCTCCCATGCATCTGGTCTACTGGTAGGCAGCACTTTGATAGATACATTTCCAATGAGTTCTCTGTCTAGTCTTTCCTTAACCAGACGGGCTGTGACCTTGGCACCCTTCACCCGGCCCGCCATTGGAGAAGTGTTGATACCAATGGTCATCGAGATTGCTGGCTCATCTACCTTGATTAGCGGTAGCGGCCTGACGTCATTTGGATCGCAAAGTGACTCGCCGATGGTGATCTCTTCAATACCTGCAACAGCGACGATGTCACCAGGACCTGCGCTTTCAATCGGATAGCGATCCAGTGCTTTGGTTCCCAGAAGCTCAGTCACCTTTACGTTCTGGGTGGTGCCGTCTTGCCTAACCCAGGCAACCTGCTGGCCCTTCTTTATCTCTCCATTGAAAATACGAATTAGTGCCAAGCGACCGAGGAATGGTGATGCATCCAGGTTGGTCACGTGTGCCTGAAGAGGAGCTCCCTCCTCATATGAAGGGGCTGGAACGTATTTCAAAATCGTCTCAAAGAGCGCCTCTAGGTTCTCCGCATCAGGCAGCGAACCGTCTTTGGGCTTGGTGAGAGATGCACGGCCAGCGCGACCTGAAGCATAAATAACAGGTAGCTCCAAAATGGCATCGACATCTAGATCCGGCACTGTGTCGTGCAGATCCGATGCGAGACCCAAAAGAAGATCATGGCTTTCCTCAACAACCTCGTCAATTCGAGCATCAGGTCGATCGGTTTTGTTCACCACCAGAATCACTGGCAGGTTTGCCTCTAGGGCTTTCCGAAGAACAAACCTGGTTTGCGGAAGCGGACCTTCTGATGCATCAACCAAAAGGACGACTCCGTCCACCATGGACAGACCGCGCTCAACTTCACCGCCAAAGTCAGCGTGGCCAGGAGTATCAATCACATTGATAGTGATGGTCTGACCGGCTGCTGCCGGACCCGAGTACGAGACAGTAGTGTTCTTGGCAAGGATTGTGATTCCCTTTTCTTTCTCAAGATCTCCCGAGTCCAAGACTCTCTCACCAACGGCGGCGTGAGAGGAAAATGCCCCCGTCTGACGCAACATGGCGTCAACCAGTGTGGTTTTTCCGTGGTCAACGTGCGCGACAATCGCGACATTTCTCAATTGTGAATTGGAGGCCATGTTCTAAGAGCTCTTAATCTGTTTCAGGGCAAAGCTAAAGTCTAAGGGCTTGTGTCTACTATTCGAAGTCGGACTGGCGGGATTTGAACCCGCGACCCCTTGACCCCCAGTCAAGTGCGCTACCAAGCTGCGCTACAGCCCGCTGATTAGCAAAGTCTAACGCTTTGAATTTACCTAGCGATTCCTTCGCTCTCTAACACGAACACCTATTTCAACCGGACTTCCATCAAAGCCGTAGGTCTCGCGAAGTCGACGAATGATGAAGCGTCTGTAGCTTGCTTCGAGGAACCC
>JBDLRV010000038.1:0-6013 GCA_039799865.1 Actinomycetota bacterium | reverse complement strand
AGCTCTTTAGGCAGCGAGAACTGAATATCTTCTTCTGCGGTGGTAACGGTCTCTAGAGTTCCGTAGCCTCGCTCGGCCAAGTAATCCAATACCTCAGTTACAAGTTCTTCTGGAACAGATGCCCCGGAAGTCACTCCGACTGTTTCAACATCTTCAAACCATTCTGGCTGAATTTCAGTTGCATAGTCGACTCGGAAAGCTTTCTTGGCACCTGCGTCGAGTGCCACCTCAACCAGTCGCACCGTGTTAGAAGAATTCTCGGATCCAACCACGATGACTAGATCGGACATCGCTCCGACCTTCTTGATTGCAACCTGTCTGTTTTGTGTCGCATAACAAATATCATCACTTGGAGGATTTTGCATTAGCGGGAAGCGAGTTCTGAGCTTATTCACTGTCTCCATGGTTTCGTCCACAGAGAGTGTGGTCTGGGATAGCCAAATAACCTTCTCTGGGTCTTTCACTTTGGCGGCTGCGATGTCGGCATCGCCATCGATAAGCTGCACAGCATGGGGTGCTTCACCGGCAGTTCCTTCAACTTCCTCGTGACCTTCGTGACCGACCAGGAGAATGTCGTAGCCCTCGTTAGCAAAGCGAATAACTTCCTTATGAACCTTGGTGACTAGCGGGCAGGTGGCATCGATAGTTCTTTGGTTTCGCACCTTGGCTCTTTCAATAACTTCCGGGGAGACCCCGTGGGCGGAAAACACCATGATGCAGCCCTCTGGTGCCTCATCGACCTCGTCCACAAATATCGCTCCGCGAGATTCCAAGGACCGAACCACGTGCTTGTTGTGAACGATCTGCTTTCGGACATAGACCGGAGCCCCGTAGTGATCCAGGGCCTTCTCGACTGCAATAACTGCCCGGTCAACCCCGGCGCAGTATCCCCTAGGGGAAGCCAGTAGAACCTTTTTAGAAGATTCTTTGTCGGTCGTGGCGTTAGGGTTAATGGCAGTCACCGTCCAATTCTAATTAGCCGCCTAGGGGGCCAGTCTTGCAGGAAAAAGCGGACTTAGAGGCCCAATCTAGGGTCTCAAGCGAACATTCCCCCTGGCGCGTTTCCCAGCTATCAAAGAGCCTGAAGGACTGGATCGAGAAGCTTGGCAAGGTCTGGGTCGAAGGGGAGCTGCAGCAGATTCAGCTTCGAGGAAGCAACATCTTTGGTTCTTTGCGGGATCTGGACCTCGAGAACTCGATTGAAATTCATGCATTTGATGCCTCCGATGCAGACATCGAAGCCGGTCTGGCGCAGGGTGATCGTGTTGTCGCGCTAGTCCAGCCAGCCTTCTGGCCAAAAAATGGCAAGTTGACGATGAGAGTTCTCAAGATGCACAAGGTTGGACTTGGAGAGCTCTTAGAGCGCATCGAAAAGCTTAGGCAGCAGCTGATTGCAGAAGGCTTGACCGATCCAAAAAGAAAAAAGCCACTTCCTTTTCTCCCGGGAAAGATTGGCCTTATCACGGGTGCAAACTCAGATGCCGAAAAGGACGTTTTACAAAACGCTCGCAATCGCTGGCCGGAAGTTTCCTTCGAAGTGGTTCACACACTGGTCCAAGGTGATCGCGCTGCAGCTGAAATCATCATGGCGATGCAACAGCTGGACGCGATGAAAGATGTAGATGTAATCATCATCGCTCGCGGTGGAGGCAGCTTCCAAGATCTTCTCCCCTTCAGCGATGAGCGATTAGTTAGAGCTGCTGCTGCTCTTTCCAAACCTCTGGTAAGTGCTATTGGTCACGAGAATGATCAGCCGCTACTGGATCTGGTTGCAGACCTAAGGGCATCGACCCCAACGGATGCCGCAAAGAGAGTTGTTCCCGATGTGTTAGAGGAGCGGAAGTTGATCAAAACAGCAATTGAGCGAATGTATTTCAGAATTGTCAGTTATCTAGATTCGCAGTCTCAATTGATTAGCTCAATCCTCTCTCGACCAGTGCTAGCTTCGCCATTTGGATTCGTTGATGCACAGGCAGAAATCATCAAGCAAAGCCGCAAGCGCCTAGTTGAGATTCTCGACTGGCGAATATCGAAGGCCGAAGCAGAACTAGGAAGCCTAGTTTCATCGGCCCGAGCTCTATCCCCCAAGCTGACTCTGGAGAGAGGCTATGCCCTGGTGACAGACAAAGATGGAGCGATAGTTAGGGAGCTAAGCGCTGACGAAACTTTCACTCTTCAGCTTGCAAAACAGGAAATAGAAGCAACCGCAAACAAGGTTAGGAATAAATGATGGCCAAGGATCTTTCAAAAATGACCTATGAGGAAGCTCGTGATGAGCTGCAGCAGGTAGTTGCGCAGCTGGAACAGCAGAGCGTGACACTCGATGCATCCATGGCGCTCTGGGAAAGAGGCGAAGCCTTAGCCAAGGTCTGCGAAGAGTGGCTGAGCGGCGCTAGGAAGAAACTAGAGTCAAAGAAAGTCAGCGGTGAGTAATAGCGCTGAGCGTCGCGCTAAGCAGACGATTAGAAATCTAATCTTTTCGATGCTGGCAACCCTTGGCGTAGTGGCGCTAATTTATCTCGGAGTTCCACGCGATGACTCTTCCCTTATCCAGCGAATTGACTATGTCTCGGTCTCTCAAGAAGCTGAGGCATCACTCGGGCTCGAGGTTATTGCCCCGCCGATTCCCTCTAGCTGGTGGTCCAATGCGGCTCGTGTTGAAAAGCAGCTTGGTCTTGACGCCTGGTATGTCGGTTTTGTGACAGGCGACAACGAATTTCTTGGACTAAATCAAACATTTGCCAGCAACCCCTCTTGGGAAGCAGACTTTCTGGCCGGCAATAAACTCTCCGGCAGCGAGCTGGTCGGGGTTTTGAGCTGGGAGCTTTATCCGACCAAAATGCCCTCTGATCCGCCAGGAACCAAAGAGTTCGCGATGCTTCACAGAGCCGAGAACTTTACGGTTGTAATCTATGGAACAGCGGAAAAGGCAGACTTTTTGCTATTAGCCGAGGCAATCTCTAAACAGCTAGGAAACTAATTGGCCCGACCAGACTCAGCCCAAGCGGCCTGGGATCTTCTGCGTCACGGTAATCAAAACTTCGTCGATGGTTCACCCGCCCACCCCCGGCAAGACGCTGAGATGCGAGTTGAACTAGCAAGCGAACAAGCACCTTTTGCGGCCCTGTTTGGCTGCTCCGATTCCCGTCTAAGTGCAGAAATGATTTTCGATGTTGGCCTTGGCGATTTGTTTGTGGTGAGAAACGCAGGTCAGGTAATCGCCGAAACAATCTTGGGATCATTGGAGTTTGCGGTTGAGGTTCTAAAAGTTCCGCTAATTTTGGTTTTAGGTCATGACGAGTGCGGAGCGGTAAAGGCGTCCATATCGGCTTTTCAGGGCAAGCTCGAATCCAAGGGGAAATTCATTGCCAATCTGGTCAATCGTATTCAGCCAACTATTGAGCGAAGCCTGCGATCTGGCGAGAGCACACTTGACCAAATCACCCACCGCCACATCCAGGACACCATAGATGAGCTGGTGGAGCGGTCCGAGCTAATCGCTTCCTACGTTCAATCTGGCAGACTTGCAGTTGTAGGTGCCGAGTATCGACTAGCCGAAGGCAAAGTTTCGATGGTCTCTTCGCTCGGCCCAGTTGGAAAGGAATAGTCAGTGGAGTATCGAATTGAGCATGACACCATGGGAGAGGTTAAAGTTCCCAAAGATGCCCTATATCGTGCCCAGACCCAACGAGCTGTTGAGAACTTTCCAATTAGCGGCACTCCCCTAGAAGCCGAGCACATCGTTGCACTAGCTCGCATTAAGAAGGCTGCTGCAGGTGCCAACGCGGCGCTGGGAATTCTGCCTGATGAGATTGCCAAGGCAATCTCTGAAGCCGCCGATGAGGTTATTGGTGGAAAATATCTTGAGCACTTTCCAGTCGATGTATTTCAGACCGGCTCTGGCACCTCATCAAACATGAACATGAATGAGGTTTTGGCGACGCTAGCCTCCAAGAGGCTGGGTAAAGAAGTCCACCCGAACGATCATGTGAATGCCAGTCAGTCCTCCAATGATGTCTTTCCAACCAGCGTTCACGTAGCGGTCACCAGCGCTTTGGTTAAGGACCTGATTCCTGCACTCAACCACTTGGCTGTCTCACTGGATAAAAAAGCAAAACTTTGGAAAGACGCTGTCAAGCCCGGGAGAACACATCTGATGGACGCAACCCCGGTGACGTTCGGTCAAGAGTTTGCCGGTTATGCAGCTCAAATCCGCTACGGCATTGAGAGAGTGAATGCGGCTCTGCCTCGCGTAGCGGAGGTGCCGCAGGGTGGAACAGCAACAGGAACAGGCATTAACACCCCGAAGGGATTCCCACAAGAAGTCATTAAGAGACTTGCCAAGGACACAGGGCTACCAATCACTGAGGCGAGAGACCACTTTGAGGCGCAAGGGGCAAGAGATGCTCTGGTAGAGGCCTCCGGCGCCCTGAAAGTCTTGGCCGTTAGTCTGACAAAGATCAACAATGACCTGAGGTGGATGGGATCAGGTCCCAACACCGGTTTGGCTGAACTACACATTCCAGATCTGCAACCGGGAAGTTCCATCATGCCTGGCAAGGTAAACCCCGTTGTTCCCGAGGCAGTCCTAATGGTATGCGCGAGAGTTATTGGTAACGATGCCACTGTCACCTGGGCTGGTGCGTCTGGAAACTTTGAGCTAAACGTGGCAATCCCAGTTATGGGAAATGCCCTGTTGGAATCAATTCGACTGCTTTCCAATTCAATGCGTGTACTTGCAGATAAGACTGTTGATGGACTTGAAATCAATGCCGACAGAGCAAAAGCGATGGCTGAATCTTCGCCTTCAATTGTCACTCCACTAAACCGCTTTATTGGTTACGAAGCTGCCGCCAAGATTGCCAAATACTCAGTCGAAAAGGGAGTAACAGTGAAAGAAGCTGCGATTGCCCTTGGCTATGTTGATGGTGAAAAACTCTCAATGGATCAGCTCGATAAAGCCCTAGCCGTTCTGCCTATGACAAGACCTCCGCAGTAAGAAAAAACGCATTCGGACCCACGCTCAAAAAGAATCCAAGCAACAGATATGGCCCCAGCGGCAGCAGCGACTTCATGGTCATCCTTTTGAGTGAATAGAGAATAAGGCTCGCCAGTGTTGCAATCACCAACCCTGCTGTAAGCGAGATGACTGCCAGCATCGGTGAGAAAAATCCAGCTATGGCATTCAAGGAAGTCAAAAGCTTCACGTCCCCCATCCCGATGGCATCTCGCTTTGCCAGCAGATAACCCGCATAAAACGTGATGCCTCCGGCCACCAATCCACTAAGTGGTCTGGCCCAGTCAGAAGAAATGAAACCTTGCACTAGCAGGAAGACAAAGGTGATAGCAATAGCCGAGATGGTCATCGGATTTGGAAGCCTGTGTTCTCGAAGGTCCGTAATGACTAGCGGAATGGAAAGAATCGCAATGTATGCCATGGGAATAAGAATGATTAGATCAGCCACTTACCCAAACTAGGCAATCTCTAGCCGGCTGAGTTTTTGTTATCCCCAGCTAGTCCAGTAGATCGGTCACCAGGGCGGCGATGTCGCTTCGTTCACTGCGGGTGAGAGTGATGTGGGCAAATAGCTGCTGGCCCTTCAATGTCTCAACCACTGAGGCAACTCCGTCGTGTCGCCCAACACGAAGATTGTCGCGTTGAGCAACATCGTGGGTTAGAACAACTCGAGACTTCTGACCAATCCTGGAGAGCATCGTTAGCAGCACATTTCTCTCCAGCGACTGGGCCTCATCCACAATCACAAAGGAATCGTGGAGTGAGCGTCCTCGAATGTGAGTCAGTGGAAGAATCTCTAGAATTCCCCTGTTCACGACCTCATCAATCACTTCTTTCGAAACCAAGGCTCCCAAAGTGTCGAATACTGCTTGGGCCCAGGGGTTCATCTTTTCACCCTCTGTGCCGGGAAGATATCCAAGCTCCTGACCACCCACTGCATAGAGAGGTCTAAAAACCATAATGCGCTTGTGCTGTCTGCGCTCTAGGACTGCCTCC
>JBDLRV010000037.1:0-21750 GCA_039799865.1 Actinomycetota bacterium | reverse complement strand
GACGTGGTGGATACCGATTACTAACACCACGTCGCTTCGGGTAGGCCGCCTGCTCAAAGCACACGGCCTCAAAGGCGCAATCAAGTTAGAGCTCTATACCGATTCTCCTGATGAGCGCTTTTCTCCGGGAAATGTCGTGCAGCTGCAGGTTCCGGAGGACTCACCTTGGTTTGGTAAGACGCTAACTGTGAAAGAACTTCGCTGGTATAACAACGCACCGGTTGTCTTCTTTGAGGGAATTGACGATAGAACTACCGCAGAGTCTCTAATAAGAGCAATTCTCTTGATTGAAAAAGACCATGCGGAACTGCCTGTCGAGTCTGATGCCTGGTATGACCATCAGCTAGTTGGTTTGAAGGTTATGCGAGATGGACAAGAGATTGGCGAGGTGGTTCGGGTTGATCATCTTCCAGCTCAGGACCTGTTGGTTATAAGGCAAGCAGATAGGGAAGTTCTACTTCCATTTGTAAGAGCATTCGTCCCAACGGTTGACCTCACCAATGGGAAAGTTGAGATTACACCTCCAGGCGGACTCTTCGAGGAACTGGAGTCTCAAGATGCGAATTGATGCAATTTCGATCTTCCCTGACTTTTTCTCAGTCCTAGATCTCTCGCTGCTAGGTAAAGCCAAAGAATCCGGGCTAATTCAGTTCAAGGCGCATGACCTACGTGACTACACACATGATCGACACCGCACAGTTGATGACACCCCATACGGAGGCGGCGCAGGGATGGTTATGAAACCAGAGCCTTGGGGAGAAGCTTTTGATGAGATTCTGGTTGGAAAACCTACCGTTATCTTCACAACTCCTGCAGGAAAACTCTTCAATCAGGACATCGCAAAAGAACTATCAACCAAAGAGCATCTGATCTTTGCTTGCGGAAGGTATGAGGGTATTGACCAGCGAGTAGTTGAGTATGCCAAGACGAAGACCGAAGTATTGGAGCTTTCAATCGGTGACTATGTTCTAAATGGCGGAGAGGTTGCAGCGGTTGTGATGATCGAGGCAATCTGCCGGCTTATCCCAGGGGTTATAGGAAACAGTGAATCTCTGGACGATGAATCTCACGCCGATGGTCTTTTGGAATATCCGAGCTTCACAAAGCCACAGTCTTGGAGAGGGCTTGAAGTCCCACAGGTCCTCCTATCTGGTCATCACGCCGAAATAGAGGCCTGGAGAAGGCAGCGCTCGCTTGAGAGGACCGAGCAAAACCGGCCGGATCTGCTCTAGAGGTTGTGGTCAGGGGCTGGCTGTGGCAGAATTTAGCGCTGTGCCCAGAGCCTCTGCCGCAGGGGAGCAAAGAGCACAGAATCACCAAATAGAAACCGTTTAGTCCTGCGCGCTAAAGGAAAGAGCAGAAAATGCACATTCTCGATTCAGTCGACTCCAAGACCCTTAAGACCGATGTTCCAGACTTTCGCCCTGGCGACACCGTAAAGGTCCACGTAAACATCGTTGAAGGTAACCGCTCGCGTGTTCAGGTCTTCCAGGGAATCGTGCTAGCTCGCTCAGGTAGCGGTGTTCGCGAGACTTTCACTGTTCGCAAGGTTTCCTTCCAGGTTGGTGTTGAGAGGACTTTCCCAGTTCACTCCCCATCAATTGACAAGATTGAGGTCGTTTCCAAGGGAGACGTGAAGAGAGCCAAGCTCTACTTCCTTCGCGATCTAAGCGGTAAAGCATCAAAGATTCGCGAAAAGCGCGATAACCAAGACGCCTAATTTAGACTAGGGCCTATGTCGCAATCCGGGGAAAGACCCCGAAATCAGTCCTTTCTAGCATCGCTTCGACGCACAATAAGGCGTCTGAAGAAAAACTGGTTTCTATCTTTCCTAATTGACTTTGTTGTCATAGTTGGAACTGCTCTGGTTCTCTCCGTTGCCATCAAGGCATTTCTGATTAGGTCTTTCTTCATCCCATCGGGCTCCATGCTCGAGACACTGCAGATAAACGACCGCATCATCGTGAATGTCACAGCCCCTGAGGTAACACCCATCAGTCGGGGAGATGTAGTTGTGTTTAGGGATCCCGGAGGCTGGCTTGGTTCAATTCCAGATACTCCGAAAGAGCCAATTGAAGAGTTAAGCGATTTCATACTCGGAACCTTTGGCATCACCGCTCCCGATTCCGCCGAGCACCTTGTCAAACGAGTCATTGGGCTTCCTGGGGATAACGTGGTCTGCTGCGATGCGGATGGAAAGCTAACCATCAATGGCCAGCCAATTGATGAGCCCTACATCGGACCAAATGCTCCATCGGAACTCGAGTTTTCAGTAACAGTCCCTGCCGATCACTACTGGGTGATGGGAGATAACAGACCGAACTCCACCGACTCGCGCTATCACCAGGATCTACCAACCAAGGGGTTTGTTCCAAGGTCGGTCGTGGTTGGTAACGCCTTCATAATTAGCTGGCCATTTGAAAACTGGACCTGGCTAAACAACTATCCAGAAACCTTCCGTGACGTTCCCAACCCTTGAGCTTGAAACCGAGCTTCTAAAAACCCACCAAGCCATAATCGGCATCGACGAGGTTGGAAGAGGATCACTGGCTGGCCCAATAGCAGTTGCTGCCTTTGTTCTAACAAGCGAAAGACTTGGTGAACAACCCGCAAGCCTGAAGGATTCAAAACTCATTCGGGAAGCCAAAAGGGCTGAGGTTGCGGGTGAAGCGAGATCTTGGGGGGAGTATGCAGTGTCTTTTGTGGATGCTGAGTTCATCGATAGATCCGGAATCATCGCAGCGCTCAGGCGCGCAGGGCTTGAGTGCCTAGAAAAGCTGGCTCTAGAAAATCCTGCAATCCTGCTCGATGGCAATCAAAACTGGCTCGAGCTCAAGAATGTAACTATCAGAACCAAAGCAGATCGCGACTGCGCATCTGTGGCGGCAGCTTCTGTCATTGCCAAAGTCGAGCGGGACCAGTTGATGATTGAGATGTCTGAGAAGTTTCCGCAGTATGGCTTTGAATCCAACAAGGGCTACAGTTCAGACTTTCACATCCAAGCGCTCAGATCTTTTGGGCCCTGCGAAATACACCGCAAGACTTGGCTCAGTGAAATCTTGAGCGAGAGTCTTTTCTAGCTGGCAGCGAGGGCATCCGGCTGCATCAGCTCCACCCCGCGAAGTAAATCCTTGCTGATTGGCTTTTTGATTATCTCTTCCGCAAGTTCTCGAGCATGCTGAATAAGTTCACCATCTAGAGTGACCTTCAGCATCTTCAGCTGAGATCTCATGCCCGATTGGTTTTCTCCAAGCACATCTCCCTCGCCGCGCAGCTCAAGGTCCATCTCACTTAGCTTGAAGCCGTCCTTGGTCTCCACAATTGCCTCAAGCCTTTGGTGAGCTAGGGATTCTGGTTCCCCGCCCGATAGCAAAAGGCATATCCCAGCATGCTTACCTCGGCCAATTCTTCCCCTGAGCTGATGAAGCTGGGAGATGCCAAAGCGATCGGCATCGAGTATCACCATCACAGTTGCGTTAGGGATATTCACACCAACTTCAATCACTGTGGTTGCTACCAGCAGGTCTAGCTCTTTGGCAGCAAAGGCCTGCATAACATCTTGCTTTTCTTCGGTAGCTAGCCTTCCGTGCATGAGTCCCATGCGAACTCCTGCAAGCGCTGGGTTGCGAGCTAGTGAATCAAAAACTTCGGTAGCTGCAGCCGGAGCAATGCTGTCTTGAGCTGCCGGCTCGTCCTCATACTCTTTTCCGCTGATGCGGGGGCAGACCACAAATACCTGCCTACCCTTTTGAATCTCTTCGTTCACTCTCTGCCATACCCTCGACACCAATGCCGGATTAGAAATCGCAACCAGATGTGTTTCAATCGCCTGTCTTCCTCCCGGCAGCTCGCGCAGTGTGGAAACATCGAGATCTCCAAAGGCTGTGATGGCTATGGTTCTCGGAATTGGCGTTGCGGTCATTGTCAGAACGTGGGGAACCTTTTTGCCCTTACCTTTGATTGCCTCTCGCTGCATAACCCCGAAACGGTGCTGCTCGTCGATGACAACCAAGCCAAGCTCGGCAAACTGCACCTTTCCAGAGAAAAGAGCATGCGTTCCAACAGCGAGTAGACATTTGCCACTGGCCATATCTAATAGAGCTTTTTTCTTTTCAGCAGCATTCATGCTCCCGGTCAGAAGTCGAACCCCTAATGCTCTGGTTAGTTCTGGTCCGAGTGTGGTTTGTATTGAGTGGAAGTGCTGCTCCGCGAGTACTTCGGTTGGGGCAAGCAGTGCCGACTGAAGCTTCTTGGCAGCGGCAAGCATGATTGCTCTAAGAGCCATCGCTGTCTTTCCCGATCCGACTTCTCCCTGCAGAAGTCTGTGCATGGGTCTTCCGCTGGCTAAATCCTTTTCAATTTCAGCAATTACCTGTAGCTGCGACTTTGTGAATTCGAATTCCAGGTGCTTTTCAAATTCCATAGCCAGTGAAGAATCATCCAGCAAAGCGGCTTCCTGATTTTCATAAGCCTGACGCTTTAGCAGCAGTCCTGTTTGCAAAATCAAAGCTTCATGGAATTTCAGACTCTTTCTTGCATCTACAAAGTCTTTCTCGGAGCTTGGCCTGTGAATCTTGGAAATAGCATCTTTCAAGCCAATGACTTTTTCCTTTTCAAGAATCTCTTTGGGGATCAGCTCTTTGATATCTGCCAGTCCAAGGACCTGGGAAATCGCTTTTTCGATTCGCCAGCTTGGGAGCGTAGCGGTTGCGGGATAGACGGGGATTGGAAGATCTGCCCAGGCTTTGGCTTCCTTTTCCTCGATGTCTTCGAAAAGCTCGTAGTCGGGATGGGTGAGCTGGAGCTTTCCTGAAAAGATGCCAACCTTGCCGCTGAATAGTCCTCGCTTGCCCTTGGTGAGTTCGTCTTTCCGCCAGGCTTGACCGAAGAAAGCGAGGCTCATCTTTGATGTGCCATCGGAAATTGTTGCTTCGAGAATATGGCCGCCGCGACCCTTGGTGTAACGAGCAGAAACCGAAACTATTTCGCCAACCACGGTCGCCACTTCACCGATTGGCAGCTCCGCCATCGACGTGAGCTCTCCGCGCTTTATGTATCTTCTTGGGTAGTGCTGGAGCAGCTGACCCACATGGGTTAGGCCCAGCTGCTTGGAAAGAGCGCGGGACGTCTTGTCCCCAAGCAGGGTTAGCTTTTCTCCGTTTTCCAGCACCTAACAATCTTGGAGCTTGGCACTGAGGCTTTTGGCTAGGCTCACCTTATGAGCAGGATTATCTCCGGCCTAGCGGGCTCTCTGAGGCTTTCAGCAGCCGCTAAGGAGACAAGGCCCACCTCGGACAGGGTGAAGGAGAGCCTTTTTTCAACTCTTGAAAACCAGGGTGATATTGAAAACGCGAGAGTGCTAGACCTCTTTGCTGGATCTGGAGCACTGGGACTTGAAGCCCTTTCCAGAGGAGCTAGTTCTCTTGTAATGGTCGAAAAATCAAAATCTGCCTTTGGTGTTTGCCAAAAAAATTCTGTTCTGGTGACCAATGCTCTTTCCAAGCAAGGCGCTGAGGTTTCGGTAGAGCTTCGCAATGCCGACGCAGCCAATTACCTCAGAGCAGGAGACTCTTCATTTGATTTGGTGTTTGTTGATCCGCCATATGAGTTCTCAGAAATCAAGCTGCAAGAGATACTCGGACTGCTGGTTGGAAAACTAAGTGCCAGCGGTGTTTTAGTTTTGGAAAGAAGCGCTAAGAGCCCACAGGTGGATGTTGCGGGTCTTGAGCGGTACCAAGATAAAACTTACGGCGATACGCAAGTTAGCTTTTTTAGACGCTTCTCTCAATAGGACCTACGTAGACCTGCTGGGGTCTTCCGATTCTGGTGTGTGAGTCCTTCATCATTTCTCGCCAGTGGGCAATCCAACCCGGAAGTCTTCCAATGGCAAAGAGCGGAGTGAACATCTTTGGCGGGAATCCCATGGCCTTGTAGATCACACCGGTGTAGAAATCGACGTTCGGGTAGAGCTTTCTTTCCACGAAGTACTCATCGGCCAGCGCAGCTGCTTCCAGTTCCTTGGCGATGTCAAGTAGTGGATCGTTGACGCCAAGTTCCTTCAGAACCTTGTCGGCAGTTGCCTTCACAATCTTGGCTCTGGGGTCAAAGGACTTGTAGACCCTGTGACCAAAGCCCATCAGGCGAATGCCATCTTCCTTGTTCTTTACTCGCTCTAGATATCTGTTCACGCCCTCACCGGAATCATGAATGAACTGCAGCACCTCTAGAACCGCCTCGTTCGCTCCGCCGTGCAGAGGACCAAACAGAGCGCTAACTCCAGCAGATACTGATGCAAACAGGTTTGCCTGAGAAGATCCGACCAGTCTCACGGTCGAGGTTGAGCAGTTCTGCTCGTGATCTGCGTGCAGAAGTAGCAGGGTGTCGAGAGCCTTTGTGACAACCGGGTTCTGAACATACTTCTCGGCCATGTTGCCAAATGTCATCCGCAGGAAGTTCTCGACCATGTTCAACGAGTTATCCGGATACATCAGCGCCTGACCAATAGATGTCTTGTGAGCGTAGGCCGCTAGAACCGGAACCTTGGCGAGCAGCCTTATTGTCGATAGCTCAACCTGCTCTTGGTTTTTCGGATCAAGTGAATCAGGGTAAAAAGTGGAGAGAGCTGAAATACCCGCGGAGATAACAGTCATTGGGTGTGCTGACTGCGGGAAGGCACGAAAGAAGTCTTTTAGGTCTTCGTGCAGAAGTGTGTGGCGACGGATTTTCTCGTCAAACTCAGCCAGCTGGTCTTTGGTTGGAAGCTCTCCATAGATAAGTAGGAAGGCAACATCCAGAAAGCTCTTCTTCTCAGCTAACTGTTCAATTGGATAACCGCGGTATCTCAGGATTCCCTTTTCACCATCGATATAGGTAATGGCACTCTTGGTGGAGGCGGTATTAACAAAGCCCTGGTCGAAGGTGGCAAGTCCGGTCTCTGCCATCAGGTTCGCTATGTCGATGCCGCTGTGACCCTCGGTAGCGCTAACTACCGCCAGCTCGGTTTCCTTAGATCCAACCTTGATGGTGACTTTTGGGGTTTCTGCGGACAAGCTACCTATTCCTTCCTAATAAATCCCTAGCCTAGAGCAGATTTTGAGCTCCTCTAAATCTGTTCACATAGGTGTAACACTGGCTCTCAACAGCCCCCAAACTTTGTCCGCCTCAGGGGGTTTAGACTGACCGCCATGGACGAGGAATTCGAAGACTACGACCGCGACGCGGAGGTTTCCCTCTATCGCGAATACCGGGACGTAGTGAAGATGTTTCGCTATGTGGTCGAAACCGAGCGGCGCTTCTACCTCTGCAACGAGGTTGAGCTCAAGCGAATCGAAACAGCCACTGACTTCTACTTCGAAATCACCATGCAGGACGTCTGGGTCTGGGACATCTATCGCACTGACCGCTTCGTGAAGCAGGTCAAGGTCATGACCTTCAAGGATGTAAACCTTGAGGAGATAGGCAAGCGCGATCTCGAGATTCCCGAGGAACTAGCAGTTGGCGATAAGCCCTAGTTATCCACAGATTCAAATAAAGAAGTAAACAAAGGCACTAATTCGCTGCATCATCTTCCAAAAAGGAAGATCTGATGCAAACCACTTTCGAGCAAGAGCAAATCATTCTCTGGTCACTTCTTCACGAACCAGGGGATGCTCTGGCAAGGCTCATCTTTGAGCAGCGGGGGATAGCGGCGCTCGCTGATTTCAGAGAGGGTAAAGCACTCAGCATCTGGCCAGATCTGGTTCCAGTTGAGTACAGGGATCAGGTTCCAGAAATCATCGAGCGAATCAGGCTGCGGCTTCCTCATCGAAATGAGATTGCGGTAATTGAAAGAGCTATTCGCTGGAATGCAAGACCGTTATTTGCAACCGATGCACCAAAGCTTTTTGAAAGGCTTTCAGATCTCTATCCACACGATCCGTATCTGCTCTGGGTCGCAGGGGATGTTTCGTTTCTCGAACAGGAGACAGTTGCAATCGTTGGTGCTCGCAAACCTAGTGATGTTGGACTTTCAAACACAGCGAGACTGGTGGCCAAACTAAATCGCCCAGTGATTTCAGGGGGAGCAATAGGTATTGACTCGGCGGCTCACAATGCAGCACTTGCGAGAGGGCTCAAGACTGCAGCCTTCATGGCGGGAGGATTAGACCGCGCCTATCCGCAATCTAATTGGGAGCTTTTCCATCGAATTGTTCAGGAGGGCGGCGCAATGATCAGTGAGGTTGCCTGCCAGACAGCACCCACCAGCTTTCGCTTCTTGCAAAGAAATAGATTGATTGCAGCCTGCGCGTCCGCAACTTATGTGGTCGAAGCTGGCTTTCGTTCAGGATCTCGAAACACGGCATCACACTCTCGGCAGCTTGGTCGCGGCACCTATGCCGTCGCAGGACCCGGCACATTCCCGCCTGCCGCAGGTTGCAACTATTTGATTTCTCTGGGCATAGCCGATCCAATTTGGCTTGGGGAAATTCCAAAGAATCATCCCGCTCAAATCAAAAGGCGCATCGATGATGCAATTCTCAACGGGGCAAAGACTTCTGAGGAAATTGCTAGGGAGTCAGGGGTCAGTCTTCGCGATGTCCAAGGAATATTGGCTCGCTAGCCTAATCTGGCAGTGTGGATAAGGCTCTGGCACTGTTTCTTTCCTCGCTTCAGGCAAGGGGAATGAGCCCTAACACGCTCAAGGCCTACAAGGCTGACATCAGCGACTACCTAACTTTTCTAGGCGATTCCAAACAGGAACTTTCGCTCGATTCTCTTCGAGACTGGATGTGGCGACAATCAGAAGCAGGTGCAACTAAGAGCACATTGGCTCGCAAGACCTCCAGCGTCAAGGCCTTCACCGCATACCTTTTTCAGCGCGGTGAAATCGATTCAGATCCTGGGTTGAGACTGCGTGCCCCGAAACTCGACCGAACTCTTCCCAAAGTTGCCAGCGAAAGATCTCTCTCCGAAGTGTTTGAAAGATTGCAGGCGGCAGCCACCACAGATAATCCATCGGCACAGAGAGACTTGTGTGCGTTTGAGCTTCTCTACGCAACTGGCATGCGAGTTAGCGAACTTGCATCCCTAGACATTTGGGATGTTGATTTCTCTAGGCGACTTCTTAAGGTCACGGGTAAGGGCAATAAGCAGCGCATGCTGCCATATGGTGAACAAGCTGCCAAGGCTCTCGACACCTGGATCAGAGAGGGGAGAAAGAAATTTGAAATCGAATCTTCGCCAAACTCAGTCCTGCTGACATCTCGCGGAAAGAGAGTCGGAGTCAGACAGCTCTACTCGCTGGTTGCAAATCAGCTTGCGCAAACTTCAACTGGAGCAGCAGGGCCTCACACCTTGCGTCACTCGGCTGCAACACACCTGCTAGACCACGGTGCAGACCTTCGCGCCGTTCAAGAAATTCTCGGCCACTCTTCTCTGGCCACCACTCAGATCTACACCCACGTATCGGTTGAAAGACTCAGGGACGCGTTCGAGCAGGCCCACCCAAGAGCCTAGGAAACAATCACACTTGGCTTGATTGTGGAAACAAATAGCAGCGGGTTTAAATAACCATGCTCACTTCTTACTGAGAAGTGAATGCACATTTCGCAATGCTCCTCGTAGTTCTCTGCTCCTGCACAGTAATGCCCAATCTGATCTCCTTTAGTTACATCATCCCCAGCGGATAGATTGCTGCAAATTGGTTCAAAAGAGGCAAGTAGCCCTGAACTACTTTTCAGCGTAAGCACATTGCGATCGACAACCTTGCCTTGAAAGTGAACAGTTCCACTGAATGGGCTTTTTATCTGCTCTTGATCTTTAACAAGCAGATCTATTCCTCTGTGACCTGCACCCCACTTGCTGGCAGGAAGCACATAGTTTGGAAAGTGACGGTTTTCAAAATCTGGGATTGGCGTGGCCCAGATTTCGGGCGATTTGACTGGTTGGGTTAGGGCCTCAATTACAAGGGTAAGAATATAGATTAATTTGATCATCTGTGTACCCTGCCAAAGCCACTCACGCCTGGGTTCTGGGGCCAGAGAGGCCGTGGATAAGGGCCAGTTTCGCTGTTATGCTGATAACACGCCTTCCGAAAGGAAGGCGAATTCGCGTAAGACCAACAAATCCCGCTAGCTCGGTCCCTCACGGGGGTTCTAGTGGTTAGGTCTTGCCAGGGGTCAGAGCAACCGCCTTGACCAGAAACTGAGTGGACACATTTGTGTCCAAAGGAGTGCCTTATGGCCAGCGTAACCATGCGCCAGCTGCTCGATGCAGGTGTCCACTTCGGACACCAGACTCGCAGATGGAATCCAAAAATGAAGCGGCATATTCTCACCGACCGCTCCGGTATCTACATCATCGACCTTCAGCAGTCAGTTGATTACATCGACAAGGCATATAACTTTGTCCGTGATCTGGTTGCCAATGGTGGATCAATCATGTTCGTCGGAACCAAGAAGCAGGCACAGGAGCCAATCGCTACCGAAGCCCTGCGCGTTGGTCAGCCATACATCAACCAAAGATGGCTCGGTGGACTTTTGACAAACTTCTCAACTGTTGCCAAGCGCATTCAGCGACTGAAGGAACTTGAGACTTATGACTTTGAAGACCCAACCAAGTCGGGTCTAACCAAAAAAGAGCTACTGATGCTTAAGCGCGAAAAAGACAAGCTAGAGAAGTCTTTGGGTGGAATCAGAAACGTTCACAAAACCCCAAGTGCAATCTGGGTGGTTGACACCAACAAGGAGCACCTTGCTGTCACTGAGGCAAACAAGCTGGGAATCCCAGTGATTGCAATCCTTGACACCAACTGCGATCCAGACGAGGTCACCATTGGTATTCCTGGAAACGATGACGCTATTCGCTCAATCGAACTGCTAACCAAGATCATCGCCGACGCGGCAGCTGATGGCATGATTGCTCGCCACAACAAGGGCGGTGCAGAAGCTGAGCCACTGGCTGAGTGGGAGCGCGAACTACTAGAGGGTGAATCACAAACCGCTAAGAGCGAAGAGAAGGCGGCTGAATAATGGCTAACTACACCGCAAGCGATGTAAAGGCACTGCGCGAAAAGAGCGGCGCCGGAATGATGGACTGCAAGTCCGCACTCGATGAGGCCAACGGAGATATCGAAAAAGCTTTTGAGCTGCTTCGTCTCAAGGGACTCAAGGGTGTTTCTAAGCGCGAGGGGCGTTCAACCTCCAACGGTTTGGTTGTCGCTCGGGTTGCCGCTGGCAAGGCCATGCTCCTGGAGCTGGCATGCGAGACAGACTTCGTAGCCAAGGCTGAGAACTTCGTGGCACTTGCCGAGCAGATCGCAGACGCTGCGTTTGCATCGGGTGCGAAGGATGTTGCAACAGCCCTTGCCTCGAATGCCGCAGGCAAGAGCGTGGCAGATGCCATCACCGACCAGGCCGCAATCCTGGGTGAAAAGGTGGAGCTGAGAAGGATTTCTGTCATTGAGGCTCCAGCAGTTGATGCCTACCTGCACAAGACCAGCCGTGACCTGCCTCCGCAGGTTGGAGTTCTGCTGGGCTACGAGGGTGCCAATGCTGACACTGCCCACGACATAGCAGTTCACATCGCAGCCTTCAGCCCGCAGTACCTAACCCGAGACGAGATCCCAGCGGATGTTGTGGCCAAGGAGCGAGAGATTGCTACCGAGACCGCACGCAACGAGGGTAAGCCAGAGGCAGCGCTGCCAAAGATTGTGGAGGGCCGTGTGAATGGCTTTTTCAAGGAGAGCTGTCTTATGGACCAGGACTTCGCCAAGGACAACAAGTTCTCGGTTGGCAAGATTGCCGAGCAGGCAGGACTGAAGCTAACCGGCTTCGTTCGCTTCCGCGTCGGGGCATAAACTCGATAGCTTCCAAGGGGTCTGGCCTAAAGCTGGGCCCCTTTAGCTTTCCCCCTAGGATTGACCTCGGGATTGGCTCTTGGAGGTTCAAAAGTGGCGAAAAAGCGCAGGGTATTACTGAAACTCTCCGGAGAATCCTTTGGTGGAGGATCCCTGGGTGTTAACCCAGATGTTGTCTCCGAGATCGCTAAGGACATCGCAGCTGCGGCCAAGGATGTCGAGATCGCAATTGTTGTTGGTGGTGGAAACTTCTTCCGCGGAGCAGAGCTTTCCAATCGCGGCATGGACAGAGGTCGCGCCGACTACATGGGAATGCTGGGAACAGTAATGAACGCCCTGGCTCTTCAAGACTTTATGGAACAAGCCGGAGCATCGGTTCGAGTTCAGACCGCAATCTCCATGGCTCAGGTTGCAGAGCCTTATCTTCCGCTGCGTGCAATTAGACACCTCGAAAAAGGAAGAGTAGTCATTTTCGGAGCTGGTGCCGGTCTTCCATATTTCTCAACTGACACCGTTGCTGCACAAAGAGCTCTTGAAATTCACGCTGACGAAGTGCTGGTTGCTAAGAATGGCGTTGATGCCGTTTACTCCGCGGATCCAAAGCGCGATCCAAATGCTACGAAGCTGAGTGAGATTAGCTATCAGGAGGCTCTGGTGCAGGGCCTAAGAGTTGTCGATGCCACCGCCTTCTCGCTCTGCATGGATAACAAGATGCCGATGAGAGTGTTTGGCATGAAAGATGTTGCTGCCGCGCTCCTTGGTAAGCAAGTCGGAACCTACGTCAAACCATAGCCACAAGGAAGTAAGCAATGATTTCTCAGATTCTGTCCGAGACAAAAGAAAAAATGGACAAGGCCCTAGATGCCACCAAGGAAGACTTTGCATCCGTCCGCACCGGCAGAGCTAATCCAGCTATGTTCCAAAAGGTCATGGTCGATTACTACGGAACACCAACTCCACTTTCTCAGCTTGCTGGAATTCAGAGCCCCGAAGCCAGGTCAATCTTGATTAGCCCTTACGACAAGTCAGCCATGAGTGCAATTGAAAAGGCACTACTCTCCATGCCAAATCTTGGTGCTCAGCCAAACAGCGATGGCACTGTGATTCGAATCAATCTTCCCGAGCTCACTGAAGAGCGCCGCAAGGAATACGTCAAACTCACTCGCGATAAGGCCGAGCACGGCAGGGTCTCGGTCAGAAACATCAGGCGCAAGGCAAAAGAAGATTTAGAGGCGCTTAAGAAGTCAGCTGGAGAGGACGAGATCGAAAGAGCCGAAAAGGAGCTCGAAGCGATGACTAAGTCTCACGTTGACAAGATTGATGAGGCGCTGAAAAACAAAGAGGCCGAACTTCTCGAGGTTTAGTTGGACAGCTCAAAGACCCGCACGCTAGGCCCAAGGCTGATCGTTGGCTTCAGTTTGGGCGGAGTCTTCCTGGTTTCGCTGCTTCACCCGCTGGCCTTCACAACCTGGGTGGCGTTCGCGTCCCTAATGGCCCTGAGGGAGCTCACAAACGTTCTGCGCTTTTCAGGTTGGTCCGTTCCCAAGATCGCGCCTTTAGCCGCGCCGGTGATCGTCTACAGCTCATATTTCTTTCAAGGTCCCGGTCAATGGTTTTCGCTCTTGGCCTGCGTTGCAACTCTGGTTGTAGTGCGCATATTTGAGCTGACAGTTGCAAAGCAGTTCACATCAATCAAGCAAAGCCTCAGAGACTTTGGTGCAATTGGTTTTCAGCTGGTGTACGTGCCACTTTTGATTAGCTATGCGGTACTACTGATACAAAAGGAAAACGGAATCGCCTGGGTGTTCTCGCTGGTGATAACCGTGGTGATGATTGATTCCTTTGGTTATTTGGTGGGTAGGTTCTTTGGTCGAACAAAACTGATTCCGACCATCTCTCCGAAGAAAACCTGGGAGGGTTTTCTGGCCTCGGTGGCCGGAGCACTGGCCGGGGGATTCCTCACGGGGTATTTAACTTCCTCTTCATTTTGGTTTGGTTTACTATTCGCAGTAGCGATTCTTATTAGCTCAGTGCTAGGGGATCTATCTGAGTCGCTAATAAAAAGAGACTTAAACGTCAAAGATATGGGAGATGTTCTACCCGGTCACGGAGGGTTTATGGATCGACTTGATTCGATGCTGCCTTCGTGCTTCATCGCCTACCTACTCTCACTCGTGGCATTCTGATGAGCCTTGGAAAGGTCTCCGGAAAGCTTTTGGGATATGACCCAGAGGCAGTGGATGCCCTTCTCGATAGAGTCAGAAGACAGTATGAGAATCCCCAGAGCCGTATCGTCACCCCCAGCATGCTGGCAGTTGCCAAGTTCGATTTGGTGCCCGCCGGGTATCGCATCGATGAGGTCGATGCTGCGCTAGCGAAGATTGCGGATGACTTTGAAAATCGAGAAATCTCTCAGCGCCTTGAGCGAATTGGAAAGCTCGAGCTGAAAAGAGAGAACCGAAGACTAATCGGTGTAATTGGCGAGGTTCTAGCCAGAGAAGAAGCAACTAGATTCACTCCATCTAGAAATGGCTACAGACCAAAGCAGCTCAATCAGCTGCTCGACCAGATCAGAATCCATGAGGGTGTGCTGCTAGCTCCAGAACCAATGGCTATTCGCACCTGGGAGCTTGGCAGGGCCAAGGGGGGACCTAACAAGCTTGAGGTGAATGAGTTTTTGGCTCAGGTGGTCACTGCCCTAAATACCCAGCGAATACTGGGTTAATTGCCATAAAAACTGAGCTTTATTAGGCTTAAGGCCTCTAACAGGAGGACTGTGGGAAGACACGCAGTGCAATCAACTCGCCCAAGGCGCCACCTAGCCGTCCTGGGCTACTTTTTTGCATCCGCCCTGACCATGGTCACCGTCATTGACCCGTATTCGGGAACCATGGCAAGCGCCAACACAATGCAGGTCTTTCCCGAAATAGATGGCGACTACCAGTCGCTGACCATCAAGGCTGCCGAGGGCGATGGTTATGCCAGAGGTGACTTCGAGGTGCTCACGGGCCAGGCGGCCAGGGGAGTGACCGTGAGAATTGCCTCCTACCCAGAACCTGGCAGCGTGAAAGAGTTTGCGTTGGGCGAAGTAACCAAGCGCGGCTGGGATTTCAATCAGTACTCGTGTCTTGTGAAGCTGTGGGAGAGAGAAAGTAATTGGCGCTGGAATGCAACCAACCGCTCCTCAGGTGCCTATGGAATTCCGCAGTCGCTCCCTGCCAGCAAGATGGCTTCAGCTGGAGCTGACTGGAGAACCAATCCTGAGACTCAGGTCAGGTGGGGACTTGGCTACATCGATGGCCGCTACGGATCCCCCTGCGCAGCACTTGTGCACTCTGACAAAAACAACTGGTACTAATGACCAGAGGCAAAAGGCGCCGCGGCGCTGTGAAGCGTGAGTATCAAGAGCTAGACCTCACCAGACTTCGCACATCACTTCCTCACATCGAAGTAAAGCGCGGCATTGAGTTTGAAGTTTCCCAAACCACCGGCAGTAATGCTGAGGAGGGAAAGAGCTGGGTTTGTCCGATGTGTGTTGTTTTGATAACTCCCGGCGATGTTCACACCGTTGCCTGGGACACACACAGGGGAGTGCAGTCGAGAAGACACTTTCATAACCACTGCTGGAAGATTTTCGATGGGCTGCTTCCCTGATGGAGATTACGTCCAACACTGAGCTTCCAAGCATTCGCGAAGAAATAGAACTTAGAACCTCAGATGGAGAGGTCTTGGTGGGCGAGCTTGCTTTTCCAAAAGATAAGCCGGTGAAGGTAACGCTAATTACCCTGCACCCTCTTCCCACACACGGCGGATTCATGGATTCGCACCTGCTTCGCAAAATGGCCAATCGCCTTCCAGAGCTACTGTCCGCAGCGGTGCTTCGTTTCAATACTCGCGGCACAACCTCGCCTCGCGGCACATCAACCGGGTCATTCGCAGATGGCATTGGAGAGAGGTTCGATGTCGAAGCTGCCGTTAGATTCTGTAGCGAACGAAACCTTCCTAAACCATGGCTGATTGGCTGGTCATTTGGCACAGAGCTGGCAATCAAGTACGGACCCGATTTAGACATTTCTGGCGCAATCCTGCTCTCGCCCCCTCTGCGAAGAGCAACCCAACATGATCTTGAAAGGTGGCAGGAAGTTCCAATTCCGCTTGTTGCCCTTGTACCTGAGCTGGATGAATTTTTAAACCCTGATCAGGCGAGAGAAAAATTCAGTGTCTTGCCAAAGGCAAAACTGCTTGCATTCGATGGGGAGAAGCATCTCTGGGTTGGTGAGGGTGCAACTAGGAAAGTGCTGAACGCGATTGCTGAGGAAGTCTCTCCCGGCTCTTCGCCGCTTCCAACCAGCTACTAGCGAGCCTGCTGTCTGGGCATCCAAACTTCGCGAACTATCAGCAGGATTCCGGCGGCAATAGGAATTGCTACCAGGGCACCAATTACACCCAGCAGAGTTCCACCTATCAAAGCCGCAATCACAACAACTGCCGCTGGCACGGACACTGCCCTCTGCATAACCCTCGGACCAATCAGATACGCCTCAATCTGCAAATAGACCAGATAGTAGATGGCAACTACCAGGGCAAAAGGAGCGCCTGAAAGATAAGTCACACCAACCACCAGCACACCTGCGCTTGCCGGTCCAACCAGAGGAATCAGAGCAAGCAGGAATGCCGTCAAACTTAGAAGCAGCGCAAAGGGCGAGCCAAGAATTGTCAGAAGAGTGAAAATCAAAATTGAGTGCAGAAGGGCTATGGATGTCTGTCCCATGACCCAGCGGCCAACGGATAGAGCAATCTGATCGGTTAGTTTTCTAAAACTCTCCCGCTTACTCTTGGCAACCAAAAGTCCCAGGTAGTCCTTCAGTGACTCAAGGGACACCATGAAGTAGATGCTGAGAATAACAACAATCACAAAACCTACGGCCCCGCTGAGAACGCCAACGCCTATCTGGAATACTCCACCAAGAAGAGTTGGCCAGTTACTCGAATCGCTGACGAAGTTGATTGCATTTCCTGCGGCTTCGCTGATTGCACCATTGAGCTGCTGATCGTAGGTGGCGATAAGTCGGTTATCGACGATGTTTCCGATGATCACCGGAATCCGACTGACTAGTTTTCCGGCCTCGGAAACGGCGGTTGGAAGAATTGCCCAGAGCAGGAGCGCAACGATTGAAAGAAAGCCAACGATTGCGATGATTACAGCCAGCGGTCTTGGCAGCTTGGCCTTAATCATCATGCGGACAATTGGATCCATACCCAGCGCTATGAAAGCTGCCAGTCCAACATAGGTGAGGATGGTGGCGAGCTGGCCAATTGCAGCTCCCAGGAAAATTGCAGCTAGAACACCCAGGCCACCCAGAAAACCAATCTGGAAGGCGTTGATGATTCTGGCTCGCTCCACCTAGTTCTCCATGTCTTTGATTTCAGATATAACTCTGCCAAGGTTTTTCAGGTATGTGCGGCTTGACTGCACCGCATTTTCAAGCCCCGCAAGCTCTGCCTTGGCATTTCTAACCAGCTTGTTTGCCTCTTCCTGTGCCGCTGAGCTAATCGCCACTGCCTCTAGCTCTGCGGAGTGAACCAGCGCCTCAGCTCGGTCTCTGGCATCCTGCAGCATGCGAGCCTGTGTTTTAGAAGTTTCCATTTCGAGGGTCTGCACCTCTAGGCGCAATTTAGCGGCAACGTTTTTTAGTTCGGTGATGTCGTTTTGTGCGGATTCTAAATACTGCTGAGTTTGACGAACGGCTTCCTGGTGTTTTTCCAGATACTCGTTCTCAGCATCTTTTCTTCGCTGGGCAAACTGTGCTTCGAGCTCTGCCAGAGCCTGCTCCTTGGCTCTTTGGTCAACTGGAATCTCGGTAGAGAGCAAGAACTTCTTAGAGGCGTACTGAGCTTCCAGCTCTGTTTTGCGCTGCTCAAGTTCGCGTCTAGCGGTTGTGCGCATGGAGGCAATTTCGGTTGCGACTTGCCCTCTGATGCGTCCGGCCTCAGCGATGGCTTCGAGGGAGAGCTGATCTGCTTTGGCTTGAGCCTGCTTCAAAACGTGCTCGGCTTCCAGATTCGCAGCTGCAATCCTGCGGGAGCTGCGACGCTCGGCCGATGCCAGCTGCTCCTCATACCTTTGTTCAAGATCCGATACTCGCTCGGCCAACTGGGCTTCGGTGCGAGCGATCAGCTCTTCCGCCTGGTTCTTGGCATCCTGGGTGAGCTTGATCGCCATCTCTTCTGCTCCTGAGAGCAGGTTGGCGGCCTTGGTGCCGAGGGCTGAGTAGGAAGGCTGCACTCTGAGTCCGATTTCTTGCTCGGCCTCGGCGAGTCGCTGATTGAGGGTTTTGAGCTGTTCAGCAAGTTCTGAGCTAGTTTCCTGCAACCTGACAATTTCGGCGTTTAAAACCTTGATTTCTCGGTCAACCGCCTGGGGGTCATAGCCGCGTCGAACCAGCTCGAAGCGTGAATCTGCGGCCAAGTGCCCCTACCTCTGCGAGTAAACTTTTGCGAGCTAGCAAGTCTACTCGGAGCTAATCACATGCGCTTTTGGATCGCCCTCACCCTGTTTGTGGGGGGACTGGTGAGCGCCAGCCTTGGCCTGTGGAACCAGCTGCAGAATGCTCCGCTAGATCGCATCACATCGGTTGCCAACCTTGAGGCTCCGACCACCTACCTCTATCTACCGAGCAGCCTGCTGAGCGCGTACCAAGCCCCCGTCAGTGTCGAGGCCCTCGGACCGAAGGTTTTGATTGCCCAGGCCCGAGACGGAGACATCCTCGGCTGGCTGGGTGATAGTCCCTATGTGGAGCTAAGGCTAACTATCAACTCCAATGAGCAGCGGGCAGAACTGCTTGAGATCCCCAGGGGAGAGCAGGGAGCGCTGGCCGATCCAACCGGATCAGATATGTGGCGAGCAGAAGTCGTGGGTGAGGAAAGTGCGAGCATCACCCCACCGCTCGATGGCGAGACGGGATTGCTAATTGCATCCAATGGAATTGAAGGGGCTCCGCGAAGTCTTTCAATCACCTGGGACCTCACTGACCAGCCTGTAACAATTGCGCCGATCACGCTGATTGGAATATCGCTGATGGTTATTGGTGCTGTCATGGCACTCATCGAGGCAATTATCTATCGAAGAAAATACCGCCGCAGAAGAATTGGCCCAAGACCTCCTCGCCGTCGCGCTCCTCGAAGAGCCGTCAGCCAGGCTGGTGCTCCACGCAGAGGTCGAAGAGCGCAGACACTATCTTTTGCAGCAAGCGTTCTAAGCGTTTCAATGCTCAGCGGATGTGTTCCAGAATATGAAAACCCGCTGCTCTCACCATCACCTATTGCAGCACCTGAAACTCTGACGCCAGCTGTCACCAAAGAGCAGGCCGAAAAGATTTTGCGGGAAATAATTGCTGTGGTCGAAAAATCTGATGAGACCCTAAACCGAGAATCCTTGGAGGTAAGGGTTTCAGGACCTGCGCTGCAGGTAAGACGATTTGACTACAACCTCGTGCGCCGTTTCACCGAAACCGAGCGACTGCCGCAGCCAATTCAGTCCTCACCAGTTCAGCTCTTCCTGCCACCAGCTACCGACACCTGGCCGCGCAGCATCGTGATGGTTACAGGTGAAGAAAATCTTCAGCTTTTGGTTCTCAGGCAAGAAAGTGCAAGAGAGAAATACAACCTCTACCTGTATGCAAATCTGCTTCCAGACATATCTTTTCCGGAGGTTGCATCCGAGCTAATTGGTGCCAACCAGCTAAAGCCCGATAACAAGTTCCTCAAGGTTTCGCCGGATGTTTTGGTAGAGGCGGTGGGTGATCTACTAAACCAAGGTGCTGATTCAACCTGGTCATTGGTAATGGATCCCGAAAATGCATACATTCAAGACGTTTCCTCGGTGCAGCGAAGCCTGACTGAGACACTCACAAATGCCAATCTAGATTTCGCTCACGAACTAGCAGCCGATGAACCGGTGATGCTCACCACGGTTGATGGTGGAGCACTGGTAGCGCTCTACATGATTGACACCTACACCATCATCCCTAAGAGACCGGGTGACGCAGTTGCAATTTCGGGGGATGAGGCAATCCTGCTCGGCAGCGGGGGATCGGCAACGGGAATCGAGGCTCGCTACGGAGCGATGCTGATATTCCATGTCCCTGCGGCTGGAAGCGAGAATCGCGTGAGTTTGCTGGGGGCAACCCAGCAGCTACTGACTGCAATAGCCTTGGGACAATGAAAAACTTTGGTGGTGCGATGGATCTTTCGTCACTGGGCGGTGACGAGAGTGGAATTGTCGTTGCAGCTTGGTTAGTACCGGCTGATCAGAACACTCTTCGCGAGTACCTTGCGCTCAGTGAAAAAGTTCCGGTGCTGATGCTGATCAGCGATGATTCTCAGGATTCCAAAGACATTCGGAGCATGCTGGAAAAGATTCTTACTGCCAGCGAGGGTAAGTTCATAGGTCTTGATGTGAGTCTTAGCTCATCCCCTCAGCTGGCCCAGGCGGTCGGAGTCAGTAGCGCACCTGCCATGCTGGCAATACTGGCTGGGCAGCCTGCCCCCTTATTCCAAGGAGCAATCCAGCAGCAGCAGCTTCTGCAGGTTCTGTCTCAGGTTTTGCAGTTAGCCCAGCAAAACGGAATTACCGGCAGTGCAAAGGTGGGTAAAAAAGAAGAGGTTAAGCCACTTAGCAAAGACCATCAGGAAGCTATTGCCGCCATTGAAAAAGGCAAACTAGAGGAAGCCGCAAAGATCTTCCAGAAAATTCTCATCGAGTATCCAAACGACAATGATGCCAAGGCAGGCCTTGCGCAGGTTGATCTGATGGTAAGACTGCAGGGAAAGAATCTGGACGAGTTAGACAAGCTGATGCTGGGAGCTGATCAGCTACTGGCATCTCGGAATCCTTCTGCTGCCTTTTCCCATCTTCTGGATCTCTTTGCCGAGCGAATCGATGATCGCGAGCGCATTCGTGCCAGATTGATTCAGCTTTTCTTCTTGCTTGGCGACAGTGACCCGGCAGTTTTAGATGCAAGACGCAGACTTGCATCGATGATGTTCTAGGAAACCATGGCAATCTTTCTCGATCACGCAGCCACTACCGATGTCAGGCAGTGCGCGAAAGATGCACTTGTGTCAGCGCTTTCGCAGCTTGGAAATCCATCATCTGTCCACACCCACGGCCAAGCCGCCAGGGAGCTGCTCGAGCAGGCCAGAGACAAGGTTGCACTGGCAGTAGAGGCAGATCGCTCAGAGGTGATATTTCTATCCGGAGGAACCGAGGCAAACAATCAGGCCATCAAGGGTCTTTGGTGGAGCAGGAAGAGTGAAAAAAGAAACGTAATTGTCTCCGCTGCCACCGAACACAAGGCTCTGATTGATCCGATTCAGTGGCTGGTTGAAACAGAAGGCGCTGAGCTAGTTGAAGTTCCAGTCAGCAGAATCGGCGAGCTAGACCTTGCATTCTTAGAGACTCTAATCAACCAGCGCTCCGAAGAGATTGCCCTAATCAGTTTGATGTGGGTGAACAACGAAACTGGCGTTATCACCGACATTGAGAAAGTCACAGTGCTAGCAAACAGACACCAGATTCCTGTTCACTCGGATGCTGTTGCTGCGGTTGGCAGAATTCCAGTGAGCTTTGGAAAGTCTGGACTTACCGCCATGACTATCTCTGGTCACAAGTTCGGATCTCCAATTGGAGTGGGTGCACTGGTTGTGAAGCGCAGTGCCAAACCGGTAAGTCTTTTGCACGGTGGTGGTCAGGAGCGAGGCCTTCGATCCGGAACCATGAACTACCCCCTGACTCTTTCAATGGCAGAGGCCATCACCGAGAGCGTCAATCAGAGGGAAGCTACTCAGACTCGGCTGCTTGCTATTCGCAATTGGCTCGAAGCCGAAGTCCTCACTGAGTTTCCTGAGACCGT
>JBDLRV010000036.1:0-55885 GCA_039799865.1 Actinomycetota bacterium | reverse complement strand
TGCAGCCATAAATGTTCCATCGGCTCTGGCGGTGAAAGAAATGCCGCTGATTGGAAGCATCAGCAGTTTGCCTGGTGCAAGCGAGAGTGAAGCGCTATTGCTTCCCTGAACTGTCCGGGTTAAAACCTCGACCTCCAGACTGCTATCGGTTGGGTTCAAGAGTGCAAGCTCCTGATTGAAATTGGAAAGAGGCATGTGAATAGCCGTCAGTGGCTCAAGTGAAGAAAGCCAGGAATAGTCGAGCGGTGAGAGTGAAGGATTGAGAAGTTGAGCAACAACTACCTCATCGCTTTCAATCTTTAGTGCAAAGACACCGCCTGCTAAATCCAGTTCCAGCTCTTTCAGTGAGCCTGACTCCACGAGTTCTGTTCTAGCAAAACTTGTCCCAGGAACTGTTATAGAAACATTCGCTGCATTCCTAGGAGCAAAGATTCTAAGTCGGGGCTTTTCAAAGCCTTCGGCTAAGACATCGATCGGAGCTATCCAAAGCTCAGTGGCTGGTTCCCTGACTGCCGTTGTGAGCGAAACTCCCAGAGGAGTAAGGCCATCGCTATAGCGGTGCTGCAGTGCGACGGATAGTGGTGCTCCCCCGGATTCAAAGTAGAGCGCATACGAAGGCTCAACACCGACTATTGCCGCGAGGCTAATTAGTTTGTCGCTCAGGGCTGCAATCACATATCTCTCGGTGATCACCTTTCCTGCAAGATGAAACTCCAGCAGTAACTGAGTGTCAACTTCACTTGGATTATTGACAACCAAAACCGATTCTCTTCCCGTGCCGCCATCGCCTGATGCAAACCAACCGGAGCTAACCGGCTGCTCACAGTAACCGGCAATCAAACCAGCCGCTCGATTTCTATCCACCACCTGGGTCTGGATAGCACTGAGTAATTCAGTTGACTGTGAATCGCCTTCTGCGTTGATTGGATAAGCGTTTTCGCTTCGCTCTTCGATTTGTAGTCCTATTGAGGATCCCTGGCTCCACAATCGGGCAGTGCCCACCCGCTCAATCTTTCCAACTTCAACACCACTCTGGCCTGCGACCTCCACCATTGCGCCAGGACAAACAATCTTCAGAGGCAGGGGCTTGACATCTACCGATATTTCTCGCGCGTTTTTAACCAGTGAGCCTTGTGAGACTGGAATGAACAGAGTTATAGCCAAAAGGCATAAACCAATTACAGAACTTAGAAGACGAAGAGCGATTTTCATGCGGACTTCTTCCTTCGTCTTCCCAGCGCGGTGGCTGGCGTCGGAACAGCAAGAAGTAAATACGCAGCTAGAACACCTAGTGGTAGATCACGACCGTAGTTGGGTTCAAACTCCACAACGGAGGTTTCGAAGTTCACTCGGTAAAGGGCTCCGAACCGACTCTCCCCCGAGACCTGGAAGTAAGGCATGCCGCTAATCGATGCTCGTGTGGCAAGCGACTGAGAAGTAGTCCCCTCAACCACTACAAAGTCGACCCCCAATAGTTCCAGCAGTTCCCTGACTCCATCTGAGTTTCCCGCCACAAGTTGAGCAGTGAGATTCGCAATCGGAGTTGTCAGCGTGGAGGAGGGTCTTAGAGCTTCGTAGGCCACGCTCCTTTCATCGACACTTCTTCCATCACCCCAAACAAGATCTGCAACCACGGCATCTTCGAAGGATAGAAAGAGGGTCCGTGTGCCCGAATCGACATCCGCTTGCGCCACGACCAGTGCTGGGGCAGTCAGTTCCTCAATCGTGCGTGCACGATCAGCCTGTATCGCAAATACAAAAGTGCTTGCCGAAAGTAGCCCGATCAAGCTAACTGCCGAAAGGCTCCTTAGTCCGGTTCTCCTCAGTCTGCTCAGTGCTGAAACCAGCAGGACGACCGAACCCAAAACCGCAAGTCCATCTGTTTCGGCCAGGCGAACGCCAGCAAGGATTTGCGCAACCAGCAGACCTGAGAGAAGAAACGAAACCGAAAGTGCTCGCAGTGGATATCCAGCCAGCGAAGCAACTAAGACTGAAACACCCAACACCACTAGTGCCTGGAGCGAAAAATCTGCAAAATCCCACCGTGAGGCGGAGGTGGTTGCAATTAGATCGAGCCTTGGCCAACTGGCCAGAAGCCAAGGCGCAATAAACACGTATCCAGGAACCAAGGAGACAAGTCCAAAAAGAAACTTCCGAGGATTCCGGAGGCTTAGAACGAGAGCAAGCACGGAGAAAACAAAGAACACCACCGGACTGCTTAGCGCAATGACAATTCCGGAAATTCCAGCCAGCGCTGCCCAGCGCCAACTCCTGGCGGAATTAAAAGCTCTGAAAGATTGCAAAAGAAAGTAGATGCAAAGTGGGGCAACCACAACCACCGCAAGTTCCACCAGCGCTCCCCCCGCTTGCATCGATAAAGCAGGCGGAGCCAATACATACGCGAGCGACAGCAAGTTTCTCAGTCCCGCACTCTCCGTAAAGAGACCGAGAAGCAGCCAAACTGCCAGGAACGCCAATGACAGAGATAAAAAGACAAACCAACTTGCTGACAGGGATGGCGATGGTGATAAGAGCGCAAAGAGCGAAAAGATCCAATTGAAAGGATTGGAAGGCAGGGAAAAGCCTTCCAAATACAAAGCTCCACTGCCGCCAGTAACGCTCCAAATGCTCTCAAAGCTTCTGCCAAGTGGAAAAGATGGCGATGACAAAGCACCTGAAGGAAATTGGTTTATGGCAACTAGCGGCAGAAGCAGTGCAAGATAAAAAGCACCTGAAGCAAAGAATCCTTTTTTGCTTGCTCCAGCTTCAGGTGGATATTCAAAAGTCTTGTTTCGCTTCTGCCTCACTGCTGATGGTCTGGCAAAGAGCTCTCGCATTCCAGTGATTGACCCAAAAGAACGAACCCTTCGGCGAGCGCCGAGCCTCGCTGGAAGTGTTAGCCATGCCCAAACAGCGCCGCTGATTTGGCCGAAAATTCGACCGGGTTTCTTTTGCACAAGGTGATACGGAACTAATGCGAGGGCAATTATTGGAAGGGCGAGGTAAACCAGTGGCAAGGCTGGGCCCGGGGAAAAGATTGTCGCAAGGTGAATGTGTGCCTTTGAAATGGCCTGACGATAGCTTCCCCTCAGCCAACTTCTTCGTCTCTTGCCATTCATTGAAAGACCGGCGTGCAATACCCGAGCGCTTGCCTCAACAATTACTCGATAGCCAGCAGCTCTGGCCTTAATCGAAAATTCGATGTCCTGCGCCATTAGTGGCGATGAATCATCGAGTCCTCCGAGCTGATTCCAAACTGCATGACTCACCAGCATCCCTGCAGTCGATACTGCCAAGGTGTCAGAGGTGACATCGAACTGCCCCTGATCGTATTCACTTTCAACAAGCAAAAATGGACGTGCAGTTTTAGTGAGAGTTAGCCCCATCTGCTGAATCTCAATGGGCAAATCCCAACGTAGGAGTTTGGGTCCAACAATCGCAACAGACGGTGATGTTTCAGCTGCTTTAGTTAGGTTTTTTAGAGCATCTGGTTCAGGGGCTGAATCATCGTGCAAAATCCAAAGCCAGTCCGGCCGGTGACTTAGGGCTGCGATGCCTGCGTCGATAGCAGCGCCCAGCCCAAATGATCCGGGTTGAACGATGGAAAAATCAAACTGAGAAACCAACTGCGCAGTTTCGGAACTGTTTGCAGTGTCAACAACCATGACCTGCTGAATTGGATGGTTTTGTTTCTTTAGTTGACTAAGTGTTTCGGCTAGGAATTCGTCGGCTTCGTGAGCTACAACGATTGTCGCTACCGACAGTGTCACGATTTGTTATGCGCGGCGACGCAGACGACGACGCTCGCGTTCAGAAAGTCCGCCCCAAATTCCGAATCGCTCATCGTTCTTCAGCGCGTATTCGAGGCACTCTGCGCGAACGGTGCACTGAGCACAAATTCTTTTTGCATCTCGAGTTGAGCCACCCTTTTCTGGGAAGAAAGCCTCGGGGTCAGTTTGTGCACAAAGGGCATCTTCTTGCCAAGCAAGCGGATCAGTATCGAGATCGCTTCCATAAGCCTTGGCCACCCCCAGCTTCAGAACATCGACAAACCAACTAGCCGGCACCTGGTTCTTCTCCATGCGGCTCCCTCCAGTGAATAACGCTTCTGTAATTACAGCGGTGTAAGTATGCTCCTGTCAAGTTGAGATCAGCGGGCCAGTTACCAAAGTGTGAAGAAAGGCTCAAGGTAGCCTTTAGGTATGAAACTGCTCGTGACTGGTGGCGCTGGCTACATCGGCTCGCACATCGTGCTCCAGGCGCAAGCGGCCGGCCACAACTGCACAGTAGTAGACGACCTCTCAACGGGTCTTAGGGAGCGAATCGACTGCGAACTAGTCAGCCTGGACATCGCCTCCGCCTCTGCCCAGCAGGGATTAGAGAGCCTTCTGGCCCAAGGATTTGATGCTGTGATTCACCTTGCCGCCAAGAAGCAAGTTGGCGAATCAGTTGAAAAACCAGAGCTCTACTACAAAGACAACATCGGAGGTCTTGCCAATCTCCTGCTGGCAATGCGAGCAACGCACACCAAGAAGCTGGTGTTCTCCTCTTCCGCCGCCGTCTACGGAATGCCGGACGTTGAAAAAGTTTCGGAAACCACTTCAACCAAACCAATCAATCCATATGGTGAAACCAAGCTGGTCGGCGAGTGGATGGTTAGAAATGCCTCCCACTGGGGATTGCGCGGGGTGTCGCTGAGGTATTTCAATGCCGCTGGCACTGGCAGCAAGGGTTTGTCTGACACCGCTGCACTTAATTTGATTCCAATTGCCATTGGGCAACTACGCCGGGGTGAGACTCCGGTGGTATTTGGCAATGACTATGGGACCAAGGATGGTAGTTGCATCCGTGACTATGTGCATGTGACAGACCTGGCTGAAGCTCATATCGCTGCAGTCAACTACCTCGAAAACCTAGACCAGCCTTTTGATGTCTTCAATATAGGAACTGGAATTGGTGCATCCGTAATTGAGGTATTGGAAACTATCAAGGAAGTCAGCGGCATAGATTTCGATCCGGTGATTGGAGCGCGAAGAGCAGGAGATCCTCCGCGTCTAGTGGCGGATGTACAGAGAATGAACAGTGTTCTTGGACTTAGGACAAAACTAGGGCTGAGAGAAATTGTCGAATCAGCTTGGAATCTTTAGCGTCTGACCAACCTTGATCAAATTGGCATTAGTGATGCCATTGAGTCTCGCTAGCGCGTCAGCGCTCACTCCAAACTTTCTAGCTATCCCCCAGAGTGTGTCTCCGGCCTGAACCTGATAAGTGCGAACCACCGGAGAAACAGATGGCGATTGCGTTGCCGGCTGGGTCGGCTGCGGTGATGAGGTTGCGGGTGATGAGGTTGAGGTCGATGGAATCTTAAGAAGCTGGCCAACTCTCAGCTGATTCGGGTTAGAGATTCCGTTTAGCGATTGAAGCCTTGAAACACTCACTGCGAATCGGGCCGCTATGGAGATAAGTGTGTCACCAGCTCTAACGCGATACTCCGTCACAGGCGAAGTGGTTACCGGAGCAGATTGAGTTGGCGTGGGGGTGGGTGTTGGGGTTGGAGTCGGCGTTGGCTTCGGAGTGGGCGTGGGGGTTGGAGAAGGTGTTGGTGCGGGATTATTTGGAAGTGTGCCGCCAAAAGTCAGCTCGCCAAATTCACCATTTGGAATTGTGCCTCCTGATGCCAAAGTGACAGTCTGAGGAGCCCTCTCACCGGATGGAATCTTGCTGGCAAAGTATCCGGTGACTTCGATATGAGCCGGTGAGTCGCCTCTCAGTTTTGCAAGGTGAGCCCAGGATGAGATTCGCATCTTCTTGCCATCCTGAATCAAGAACAGAAGACCTGAGTTGTCTCTAATAAATTGTCCAGCTGGACGATCTGAAAGCTCGAGTGCGCTGCAAGTGCTTGTGGCAAGCGGGTAGGGGTTGCCCGGATATTCATTGGCGGCATTTTGCGCAATCGGATATAGCGTTCCCTTATCCAGAAGATACGTTCCACCCGCGCACTGCACTTTAAGCGAATTCAACCTTGTTCGAATCTGAAAACCCGCAAGGTCTGACTGGTTATAGCTAAAGGCTTTGGACTTAGAAACACTGGCTGCGTGTGCCTGAGATTCGAGTCGAATCAGCGATGTAATTCCATCGACTAGAAAGAAACTACTTCCCTGCCTAATAATCGAGCCAGGTGAGAGAGCAACTCCAGAGCTTGAAACCGCGTTGATAGCAGCCTGCGGAAGCATCATCACTCTTGGCTGATTCAAAAGATTTAGGAATCTGTCAGTCATTTCCTTTTGGGAAGAAGTACGCCTGGCCGAGCCATCAACGAAGTAGGAAAGGTTATTGCCTTGGGAACTCACCACAACCGGTGTTGAAAGCTGAGCGTTTGCAGTTGGAATGGCAGCCAAAAGCGTTTCTGGGACCTGCACAATCTGTGAGGTCCAGTCCTGTGGATCGGTTACTGGAACCTTGCCGTCTGCGGTTAGGACAAAGGCAGAACCCTGAGGCGAGGAGACGAATCCTCGGATACTAGCCGGATTCAAAGAAGCCTGAATCGATGACAGCTCCACCGTTGCACTGGTCGAACTGAACCAGCGCTGGAGGTTTGTGCTCGTAGCCAAAGAAGCGACAAACCTAAAGGTTTGACCACCACTTGCGACCAAAACATCATTTGAACCCTTTAGAGAAAACAGAGCCAGTTCCGATGCCAGGGCTGCGCCTTGGATCAAGGCTGGAACCTGCTCGACATTCAGCTTGACGGCTTGGGTCCCCTGCCCGCCAACTGTTGATAGTGCAAGGTCATCGACTACGACTCGGTAGGTCCGATTCTCAATCCAGTAGCGCGCACCAGTTGCCGATTCAGCGAGCCTGGTCAGTGCTCCCCCGTTTATAAAGTTATTCAGCTGAAGGCTTGTCAGTGGAATGGCTAGATTGCAGTCATAGCCGTAGTGGGCTGCCACCTGGCAGTCGGTCACCTCATATCTAATCGAATCAACCAGCAGATACCGCACATTGGTTGTGTTATCAATCACCAGCGGGCTCATAACGCCAGCGTCCTGGAAGCTATCGAGATAGGCCTGGGAGATCTCACCCAGTGGGCCTAAGGGCCTGAGAGACTCAAGAAGTTTTGGATCACTCACCAGATAGCGAAGTTCATTGACAATGAGGTAGTTCGCGCTGGTTGCGCTCTTGAGCAGGTAGCCTCCGCCGATCGGTGAACCAAACCAATCGTGATAGAAGCGCCAGAAGTTTCTATTTCCATAAGCCGAACAGCTATCGCCTACGCCATATAGGTTTCTAAGCGCAGCCTCATTTGGGGTGTAGGGCGTGTAGTAGTAGAGGTTTGCAGTTGCCTGATTCTTTAGCTCAAAGCTTTTGCTACCGCAAGAGGACTTCGGATTGAAGCGCATGCTGATAACCCGACCTGGCTTCCAGTAGGTAAATGACCCTTCCGGGTTTCCGTACCAACGGAACTGCTTAGCCGCGCGGTAGAGCTGGTTAAAAAGTCCTACGAAAACTTTTCCGCAAATAGCCGGGTCCGAGTCAGGGCAACCAAACCCCATCGCTGCGCGATACATATAAGAGGTTGGCTTGGTGGATGTGACCAGGCCCTGCTCCTTCTGCAACGTGACAATCAAAACTCTTGGATTGATTCCACAAGCATTCGAAATCGCGTGTATCACTTCAGCAGCTGTTGCCTGTTCCTTGGCGGCTATCGCCTTGCAAGGCCCAACCTCTCCTGGCGCGGTTGCGGGAGTTTCAGGAATACTTACACGAACATTTTTTAGGCAGTCGATTGCGGGATCATCTGCTCGGCAGTTTTCCACTCTCGAATCTAGAAAGTCTTGGATCTGCTTCACAGTCATTGACCCAAAATCAAAAAACACGCTGTCGCTGATTATTAGACCTGGATCGAATGCGCTGCCTGGTGGAGCGGCAGCCGCTGGGACGCTCTGCACGGAGGTCAGTCCGGATGCAATCAATACGGCTGCCGCGAACGCGGATAGAGCTTTTCGCATCTTACGGAATCACCACCGAGGTTGCGGCTGATACCCCGCTGTGACGCTCGGATTCGTAAGTTACGGTCACCACCCCGTTGCCACGAGGCAAGTCGGCCAATGGGAACTCAATTGGGAAACACTGCGTGTAGTCAGATGAAGGCTCCGCCTTGACCTGCAACTTCTTCTCGATGTTGTTTCCCAAAAAACGCATGGTGCAGGTGCCGCCGGTTTCACTCAAGTTTGGTATCTGGGCCACAATCGTCAATACGCCGAAGTCAGGCTCGGCTACCGCCATCAAAATCACTACTTCCGCTGGAAGTTTCGCGTTCGCAGTTTCAGTATCCGTTGGCTGAGCTTCCGGCTCTTCGGTTTCTAAAGGTGATGGAGACTGAGTTTGAGCTTGCTCGGATTGAGTGGCTGGGGTGTCCGTCTCCTCTGGCAGGCCTGTGGCTCCCCAGTTTGGATAGAAGATGCTGCAGCCGGTGAGTAGCGCAGATGACAAAACACCTACAAACAGAAGTCGAAATCTAGGCATGGCTCACCTCCAGCTACCTTCAACCCTAGGTTGACATTCTTAAAAAAGGCTGATGAAAGGCGTGGAATAGCGGATTAGAGGCTGGATTTGAGGTTCTGGTTTTTTTCTTCAACCAGTTTCTGAAGCTCTTCTCGATAATTGTCGAGTTTTTTCTGAAGATCGCGGTCTTCAGTGCCAAGAATCTTCAAAGCGAGGAGTCCTGCGTTTTTTGCTCCGTCAATAGAAACTGTTGCAACTGGAACACCGGCTGGCATTTGAACAATCGAAAGCAGCGAGTCCATACCGTCCAGGTGATTCAGTGAAACCGGAACCCCCACAACCGGAAGCGATGTGACAGAGGCCAGCATTCCAGGAAGATGCGCGGCACCACCAGCTCCGGCAATGATGACTTTTACCCCTCTGTCAGCTGCGGCCTTACCCCATGCAATCATTTTTTCTGGAGTCCGATGAGCGCTGAGGACCTCTACCTCGGCCTCAACGCCAAACTCGCCCAAGACCTGCTGCGCCTGCTGCATGATCTTCCAGTCAGAGTCAGAACCCATAACAATTGCAACGACAGCCATATAGAAAGTCTATTCCGATTGCCCGTAGAGAATCTGGCGGGCCTTTTTTCCTCTTTCCAGCAGTTCCTCCCAGTTATCGCCAATCAGGGTGATGTGTCCCATCTTTCGACCTACTCGCGCTCCCTTTTCATAAGAGTGATACTTCACATTGGGATATTGGCGCATGGCTTTCGGGTAGTGCTCGACAAAGGTGTTTTTATCGTCAACCCCAAGAAGATTGAGCATCACTGCATAAGGGGCCTTTAGGGATGTGCTTCCAAGGGGCAGATCCAAAACCGCACGAAGATGCTGCTCAAACTGAGAGGTCATTGCGCCCTCGATTGAAAAGTGTCCAGAGTTGTGAGGTCTCATAGCCAGTTCATTTACTAGGAGATTGCCTGCTCGATCCTCAAACATTTCAACTGCCAAAACTCCAACCACCCCAAGTCCTTCGGAAATTGTTTTGGCTATCCCAACCGAGCGTTCTAAATGATCACTTTTTGGAGCTGGAGCAATAACCTCGGAGCAGACTCCTGCTCGCTGAACAGTTTGAACTAAAGTCCACGCAGAAAACTCACCACTTTGGTTGCGTGCTGATAGCTGCGATAGCTCTCGAACAAATTCGACTTTCTCTTCAGCTAGAAGGCTTCCTCCATATGCCGAAATGTTCTCAAGCCAGTCCTCAACATCTTGCACAGTTGATACAACCCGGACGCCTTTACCGTCATATCCCCCGATGGGAGTCTTCACGATTACAGAATGCCTGCCTTCAAGAAAGTCAATTAGATCGTCTGCGTTTCTAATCTCTCTCCAGGCGGGTTGTGGCATCGAGAGTTCGGCGAGCGCCTTGCGCATAACGAGTTTGTTTTGGGCATGAATGAGGGCGGATGGGCTTGGCCTAACCGCAGTCCCCTGGCGCTGAATTTCCTCCAGCAAATCAACTGGAACATGTTCGTGATCAAATGTAATCACGTCCACAGTTGATGCGAATGCCTTCAGGGTTTCTAAATTCTTGTAGTCCCCGACCATGCTGGCTGCTGATTTAGCTGACGAATCTGGATTCTCCACCAAGACTTTGAGCTCAATGCCAAGAGCAATTGCGGCAGGCTGCATCATTCGCGCAAGCTGTCCACCACCAATTACTCCGACCCGATACATTTTTCCCCTACTGGTTCCGCAGATGCCAAACGTCAGCTGCCGCTAGTGTGTGCACTTTTTCGCTTTGAATCACTAAGTGACCACTTGCTGTAATCTTTGTCGCAGTTCCAACAATACTTTCACCGCTTGCCAACTCGGCCCTAACCTCACTACCCAATGTTGAGCAATTGCTTCGAACATAGTCGACAAGCCATTGGGTACCCTGGGTGGATTGAAGTAACTCCCAATTGGTTTTCATCGAAGCCAAAACAGCCGAGGTAACTTCGTCAAAGTCGGTAATGACATAATCACTCAGAGGAGTAGCTGTGTCAGGTGCTTGTGATTGATGCGAGAGATTGATTCCAATTCCACAAACCACACTGCCATCTTCATTTCTCTGAGCCAGAATTCCAGCTAGCTTCCGCTCCGCAATCAAAATGTCGTTTGGCCACTTGATGGAAAACGAAACACTTGGAAAAAGATGCATCAGCGCCTGATGAGCGCTCGCTGCAGCCATTAGCGTCACCAAAGAGGCAACTTCAACACGGGCTGGCCTGAGAAGGAAAGAAGCTGCGATTGAAGCTCCGGGCATCGAAACCCAGTTTCGACCAGCTCTCCCCTGACCACTTGTTTGTTCCCCGGCAATTAGAACAGTGAAGTCGCCCAGACTGGCATGATTTCGGGCGAGCTCGGCATTCGTTGAGTCAATTGACTCGACAAATGTGAGCCCGGGAATCACTGATCTTGACTTGGCCAGCTGCATGGAAAAACCCTATTGCAAATGGGCAACTTGTGGATTTCCTCAATGATTTTCCAAGGTCTTTGTTGGAAGTATGCAATTCAGACACAATTTTCGGCAATAAAGTAGGTCCCCATGAGTGAAAAACCAGATCTCGGCACCACAGCTGGCAAGCTCGAAGACCTCCGTCATCGCTACCACGAGGCTGTTAACGCGGCCGGTGAAGCAGCTATTGAGAAACAGCACGCCAAGGGCAAGAAGACTGCCCGCGAGCGAATCGAAATGCTGCTTGACCCTGGCTCATTTGTTGAGATGGATGAGTTTGTTCGTCATCGTGCGAATGCATTTGGCATGGACTCGAAGCGCCCGTATGGCGATTCAGTTGTAACAGGTTTTGGAACTATTCACGGCAGACAGGTGGCTGTCTACTCCCAGGACTTCACAGTTTTTGGAGGATCTCTCGGTGAAGCTGCAGGGAACAAAATAATTAAGGTGATGGAGCACGCAATCAAAACCGGTGTGCCGCTGATTGGAATATTGGATTCTGGTGGTGCACGAATTCAAGAGGGTGTAATTGCACTAGGTAAATACGGAGAAATCTTTAGGCTCAATACTCACGCATCGGGAGTGATTCCGCAGATCTCAATTATTATGGGTCCCGCAGCAGGTGGGGCGGTTTACTCCCCGGCCCTCACAGATTTTGTCATCATGGTCGACAAAACCTCAAACATGTTCGTCACCGGGCCCGACGTGATCAAAACCGTGACCGGAGAAGATGTCGGCATGGAAGAACTCGGCGGAGCAAGAACACACAATGAAACCTCTGGCGTAGCCCACTACCTAGCTTCTGACGAGGAAGACGCGATTGACTTTGTTCAGGCACTGGTTGGCTATCTTCCCGAGAACAATCTTTCGCAATCACCCTCATTCCAAAGCGACTCCGAGCTTGAAATAACTGAGGCAGATCGAAAGCTGAATTCTCTAATTCCAGATAGCCCTAATCAGCCATACGACATGCATGAGGTCATTGAAGCAGTTGTTGACGATGGTGAATTCTTGGAGATTCAAGCTCTGTTTGCTCCGAACATCATTGTTGGATTTGCGAGGATCGATGGTCAGTCGGTCGGAATAGTGGCCAGTCAGCCTCTTCAAATGGCAGGAACGCTCAACATCGATGCCGGAGAAAAGGCTGCGAGATTTGTTAGGTTCTGTGACTCATTCTCCATTCCAATCCTGACGCTCGTGGATGTGCCTGGTTACCTGCCTGGAACAGATCAGGAGTGGGCGGGTGTGATTAGACGAGGAGCAAAGCTTCTTTACGCATATGCCGAGGCAACAGTGCCCCTAGTAACTGTCATAACCAGAAAGGCATACGGCGGCGCATACATCGTTATGGGCTCCAAGCAACTTGGTGCAGACATCAACCTAGCTTGGCCTACGGCAGAGATTGCTGTGATGGGTGGTCAGGGTGCCGTCAACATCCTGTTCCGAGATCAAATCAAGCAGGCAGAGGAAAAAGGCCAAGACATTGCCAAGGTCAGAGACCAGCTCGCGAAGGAATACACCTATAACGTAGCCAGTCCATTCCTGGCAGCCGAAAGAGGTGAGCTTGACGGAATCATTGAACCGGCAGCAACCAGATCTGCGGTTACTCGCTCCCTTCGAGCCTTGAAGACGAAACGAGCCGAACTGCCACCCAAGAAGCATGGAAACATCCCACTCTGATGAAAAAAAATTCCATCGAAGAGATCTCAAAACATCTGCTGGTAAGCGGTGGTAACGAGGATGAACATGCAGCCGCTGCTGCGGTGATTGCATCTCTACTGGCTCATCATCAGTCTCACCAGCAACTGAATAAGTCAGACTGGTCCAAGAGGTTCGGTATGCGGGTTAACTTGGACTTGAGTTGGCAGGCAAAGCTGCGGACTTGAGTGTCCCCCAAAAAGGTTTTCTTTTCCGGACAAAATTGCTTTAACTAAGCGCCAAAAGTGATTACCTATTTGTCAGGGTCTCACGCACATGCAAGGGATGTAGGGGCCCCAATTGGGGGCAGGGGAAGGTTGGGCGACAGTAAGTCGCCCATTTCTTCATTTAAAGCCTTACAAACAGTTCAGGGCGATCTTTGTCTTTTCTTATGGCGGCCATCGTAAGCCTCCAATCATCACCCTTTGCGGCTCGAATAACTACTTTTCCCGCTTGAACAACAGAAAGACGCGAGCAAATTTCAGCCAGGTAAGGCGTTCGCTGCTCCAGGTCTAGGTCGTCTAGTCCACCGTCGTCTAGGAGCTGAACCTCGACGCCTCGCATGCGAGCAAGCCTCACCGCAAGTACAACATCCTCGTTGAGAAGGTGAGGCGCTCTAATTCGATCACGCAGCTCGGCCTCCAACAGAAGGGCTGACTTCCTTTGTTGATCATTCAAGCGCCCTTCGTTTTCACTGATGATGCTGAGAAGGGGAAAGACATCCTTGAGTATTTGATTCAGCCTTTGTGCTCGAACTTCCTGAGAAGCGTTGGCGACTTCAATCGACATATCAATCTCCAAAGATTTCTTTCGAAAATCCTCTGCACTCTTTGAAGTCGACATGATTACCCAGTAAGCAGCTTGGGAAACTGAGATGAGGATTGCACCGCCAATGATTCCGGAATTGAACACGACATCAAAGCCACCCCACATGAGCGTTTGAGCCACTAAAAAGAAAAAGCCTAGCCAGCCCAATATTGGATACTGACGAATAGTGATAACAGAAAGAACAGTACTTACCGCTGCTACGTGCCAGGTTGTAAAGCTTGACTGCCTCACTTCAGCAAGAGAGCCAAAAACTAAATAAGAGATGAAGATTGTCAGGAGCATTATTAAAAGTGCCGCCGAAAACCTCATCTTGATTCCGCCATTATCAAGCAGTGACCAAATCAAACAGAAGAGATAAATTACTAAAGCAACTACTACTGGCATGACCTCTCGATATTCGGAGAGGCTGACTAGTCCAATGAGTGCATGGTAGAGGCCGAACAGAATACTAATCAGCCCAAGTGTCCTTCTAGAAAGGCTAATCAACTGGCCACACCAACTTCACTAATGTCCCATCGCCAGGTTTTGAAGTTATTTCAGCAGCGCCACCGATTGATGTCAGCCTAAATTGAATTGAAGTCTTAATCCCGATTCGATCGCGAGGAATACGATCGACCCTAAAGCCCAGACCGTCGTCCTCGATGATAACCGTCAATTGAGAATTGAAATCGGCAAGCATATGCAAAGTAATTTCTTTAGCCAGAGAGTGCTGAATTGCGTTGTCGAGAGCCTGAATCGTCGCTTCTGTGATTCCCTTTGCGACTTCGGAAGGGACATTAAATGTTGAGTCAACAGGCACGTCAACCTGCACGCGGGAGTCTAAAGATTTTGCGGCAAACGCTATGGCACTAATCAAAGCTGAACTAGTGACAAACTCGGTTTGAGTTACGTTTTTCGATGCCAAAGCTAGGCTACGCATCGCATTCTCAGCTGAAAGCTGAGCTGATTTCTCTTCACTTGGTGATGAAGCCCTAGCGGCAACCAGCAAGCTGTGAAGTACCTGGTCATGCACTAGCGCATCAATTTTCTGCCGTTCCTTTTCAAAAGCCTCGACTTTTGCATTCGCAATAGCGCTCTGGATTGCTTCAGTGTTTGCGGAGTCCACTCTGGCTGCCGCTTGCCTGACGACGCCAACCAACCCAATGACAGCCAAAGCGAAAATTAGGAAATATGCTGCGTCAAGGGACGCTTGAAGCAGGCGGTCTTCACCGAAGGTGACGATCTGCACCACGAGCCAACTCGCAGATACAGCCGGAAGGTAAAGTCTTGCGTATAGATCACTAGAAAACACGCCGACTAAAATTACGGTCAGGCCAATTGACCACCAGATCCAAGGCCTTCCCTCTGGCCCAAGCTCCTGTAGATCTAGGACTCCCGTTGGAGCCATCCAGATAAGAATGAAAACGCTCATCGAGTGCAAGTTCAGCCAGGTAACACCGAGATTTAGCCATAGTCCAGCAATAGACATGACAACAAATAAAGCAAAGAGTCCAATTTGAACAACTGGAACAGGATCTCGCAAGGAAACTTGGAGGGTGGCGTTAATTAAGGTCTCAGCACTGACTAGCGCTAAAACGACAGCGCTAATTCTGCGGATTTGTTTTTCTAATTGACTAGATGCAATTGAAGCAAGTTGCTGCACTAAAGCATCTCCCCTGAGATGATCCCGTCTTCCACCGCGCGCTTGAAAAGATCGACTTTTGTTGCAGCCTCTCGACCGAGTTTTGCGTATTTGATGCGAACCCTGTCGATGTGCTCTTTGGCGGAACTCTGCTTTATCCCTAGCTGGAATGCAACCTGCTTCAGACTCATCCCGGATGCGTATAGAGATAGCACCTCGCGTTCCCTCTCGGAAAGCGAAGCTTCCTTAAACTTTGCATCAGCATCTATGGTGGCTGAAGTTTCGGCATTGTTGATAATCGCGCCTTGGCTTGCCAATGCGATTGCCCGAAACAAAGCATCCATCGGTTGACTCTTCGGCACAATCGCCGTGGCCCCAGCTCGAACTGCGGCTCGCATCAGGGAAGGCTTGTCGGCTATCGAGAAGATCAGCACCGCAGGACCTGAGGCAACGAGCCTAGAAACATTTTCGCTAACATGCGATCCATCCGAGAGGCTGAGATCTGTAACAACTACCGAGCAGTCTTGGTCTGCAATCTGTTCAAGTAGATCATCAACGGTTGCGGAAGATCCAACAAGTTCGAATCCGACTTTCTCACAATAATTACTAAATCCCAGCCGAATGGCTTCGTGGTCGTCAACAATTGCAACCTTGATCCCCATATTTATAGATTACTGAGCTGAAAGGACATTATGGTTTCGAAGTGGTGGGTGTGGGGAAAGAGATCTAAAGATTTGACATTTCTTAGTGTGTAACCGATTTCAGACAGCTGCTTGATGTCTCTTGCGGCCGATACGGGATCACATGCAACGTAGACAATATTCTTCGCTCCTAATCTTGCTAAGTGACTAAGCACCTTGTTGTTTGCTCCTGAGCGAGGTGGGTCAAGCACTACGGTGTCTAAGGACTCTGCTCTCTGCCTCAAGTAGACCAAGACATCGGAGGTTTCGAAGGATAGATTCTTGAGATCCCTTGAGCTCTTTTTGCCGTCCTTTACAGCCTGTTTATTCAGCTCTACCGCCCTAACAGAAACGGCTGGGTATCTAGCTGCAGAAGTCGCAGCAAATAGTCCGACACCTGAATAAAGATCAAGTAGCTCAGTAACTTGGAAGTTGGCCAGTAGATTCTGCACCTCCCCAGCCAGTTTTGTGGGCGCTAACCGATGTGCTTGCCAAAAGGTTTGAGGCGAAAGCTCGAAGAGTCTTTCCCCAACTACTTGGGAAAGTTGTGCAGGCGACTTCTGCTCCGAGTCAACTATGTTGCCAAAACTGTCAATGGCAAATGAAACTCTGGCATCTGAGTACTTATTTGGGTTACTGAGTGCCACATCCTGCAGCGCTTTCTCAGCCAGAGGATAGGAGCGTATTGGAACAAGCTCATCACTTCTAACTTTCTTGACAGAAGCTCTCGCTCTTGAGTCAAAGTGAATTTGAATGCGAGTTCGGTAGTGCAGGCCATCAGTTTCATCCAGTGGCTCAACCGCAACATCTGATTCAATTCCCGCAAACCTCGTCAGCGCCTCTCGAAGAACCTGGCTCTTGAGCTCTCGCTGATACTCAAGCTGGATGTGGCCAAAATCTGCTCCGCCTGCGCCTCGCTCCGAATCTTCCCAAATATGTTTCTGTCTGTGTGGACTAGCCTCCAGGATTTTTGTCGGGGTGGCTCGCAGAAAGTTTGATTTCTCATCAATGATTTCTGCTTCTACGATTTCACCTGGTAGCACGTGTTCAACAAAAACAACCTTGCCCTCTGGCCGGGCAACAAAGACTCCCCCATGAGCCACTTTTTCAATTTTCAGCTCCACTGACATCCGCCTAGTGTTTCACAGCTAACCTTGTTGTGTGCCAAAACTTTTACTTGCCTCGACTTCTCCTGCTCGCAAGAAACTGCTCACGGACGCGGGAATCGAATTTGAGTCTCTGCCCCCCGGTGTGGACGAAGAGTCGCTGGTAGAAAAACTTCGCCCTGGCACTGCAGAAGAGCTGACTTTGCTACTCGCCAAAGCCAAGGCTGAGGCAGTTGTGGGCAAGACATCTGCCGAACTCATCTTGGGCTGCGATAGTGCCCTGGAATTTGAAGGTCAAATTCTTGGTAAGCCTGTTCTAGATAGCGTTGCTATTAGCCGCTGGAAAAGCATGCGGGGTAAGTGGGGTACTTTGGCCTCAGGGCACCACCTGATCGCATCCAATGGAAAATCCGCCAGTTTTTGCAGCAAGACGAGGGTGCTATTTGCCGAGATAACCGATGGTGAGATTGAAAGGTATGTAGCAACTGGGGAGCCTCTGGGTGTCGCAGGCGCTTTCACTATCGATTCCATAGGTGGCAGCTATGTTGAGCGAATTGAGGGCGATTACCACACCGTGGTCGGACTATCCCTTGTGGCTCTGAGGAAACTCATGGCTGAGCTGGGTCACAATTACCAGGACTTCTGGCGTTAGCATCAACAAAACTGCCATTTTTTTGTTGATAACTTATAAAATCTGCTGCATTTAGGCCAATAAGCTATCCGATTATGGCTGAGCGACAAATAAAGAAGCTGCTGATTGCTAACCGCGGTGAGATTGCCGTCCGTATCATCAGGGCGGCCAAAGACAGCGGAATCCAGACCGTTGCGGTCTATGCGGGGGCGGACAGAGATGCCCAGCACGTCCAGCTAGCCGATGAGGCTTACTCGCTCGAGGGAGAGACAGCTGCTGAAACCTATTTGGTCATAGAAAAGCTCCTAGGGGTTGCACGCCGATCAGGAGCAAATGCCGTTCATCCGGGATATGGGTTCCTTTCAGAAAATGCTCAATTTGCCAAAGCTGTAGTCGATGCTGGGCTGATCTGGGTTGGTCCGCCAGCTTCAGCAATCGAGAGATTGGGAGACAAACTCTCCGCCAGACAGGTAGCCGAAAAAGTTGGTGCCCCATTGGCCCCTGGAACCAAAAACCCTGTTGCCTCGGTATCTGAAGTTGAAGAGTTTGTAAACAAGCACGGTCTTCCAGTCGCCATCAAAGCTGCCTATGGCGGTGGTGGAAGAGGAATCAAGGTTGTCAAGGATAAGTCCGAAATAAAGGAACTATTTGATTCCGCGACTCGTGAAGCCGTTGCGGCTTTTGGTCGTGGTGAGTGCTTCATAGAGAAGTACCTTGAAAAACCCAGACACGTGGAAACGCAATGCCTTGCGGATGAGTATGGAAACGTCGTCGTTATTTCAACCAGAGACTGCTCTCTCCAGCGCAGACATCAGAAGCTCGTTGAGGAAGCTCCTGCGCCTTTTTTGAGTGATGCCCAAACCAAAGAACTCTATGAGGCATCGAAGAAGATTTTGAAAGAAGTTGGCTACGTTGGTGCTGGCACCTGTGAATTCCTAGTTGCACGCGATGGAACCATCTCCTTTCTTGAGGTGAACACAAGGCTTCAGGTTGAGCATCCCGTTTCCGAGGAGGTCACTGGAATCGATTTAGTGCGCGAACAGTTCCGCATTGCCGAAGGCGCAAAACTTGAATATCAAGACCCCGAAATCAATGGCCATTCAATCGAGTTTCGAATAAACGGCGAGGATCCTGGTAGAAACTTCCTGCCTTCGCCTGGTCCAATCCATCTGTTCCTGGCTCCATCAGGACCTGGAATTCGAGTCGACTCTGGGGTGGTCTCTGGTGATGTGATTTCTGGAAACTTTGATTCCATGATGGCCAAGCTAATTGTTACTGGCAAAGATCGAAATCAGGCCCTCGAGCGAGCTCGAAGGGCGCTTCAGGAAATGCAGGTTCATGGTCTGCCCACGGTACTTCCGTTCCACCGACTGATTGTTTCTGATCCAGCATTCACAGCCGATAAAGGCAGTTTTGACGTTCACACCAGGTGGATTGAAACTGAATGGTCTAATCCAATTGAGCCTTGGAGTGGCCAGCAAGAGCAGCTTCCAGCTTCAACTCAAATGAAAGATCTGGTGGTTGAGGTTGAGGGCAAGCGGCTAACTGTCAGTGTCCCCCGATTCCTGGTAACGGGCGAGAGCTCATCCATCCCGAAGATTCACCGTCGCAAGAAGACTCACCAGGCATCCACACACACCGGAGCCAAAGGAAACTCTCTGCTAGCTCCAATGCAAGCAACAGTCGTGAAGCTTGCGGTAAGTGATGGACAAATGGTGCAAGAGGGAGAGCTAGTTGTTGTGCTGGAAGCCATGAAGATGGAACAGCCACTCACCGCTCATCGCGCTGGAAAAATCGCGAATGTTGGGGTTAGCGTTGGAGCAACTATTTCAGCTGGCACGAGGATTCTGGATATCCTCGACTAATCAATCGCCGGATGCAGGGCACTGGCCGCCTCGGCGATAGAAGCTGATAGCGATGGATAAACGGTGTAGGTCTTGGCGAGCTGATCAACGGTTAGTCTGTTTTCGATGGCAACTGCAATTGGATAAATCAGATCCGAAGCCTTAGGTGCGACAACCACTCCACCAATCACTGTTCCAGATCCAGTTGAGGCAAAAAGCTTGATGAATCCCTCGCTAAGGCCCTGCATTTTGGCTCTTGGATTTGAATCAAGCATGACTTGGTGGATCTCTCCGCGAACAAGACCTTCCTTGATTTCCTGCTCTGACCAGCCGACCTGAGCGATTTCTGGGTTGGTGAATACGTTGCTGGCAACATTCCTTTGTCTGGTTGGAGTCGCAACGTCTCCCAGCGTGTGATATACAGCCGTGCGTCCCATCATTGAGGAAACAGACGCCAGCGGAATGGACGTTGAGCAGTCACCTACGGCATAGACGTTAGCCCTGGAGGTTCGGGCTACTTTGTTTACAATCACCCTGCCGTCTTCGGCTAGTTTCACTCCAGCCTCTTCAAGTCCGAGACCCTTGGTATTGGGCGTTGCTCCTACAGCCATCAAGCAGTGTGAACCACTTAGCACCTGGCCATCAGAAAGGTGAACTTCTACAGACGAATCATTGCTGATTACTCGATTTGCTCTGACCTTCTTCAAAAGATTCATTCCGGAACTGATGAAGACCTTCTCAAGCAGTTCGGCAGCATCATGATCATTGCCTGGTAAAACGTTGTCTCGTGAAGAAACTAAGGTGACTTTGGAGCCAAGTTGCAAGTAGGCAGATGCAAATTCCGCACCTGTCACACCTGAACCAACCACAATAAGGTGCTCAGGAAGCTCGTTCAGTGAATAAAGCTGCTTCCAATTAAGAATTCTTATTCCATCGGTTTTAGCATCGGGTAATTCTCTTGGCGATGCCCCAACTGCCACAATTATTGTTTTTGCTTCAAGTCGGACTTGCTTTCCAGCTTGATCAAAAACGACATGATGATTGCCATCGAGCTTGGCACGTGCATCAATTACTTCGACACCTTCTCGCATCAGAACTGATCTCATCTGCTGTGACTGACTCTGCGCTAAAGACAAGAGCCTTTTGTTCATCGCTCCAAGGTCAACCTCGACATGGGGATTGATTTTCTTCCCGTCATGGCTGAAGCCAAGTCCGAGAGATTTTGCCAACTCAATCTGCTGCGCGGCTTCCGCAGCTGCTATCAAGGTCTTAGATGGAACAACATCCGTGAGTACGGCATTACCGCCAATTCCGCTTTCTTCAATCAAGACCACTTCTGCACCCAGTTGTCTGGCAGTTCTTGCAGCCTCGTAGCCACCAGGGCCCCCACCAATAATGACCATGCGACCTAGAGAAGAGTTACTCATCACCCGTCAATTGTTCCCTAAATCCGCGGTGGAGATTAGAACTAAACTTGAAAACATGGCTCATCCACTAAATGAAGAAGGGGTAAACCCCTTTGAATTTGCCGAAAAGGCAGCAGCAGCAATTGCCCAGAAATCCGGCGTTCCTAAGCATGACCTAGCCCTGACCCTCGGTTCGGGTTGGTCAAAGGCGGCCGATCTAATTGGTGAAACGGTTAGCGAGATTCCAGCCAACGAAATCCCGGGATTTCATAAACCAGCTGTTGCCGGGCATGTGGGGACCATCCGTTCCATCAAGTTACCGAACGGAAAATATGCACTGGTCATTGGAGCCAGGACCCATTTCTACGAAAATCATGGGGTCAGAGCAGTCGTTCACTCAGTTAGAACGGCTGCCAAAACTGGGGCCAAAATAATGGTCCTGACAAATGGTGCGGGCGGAATTAAGCCCCAGTGGCAGGGCGGAGTTGCTGTACTTATTTCGGATCACATAAATCTCACCGCTTCATCTCCACTCGAAGGCGCGAACTTCGTGGACCTAACCGACCTGTATTCAAAAAGACTTAGACAAATAGCAAAGCAAGTTGATCCTTCTCTAGATGAAGGTGTCTACGTTCAGTTCCGTGGTCCTCACTATGAGACTCCGGCCGAGGTTCAGATGGCGAAACACATGGGCGGTCACATTGTTGGCATGTCTACTGCACTCGAAGCAATAGCTGCCCGAGAGGCAGGCATGGAAGTTATTGGTATGTCTCTAATAACCAACTTGGCTGCCGGTATTCAAACAACGCCTCTGAGTCATGAGGAAGTTATAGCTGCTGGTAAAGCTGCCGAAGGAAAAATCTCAAAGCTACTCGCGGAGATTGTCACCAGGTTCTAGATGTCTCTACTGGAAAAAGCAAAATCTTGGGCAGCACATGACCCAGATTCAAAGACCAAGAGTGAGCTAGAAGAGCTAATCAATCAAGGCAACCACTTAGAAATCGAATCTAGATTTGCTCAATTGCTGCAGTTCGGAACCGCTGGACTCAGAGGTGAGCTGGGGGCTGGGCCTAATCGGATGAATAGGGTTGTAGTGGCCTATGCCGCTGCGGCCATTGCCGAATTTCTGAAAAGAAACAAGCTTCATTATGAAAATCCAGAAGGAAAGCTGAGCGTCGTAATTGGCTTTGATGGCCGCGAGAACTCAGACGTATTTGCCAAAGATACAGCTCAAATAATTTCCGCTGCCGGCTGTGAGGCCCTTCTTTTCGACCAAAGAGTTCCCACTCCAGTAGCCGCTTTCACCGGCAAGCGCTTGAAAGCATCAGCGACGATAGTGGTAACCGCAAGCCACAATCCCCCTCGCGATAATGGATACAAGGTCTATCTAGGTGGAAAATTTGGTGGTTCCCAACTGATTTCACCGCAGGACAGAGAAATTGCCCACCTCATTGAAGAAAACTACAAGCAACTCACTTTTGACAGGATTCCCAAGTCAAATGACTATGGGACTCTTTCTTCAAATGATGTTGATCATTACATAGCTAGGGCTCTAGCGCTTATTCCGCAGTCCAGTCCTGCTCGATCGACAATAAAAATTCTCCACACAGCTCTGCATGGGGTTGGTTCGACTGTCGTGGAAAAAATCTTCAAGCGTGCGGGTTTTCAGCTTTCTGTGGTTGAAGAGCAAAGGAATCCCGATCCTGCATTTCCAACTGTTACCTTCCCAAACCCCGAAGAGCCAGGGGCAATGGATTTGGCATTTCAAGAGGGCAGCAATAACAGAGTTGACCTGATCCTTGCCAACGATCCAGACGCTGATCGCTTGGCGGTGGCTGTGCCAAACGGTAACGGTTGGAAGATGCTGACTGGTGACGAGGTGGGTATTTTGCTCGCGGACTATTGCTCTAGCAAGGCGAAATCTGGTGCGATTGCAAACTCAATCGTTTCGGCCGACATCTCAGCCCTTGCATCCTCATACCAGCTTGATTATCAACAGACTCTCACGGGTTTCAAGTGGATTTCAAAGGTTCCAAACTTGATCTATGGCTATGAGGAGGCGCTTGGATACTGCGTCGATCCAAACTACACACCAGATAAAGATGGCATTTCAGCGGCGCTTGTCGTAGCCGAAATAGCTGCGAATCTGGCTTCACAGAACCAAAGTCTGACAAGCAAGTTGGATGAGCTTGCGAATAAGTTCGGGAGAATCTCAACCGGTCAAGTTTCAATCAGAGTCAGTGATCTCAGTCTCATCGGTCAAGTTATGAGGTTTGTTCGGCAAATGCCCCCTACTTCTTTCGAGGGCACGTTAGAGATGAATGATCTTCTCAAGTCTCAGACACTCAAAACTGACGCTGTGATACTGAGTAATGAAAAAGCACGGCTCATCTTCAGACCAAGCGGAACCGAACCCAAGCTCAAGTGCTACTTGCAATATCAGGGCGACCAGAACGGACTCGAAAGACTAAAGGTGTTTGCTAGCGACCTTTTGCGTAGCGCTCAGCAAACCGCCTGATACTCTCTGGAATCGCAAGTCCTCTAGCCTCATCATCTGCAGGAATTGGTTCACCAATTACTGTCCTGATTGGCACAATGCCTGCCCAGTAGCCAAGGTTTAGATCTTCCTCGGGGTCGTCAACTTCATTCTTAGAAATCTTCACTGAAGTTTCATTCAAATTGACCTGAATGATGATGGTCGCCGCCAGCTCTTTTTTTGTTGTTGGACGTGTTTCCGCCACTCTGCCCGGAATTAGTCCATCGCTAAGAGCATCAAGAGCATCAAGTTTCTGCGCATCCGGAACAAGTTCCGCCTTTCCAAAAATCACAGCTGCCCGATAGTGCATGCCAGTGTTGAAGGTGCTTCGAGCAACCTTAAGAGCATTGAGCTCTGTGATGCTTATGCAAACGGCTGAATTTTCTGCGAGGAGCCGCATAAGTCTTGATCCGGTTGAACCGTGAAGATAAAACTTATCCCCCACCCGCCCATAGGTCATGGGAATGACCACTGGAAGTCCATCTTCAATGAACCCGACATGGGCCACAAGATTTTCATCAATGATGGAGTAGAGATCTTGCTGACTTTCTGAAGCCTTGTGAGCAAGTCGCTTTAGTTTTGTCTTGGCTGTGCTTCCTGGTTGCATTCAATGATGTTAGCCGAGAGCTTGTGCTAGCGCCTCTCGGATTTCAGTGAAATCTGTAACGGTTTTGATTACCACAACTTGGCTTCTGCCTGTGTGCAAAGAGCTAACGATGTCTTCGGTAGCAAGAATCAATTGAGCAGGGCTACTTGAATCGATGTCTCCTAGCGCTACCGCTTGAACCGTTCCCTGAATTTCCAGCTCAGCGAGTGCTCTTTCGGCGAGCCTTGCCATTATTACGCTGGTGCCGATGCCGGCTCCACACACGCAATAGATTCGCATGCTTTAGTAAAACAGTAAATCTGATTGATTGAAAGAAACTACTGCTGAGCCCTTGCAAAGCCAAGCTCAATCATGTCCATCAACTCTTCTCGTTCTGTAAGACCCTGGAAAGCGCTAGAGGCCGCATTGAGCTGGAATTGCTCAAGATCTGCAAGCGTATAACCGAAAGTCTCGGTCAGAATTTCCAGTTCCTTAGTAAGCGATGTTCCGCTCATGAGACGGTTATCGGTATTGACAGTGACCTTAAAGCCAAGGTCATAGAGAATGTCAATCGGGTGGTCTGACATGGTCTCACCCATCATTGCGAAAGCGCCGGTCTGAAGATTAGAAGACGGGGAGGTTTCAAGAGCAATCTCCCTGTCGTGAACCCACTGAGCAACCGGACCCAGAACCACCAGATCGGTGTCGCCCTCAGTGCGGGAGAACATGATGTCCTCTATCAGCCTCACGCCGTGACCCAACCGAAGGGCACGACCATTCACAATCGCATCCTTAATTGATTCAATTCCATCTGCCTCCCCAGCATGAACTGTGATTGGGAAGAGTTCTGCTGCCAGATAATCAAAGGCGACCTTGTGCCGAGATGGTAAGAAGCCCTTCTCTGGACCTGCAATGTCAAAGCCAACTGCACCGTTATTGCGATGTCTAACAGCCAGCTCAGCTATCTCAAGGCCCCTGTCAGAGTGACGCATGGCTGAGACCAGCTGGCCGGTTCTGATGAAGCCACCTCTAGAAGCAACTTCCTCCATACCTCTTTCAAGTCCATCCTGAACGGCTTCGACAGTTTGATCTAGCGTCAAGCCACGAGCCAGGTGTTGCTCGGGAGCCCAGCGCAGCTCTCCGTAAATCACTCCATCCTCGGCAAGATCCATCACCGCTTCATACGCCACACGCTCTAAGCCCTCATAGGTCTGCATGACGGCGACGGTGTGTTCAAAAGCTTCTAGGTACTTGACTAGCGATCCGGAATTACAAACTTCGGCGAACCAGGCTGCAAGCTCGGGGCCTGTGCTGCGCGGAAGTTTGTGTCCAATCTCCGAGGAGAGCTCAACAATAGTTTGTGGGCGCAATCCTCCATCGAGATGATCGTGAAGGGAGATTTTTGGTAGTGACTGAATGTCCAACTGTTTCCTAACCTACTTTGCCGAGAACAATGTTTCTTTTCTCGGGACTTTTCTCAGAGTACTCCACGCCTCCACTAATGGAAGCCATGGCCCTTTCGAACTTTTCGTCTGTATCCGTATATAAGGTCATCAGCTTCTGACCCTTCTCCACTCTGTCTCCATACTGCGCGTGTAGCTCGATTCCGGCACCAAATTGGACGGCATCCTCTTTTCTCTCCCGCCCAGCACCTAGTCGCCAGGAGGCAACTCCCACCGCTAGGGCATCCAGTTTGGCGATATAGCCAGTTTGCTCGGCTAGAACGTCATGAGAATATTTCGCTTTTGGAAGATCTGCCTTGGAATCCCCGCCCTGCGCCTGAATCATTTGGTGCCACTTATCCATGGCTTTGCCGTTTTTTAGATTCTCAAGTGGATCTGCGTCGCTAAGGCCGCAGTGGGAAAGCATCTCCTTTGCTAGGGCGACGGTGAGCTCAACAACATCACTGGGCCCTCCCCCAGCTAAAACTTCGGTAGATTCCTCGACCTCTAAGGCATTGCCAATCTTTCGTCCGAGAGGTGTAGACATATCCGTCAGCAGCGCAGATGTCTTGACACCCGCATCATTACCGATCTGGACCAAAACTTCAGCTAACTCCTGAGCTCGTTCACGAGTCTTCATGAAAGCGCCACTGCCAACCTTGACATCCAGCACAAGGGAAGAAGTCCCCTCGGCGATTTTCTTGCTCATAATTGAAGAAGCAATTAGCGGAATAGCCTCAACTGTTCCCGTTACATCTCTAAGTGAGTAAAGCTTCCGATCGGCTGGCGCTAATCCGCTTCCAGCAGCACAAACCACTGCTCCAACTTCAGCCAGTTGTTTGTAGAGTTCCTGGTTGCTCAAAGATGCTCTCCAACCCGGAATAGCCTCGAGTTTGTCGAGGGTTCCCCCGGTGTGACCCAATCCCCTGCCGCTGAGTTGAGGAACTGCTATGCCGTATGAGGCAACCAAAGGAGCTAGTGGCAGGGTAATTTTGTCCCCTACCCCACCGGTTGAATGCTTGTCCGAAGTCTTCATCGCGAGAGAGGAAAAATCGAGTCTCTCGCCGGAGTCAATCATCGCCAGCGTAAGGTCAAGGATTTCTCGTCGATTCATTCCGTTGAGCAAAATAGCCATAGACATCGCAGACATTTGTTCATCAGCAACTACGCCCTGGGTGTAATTGGCAACGAGCCAACGAATTTCATCGCTTGAAAGCTCTTGCTTTTCTCGCTTTTTTATAATCAGCTCAACAGCTGAGAAAGTCATTTGCCTAAATCCTTAGGCCCAAAAGCATCCGGCAGAACCTCGGTAATCGGTTTGATGCCACTAATGGTTTGCAGAAGCATCCCCTCTGCCGCGTGTTCAAAGAGAAGCTGACGACACCGGCCACAAGGCATAAGTGGATCTCCCTTGCCATCAACGCAGGCAAACGCAACTAGCTTTCCTCCACCAGTGCGATAGAGCTCGCTCACTAAAGAGCACTCTGCGCATAAACCAAGTCCATAGGAAGCGTTCTCAACATTGCAACCAGATATGACTCTTCCATCATCAACCAAAGCTGCAACGCCAACTGGAAAATTGGAGTAAGGGGCATAAGCCTTTTCCATCGCCGTTTTCGCGACAGCGGTGAGTTGCTTCCAATCAATTTCCAATGTTTATCCTTTGGTATACGGAATCGCAAGTGCTTTTGGCGGCCTAGACTGACCAACAAATCCGACAACCGCAATAATTGTCACGATGTAGGGCACCATCGTAATGAAGTCAGTTGGGATTCCTGGGCTTACCTGGTTTGCCCAGACCCTGAGGATGATTGAAAATCCAAAGAGCAAAGCAGCGAGCGCAGCAGAAATAGGATGCCATCTGCCAAGGATCACTACGGCCAGCGCAATGAATCCAAATCCACCTGACATTTCTCGACCGAAGGCACCGGCATTACCGATAGTGAGTGCCGCTCCTCCAAGTCCTGCCGACATTCCGCCCAGAGTTACCCACCAAAAACGCGTTCTCCCCACGTTTATGCCCACGGTGTCAGCAGCCAGTGGGTGCTCACCAACCGCTCGTGCCCTTAGGCCCAGCTTGGTCTTGAACAGAACAAAGTAGAGGGTCGGAACAATGATCAAGGCTAAGAAGACAGTGATTCGGTTTTCAAACAGAACTGGGCCAATGATTGGAATTTCGCTCAGGAATGGAATTCGAATTATGTCGAGGGTTCCAGGGAAGTTCACGTTTTCACCATCTTCAGTGAGCCACTGCTGATAGAGGAAGTTAGTGATACCAATCATCAGAACATTTAGCACTACACCAACAATGATCTGCTGGGCCAAGTACTTGATTGCAAAGACGGCAAGAACCATCGAAACAATTGCTGCTCCAATCATTGCTGAGATGAGTCCGAACAAATAGTTGTCCGTTATCGATGAAACTACTGCGGCCATGAATGCGCCAGTAAGCAGCTGAGCTTCAATGGCGATGTTTGTGACACCGACTCGCTCACACATCAGTCCACCCATGGCTCCGAGCATGATGGGAACCGCCAGAACCAGAGCTGTACCGGCAATAAAGGCAACCGGAACGGCATTTCCAGCCGCCAACCAGCCCAAGAGGGCAATCACACCGATTAGTCCGTAAATAGATGCTAGGTAGATAGGTGTCCTGCGGTTCTTAATCGACAGGCTCAGCGAGTAGGCAGCAATAGCCAGCATCAGTATCCCGGAGATGACTCCGAGAGTTGATGAGTCAGCCGGTATTGCAGGCAGCTGGATTGAATCAGTTCTCCTAGAGATTTCAAATGAGACGCTTCCCTCTCGGCCCAAAATGCCAAAGAACAGAAGCACAACCAGCCCCACGCCTCCCATGACAGCGGGTGACTTAAAGCCAACGCGCTCCTCTTTGGCTAGTTCAGTAATACTCATTTCGCACCTCCTCTTCTTAGCAGTCGATCTCGAATTGAAGCCAAGACGCTAGTCGTTTGCGGTTTTGGCAAGCGGAAGATTGCTCTGATCAATGGCGGGGCCGCTATGAAAAGAACTATCGCACCTTGCACAATTCCCAAAACCTCAGGTGATACCCCGAGCACCTGCATTGAAGGAGCACCTGCCTTGAATGCGCCAAATAGAAGACCAGCAAGCAAAATTCCTGGCGCATTTGAGCCGCCCAGAAGAGCAACAGTTATGGCATCAAAACCGATGTTGGCGTGAGCCGACGGAGTTGTTCCAATTGCGGTTCCCAGAGCCTGGTTTGCTGCAGCGACTCCGACAAATGCTGCCGACAGACCCATGGCGAGAATGTAGGTGCGCTCGACGCTGATGCCCGCCGTTCTGGCTGCATCAGGGTTGTAACCGACCATGCGCAACCTAAAGCCAATTGTGGACTTCTCCATGAGCCACCAGTAAACGACAACAGCTACAAGGGCAAGAATCAAGCCCCAGTGCAAATTGAACTCATCGCCAACTAGCTTCGGCAACAGAGCGCTCTCCATTGGAGGTTCACCCTTTGGATTACCGGTGGCTCTTTCTTCACCGAGCAGTGCTTGATCGCGAAGTAAGAAAGTAAAGAAGTACAGCATTATGTAGTTGAACATGATGGTGAGAATCACCTCGTGCGCACCTGTCCTTGCCCTCAGGAAACCAACCAGGGCACCGAGCAGAGTTGCTCCGATTACTGCTGCTAAGAGAGCAACAATCACGTGGATAAGAAATGGCAGCTCAAGACGAGTGGCAACGAAAGTTGCAAAAATCATTCCGGTAATTATTTGTCCAGTTCCACCAATGTTAAACATGCCGACTCTAAAAGTCAGACCAATGCCAAGACCGGCCAGAATTAGTGGAGCTCCAAGGCGCAGCGTCTCCGTCAGAGGACGTATTGCTTTTTCAAATGTGTCTGCCTCGGCATTGAAAATTGCGCCTCTGAATAACGCTCCATAGCCCTCGCTGACAACAGTCCAGGCGGCCCCGAAAGCATCAGCCGGTCTTGAAAAGACATAGGCCAAAGACTCGATGAACTCTTTGTTAGAGGCCACCATAAACGCTGCACCCACCAAAAAGCCAAGAATGATTGAGAGTACGGTTCGGGTAAAGCTGCCCGACAGGATTTCCTTTAGCGCCTGAGAGAAACGGTTTTCTTCGCTCATGCGCTAACCCCGGCCATCATCTTTCCTAACTGCTCTCTGGATGTTTTCGGATCAACAATTCCCACAATCTTTCCCCGATACATCACAGCAATTCGATCTGCAAGGGAGAGCACTTCGTCAAGCTCAGTGGAGATCAAAACAACAGCCTTTCCTGAATCTCGCTCAGCCATGATTCGCTCGTGAATGAATTCAATTGAACCAACATCCACACCTCTGGTTGGCTGTGAGGCGACGAGCAGGTCAACTTCCCTGGAAAGCTCTCTAGCCACCACAACTTTTTGCTGGTTTCCACCCGATAGCTTTCCGGCCGGAGTCTCAGCGGATGGTGTCCTAACATCAAACTCTTTGACCAGCTGGTTAGCGATTTCGCGTCTTGCACCAAAATTAATGTTTAGTCCCTTGGTGAACTTTGATTTGTAAGAAGAATTAATCATCATGTTCTCTGCAATTGAGAACTCGGAGACGAGCCCGTCTGTCTTGCGATCCTCTGGGATGTAGGCAACGCCCGAATCCAAGCGAGATCTGACATCGGCCGAAGTAATGTCCTTACCCTTTAGGGTGATTTTTCCAAATCCTGTGAGTGTCGGCCTGAGTCCTAGCAGAGCTTCCGCTAGTTCAGTCTGACCGTTCCCCTGCACGCCGGCAAAAGCAAGCACCTCGCCGGCCTTGACCTCGAAGGACAGTCCATCGACAGCCCGCTGGCCACGGTCGTCGAGTACCGCGATGTTTTCAACGCTTAGAACAACTTCGCCAAGCTTTTGAGGCTTCTTCACAACGGTTAGCTCAACTTCTCGACCAACCATCATTGACGCAAGCTCTGAGGTGGAGGCATCTGGTTTAGCGTCCCCCACGACCTTGCCAAGTCGAATCACTGTGATGATGTCCGCCACTTCCTTCACCTCACGAAGCTTGTGGGTGATAAAGACGATGGACGTTCCACTCTTAGCAAGCTGGCGCATGATGCTCATGAGCTCATCTGTCTCCTGCGGGGTAAGGACCGCCGTTGGTTCATCTAGAACCAAAACCTTGGCATCTCTGGATAAAGCTTTAATGATCTCGACTCGCTGCTGAACCCCAACCGGTAAATCTTCAACCATTGCATCTGGATCAACATTGAAACCGAACTTTTCGGAGATTTCGATAACCCGCTGACGAGCGAGATTGGAGTCAATTGCACCCAGAGCGTTGGTTGGCTCATGGCCTAGAGCGACATTTTCAGCAACGGTGAAAACTGGGATAAGCATGAAGTGCTGGTGAACCATACCGATGCCAGCGGCCATCGCATCGCCCGGTCCGGTGAAGTTTTGCTTGACGCCATCCAGAAGCACTTCACCTGCGTCTGCCTGATACAGACCGTAAAGCACGTTCATCAGGGTGGATTTACCAGCACCATTTTCCCCGAGCAGCGCGTGAATCTGACCTGGTTCTACCACCAGGTCAATGGAATCATTTGCCACCAGGCTGCCAAAGCGCTTAGTAATTCCGCGCAGTTCAAGTTTCAACAAGCACCCCTTCGTGCGATAACTCTATCTTCGCAAAAGAAATGGGCCGCGGTAAAATCCGCGGCCCAATTCCTATAGCTAACTAGCTTGATTAGGCCTTAGGGTCAATCTCGCCAGCGATAATGCCTGCCTCTAGCTCAGCAAGGCGGGTTAGAACTGCAGCATCAACCTTCGACTCGAAGTCGTAAAGCGGGCTGAGTCCGGTTCCACCGTTTGCCAAGGTACCGACGTATGCATCACCTGAGAACATTCCACCAGCTGATAGGTCAGCGATGATGTCGTAAACAGCGTTGGTCATTCTCTTCTCAGCAGAGGTCAGAACCATGTCTGCATACTCTGGGCTGGTTAGAGCGATGTCCTTGTCAACACCGATCATTACACCGGCTACGCCAGCTTCCTTGATTGCCTCGGAAACTGCACCGAACTGGTCACCACCAACTGGGAAGATCACGTCGGCATCGGCGTTAACCTGTGCTGCTGCGATTGCCTTTGAGGTTCCGGAGTTTGGAACGAAGTCACCGATGAAGTCACCCTTCTGAGCAACTGGGTCCCAACCAACAACCTTGACGGAGGTTCCGCTGTCCTTGGCGTAAGCCATGGCACCGTAGTAGAAGCCGTCCATGAAGTCAGTTACAGCTGGAATCTGCATTCCACCGTAGGTACCGATGACCTTGGTGGTTGAGTATGCAGCTGCTAGGTAACCAGCAAGGTAGCTGGACTCTGCCATGTTGTAAGTAACTGGCTTGAGGTTTGCGTTACCCTCTGACCAACCATCGATGGTCACAAACTGAACCTCTGGGTTGGCAGCTGCTGCTGCGTTTACGTCAGCTACAAGGTTGAATCCAACTGCGAAAGTAATGTCGCAGCCCTGGTCAACCATGGCCTGTAGGTTTGGTGCGAAGTCTTCTGCGGAGTTTGACTCTGCATCAGCAATCTGAACACCGAGGTCGCTCTGTGCCTTTAGAAGTCCATCGTAAACAGACTCGTTAAAGCTCTTGTCGTTCCAGCTTCCTTCGTCTGATACTGCACAGGCTAGGTAGTCGATTGTTTCAGCTGCTGTCTCTGTTTCGGTCGGCTCTGCCTCTGGAGCTGCGGCGCAGCCCGAGAGGATAAGAGCTGAAGCACCCAATAGAGCGAATGCTGCTGTTGCATTCTTTAGCTTCAAGGTTTCCTCCTGAATGAATAAAAGTGGCACTTTGTGCCGGATCTCTCCCACTCTACCTGTCTGGTAGGCCCCAAACTGCGGGGAAACTCGGATTTACCAATCCGAGATACTTCACAAAAGTTCAGAGTGGCCGGACTGTCTGAGGGACTCGACCAGACTCTTGACCTTCTGGGCATGCTGCTTGCTGGTGACCAGAAGGGCATCCGCCGTGTCCACGACAATCACGTCCTCAAGCCCAATAAGGGCAACCAGGCGCCCGGTATCGCTAACCAATATTCCGCTTGCCGACTCAGACAAGACTCTCGCCGAGCCAAGCACCGCCAGGTGTCCCCGGCGACCATGAGATTGAAGTTCAGCTATAGCTGCAAAGTCTCCGACATCGTGCCATTCAAACTGAGCGGGTACGACCGCCACGTTGTTTTGCCTGGCGGCGGGTTCGGCCACGGAATAGTCGATAGCGATTTTGGTGAGTGTCGGCCAAAGCTTGCCCATGACACCTTTGCGAGCCGGGGTATCCCAGGCCTGTGCAATCTCGATCACGCCCTTGTGCAGGGTTGGCTGGCTGACACGGAGAACTTCCAGAATCAGTGCGGCCGGAGCGATGAACATTCCGGCGTTCCAGAAATACTGCTCACTTTCGACATACTTCTTGGCTGTAGCAATGTCTGGCTTTTCCACAAACTCGAGAACCTGGCAGGCAGTCTCGGAAAGTCGATCGCCTTTCCTTATATATCCAAACGCAACAGAAGGCTCGGTTGGCTTGATGCCAATGGTGACGATCTTCCCAGTCGCTGCTACCTCAATGGCTTCTTTGACGGCAGATTCAAATTTGGACTGGTCCAAGATCACATGGTCCGCGGCAAATGACCCGATGATTACCCCTGGCTGTCGTCTTTCGAGAATGGCTGCCGCTAGGGCAATGGCTGCTGTTGAGTCTCTCGGGGACGGCTCCAGCACCAGAGAGTCATCGCTCAGGTCCGGAAGCTGCTCCATCACGGCCTCAGCGTGAATATCGCCGGTGACAACCATGATGTTCTTGGAGGCAATTGGAACTAGCCGATCCCAGGTGTCCTGCAGAAGGGTCTGACCTGAGCCGGTTAGGTCGTGAAGAAACTTTGGTGCAGCTGCTCGAGAAAGAGGCCACAGTCTTGAACCAATTCCACCCGCTGGAATTACTGCATAAAAATCTGCTGGATTACCTGCCATTAGCTCTTCCTGGCGCTTAGGTTGCCGATAACTTAAGGTTACCCTGCGCTCGGTTACACTAGTAGAGACTTTTCACCCCCTCGGAGGAACAATTGCCAACTATGCCCGCAGGAACCCTATATAGAGGTCGGGTTGGCATGTGGTCCTGGGTGCTGCACCGCATCTCCGGTGTTGGAATCTTTTTCTTTCTTTTGGTGCACATCCTGGACACAGCTCTTGTGAGGGTTAGCCCTGAGGCCTACAACGTCGTGATTGAGTCCTACAAGACTCCAATCATTGGTGTGGCTGAACTTGGGTTAGTTGGCGCGATCCTCTTTCATGGCCTCAATGGTCTAAGGGTGATTGCAGTTGACTTTTGGTCAAAGGGAACCAAGTATCAGGCGATTATGTTCTGGGCCGTAATGGTTATAACGGTTGGTCTTGTTGCCGCATTCACGCCGCTTCATCTATCGAGAGTGTTTGGTGAGTAATGGCCGTCATTATTGAAACTCCCAATTCACCAAGAACCAGGCAGCAGGCCAACTGGGAAAAGTATGGCTGGCTCTTCATGCGCCTGTCGGGACCACTACTAATTGTTTTAGTTTTCACTCACCTTGTTTCAAATCTCGTCGTTGGAGAAGGAATCAAGGCAATTGATTTCGCATTTGTTGCTGGAAAGTGGGCAGATCCTTTCTGGCAAGTTTGGGATTTGGCAATGCTATGGCTGGCGATGATTCATGGAACTAATGGAATGAGAACCATAGTTAATGACTACGCCGAAAAAGAAAAGGTTCGCAAAGCGCTAGTAATGATTCTTTGGGTGGTTTGCGGTCTGCTAATTCTGCTCGGTTCGCTCGTTATCTTTACGTTCGATCCATGCCCAGCTGGAGCTGCAGCTGAGCTACTGCCATCGTTCTGCCCAGTCAACTAGAAAAGAGAAAAGTGTCTTCTGACTCAGTGATTTATCACTCGCACGACGTCGTGATTGTTGGAGCCGGTGGTGCTGGAATGCGTGCCGCCATCGAGGCAGGTCCAAAGGCAAACGTTGCTGTGATTTCTAAACTTTTCCCAACGCGCTCTCACACAGGAGCAGCCCAGGGTGGAATGGCCGCGGCTTTGGCAAACGTTGAAGAGGACAGCTGGGAGTGGCACACCTTCGACACGGTGAAAGGTGGCGACTACCTGGTCGATCAGGATGCCGCAGAAATCTTGGCCAAAGAGTCTGTAGATGCGGTAATTGACCTTGAAAACATGGGCCTTCCCTTCAATAGAACACCAGATGGAAAAATCGATCAGCGAAGATTTGGTGGTCACACCCGTGATCACGGTAAGGCTCCTGTAAGAAGAAGCTGCTATGCGGCTGATCGCACGGGACACATGATTCTGCAGACCCTTTATCAAACCTGCGTGAAGCTAGGAATTGAATTCTTCAATGAGTTCTATGTGCTGGACCTTGTAATGAATGAAGGCAAGCCCGCGGGTGTCGTTGCCTACGAGCTCGCAACCGGAGATATTCACGTATTTGCGGGTAAGTCAATCGTCTTCGCCACTGGTGGATTCGGAAAAATCTACAAAACCACTTCCAATGCCCACACTCTGACTGGTGATGGCGTTGCAATTGCATTCAGGCGCGGCATTCCTCTGGAAGACATGGAGTTTTATCAGTTCCACCCAACTGGACTTGCAGGTCTTGGAATTCTGCTGAGCGAGGCTGCGCGCGGTGAAGGTGGAATTCTTAGAAATGCATCTGGTGAAAGATTTATGGAACGCTATGCACCTACCATCAAGGACTTAGCCCCCAGAGACATGGTTGCAAGAGCGATGGCCAATGAGGTTCGAGAAGGAAGAGGGGCAGGACCAAACAAGGACTATGTTCTTCTAGATCTAACTCACCTCGAGCCAGCTGTCATTGATGCGAAGCTCCCCGACATCACGGAGTTTGCAAGAACCTACTTAGGTGTGGAGCCATACACCGAACCTGTGCCGGTTTTCCCAACTGCTCACTACGCAATGGGTGGAATTCCAACCAACATCAAGGCAGAGGTCCTCAGCGATAACGACACCGTAATTCCCGGACTCTATGCGGCTGGCGAGTGCGCCTGCGTTTCGGTGCATGGAGCAAATCGACTTGGAACCAACTCGCTGCTAGACATAAACGTTTTCGGAAAGCGTGCTGGTCGCTACGCGGTTGAGTACGCGACCAAGGCCAAACAGGTACCAATGCCAGAGAATGCCGCTCAAGATGTCATGGAGATGCTTGCCAAAGTTAGAGCCGCCAACGGCAAAGAGAAGGTCGCGCAGCTAAGAAAAGAACTGCAAGAAACCATGGACAAAAATGCCCAGGTTTTCCGCACTGAGGAGACTCTGAACGAAGCCCTTCAGAAGATTGCGGAACTCAGAGCTCGGTATGAAAACATCTCGATTCAGGACCAAGGCAAAAGGTTCAACACAGATCTGCTTGAAGCAGTTGAACTTGGCTTCCTGCTAGACCTGGCCGAGGTTACAGTGGTGGCCTGCCGTGAAAGAAGAGAGAGTCGTGGAGCTCACCTTCGCGAGGACTATCCAGATCGTAATGACAAGAAGTTCATGGTCCACTCAATGGCATATCTTCAAAACAAGACTGATCGAAAGACTGGCACTCCAATAAAGATTGATTGGAAACCAGTTGTAATTACCAACTATCAGCCGATGGAGCGCAAGTACTAATGGCAGACAAGGCAATTGCAGAGGTTGTGAGCCTCAAGGTCACTCTGATGATTCGCAGATTCGACCCTGAGGTTGACAGCGAAGCCAAGTGGGTTGACTATGACATCGAGATGTATGGAACCGACAGGGTTCTGGATGCTCTTCACAAAGTGAAGTGGGAGATTGACGGATCTCTAACATTCCGCCGCTCCTGCGCCCATGGAGTTTGTGGATCAGATGCAATGCGAATAAATGGTCGCAATCGCCTAGCTTGCAAGACATTGATCAAAGATCTAGATCTTTCGCAGCCAATTTACATAGAGCCGATCAAGGGTCTTCCAGTCGAAAAAGACCTGATTGTAGATATGAACCCGTTTTATCAGGCATACAAAGACATCAATCCCTTCCTCATGGCCAGTGACAAGCCAAAACGCGAAAGACTTCAGTCCCCCGAGGACAGAGCAAGGTATGACGACACAACCAAGTGCATCTTGTGTGCAGCCTGCACAACTAGCTGCCCAGTTTTCTGGACCGATGGACAGTACTTCGGACCGGCTGCCATCGTCAATGCTCACCGCTTCATCTTTGATTCAAGAGACGAAGGCGCTGAGGTGAGGCTGGAGATCTTGAACGATAAAGAAGGTGTCTGGCGATGCCGAACGACCTTCAACTGCACCGAGGCCTGCCCCAGAGGAATCGAAGTCACTAAAGCCATCTCCGAGGTCAAGCAGGCAATTCTCAGGGGAAGAGCCTAAAGACGAATTGGGTTAGAAAACCCATGATCATAAATCGCAGAGCAGTGCTCGCATCAACGTTAGTAACCACCTCATCCGTTGCCTTGGCGGCCTGCGCTCAGCCTGAGGCGAGCCAAACTACTCCCCCGGTTGGCAGCGAAGAGGGCGTGCCAGAAGGGTCTTCCTCGGAAGTGTTGGTTGGAAACATCGACGAAATTCCTGTTGGCACCGGAGTCAAGGTGAAAGTAAATGACCAGTTGACCATTCTTGTCACTCACCCCACGGAGGCAAACTTCAGAGCCTTCTCGGCAACCTGCACCCACTCGGGCTGTCTTGTCAGTGGTGTTCAGGAGGGACAAATTGCCTGCGCCTGCCATGGCGCAAGATTCAACATGGAATCCGGCGAGCCGGAACAGGGTCCAGCAAAGAGTGCCCTGAAGAAATTAGACCTCGAAGTCCGTGGCAAGGAACTGTGGGCGCGATTTAGCTCCTAGGTTTATTACGTGCTAAAAATTGCGACAGTCAACGTCAATGGAATAAGAGCTGCAAGCAAAAACGGCATGGCTGATTGGCTGAAGAAAGCCAAGCCAGATATCCTCTGCCTTCAAGAGGTCAGAGCACCAGTCGGTGAACTCGAAAAACTTGCCAGCGATTCAGGCCCCCTTGGAGGCGGATGGCACATCGCCGAGCAAGAGGCCAGCGCCAAGGGTCGAGCTGGAGTTGCGATTCTGAGCAGAGTTCGAATTCAAAAAGTAAGAACTGACATCGGTCCAAGAGAGTTCGACACCGCCGGAAGATGGTTAGAGGCAGATTTTCAGACAAGCCTTGGAAGCCTCACCGTTGTTTCTTGCTACGTCCATTCTGGAGAAGCCGACACTCCAAAGCAGGTTGAAAAATACAAATTTCTCGAGGCCATGAAAAAACGAATGGACAAACTGATAGGGAGCAATGGTCTGGCACTCGTGGTCGGAGATTTGAACGTTGGCCACACCGAACTAGACATAAAGAACTGGAAGGGGAATATCAAGAATGCTGGTTTTCTGCCCGCGGAGCGCTCCTACTTCGATGACTTTGCCTCTCAGGGCTGGGTCGATATGGGCAGAGTCGCACATCCAGGAAAACCAGGCCCCTACACCTGGTGGTCATTTCGAGGCAAGGCATTCGACACCAATGCGGGTTGGCGAATCGACTATCAGCTAGCAACCCCAAAACTTGCTTCTCTCGGGCAGAATTATCGAGTTGATCGCGCAAAGAGCTATGGCGAGCGTTGGACTGACCACTCGCCTGTCCTGGTGGATTACAAACTTGAGGTGAAGAAGTGAGCAAACCAAACCTGCTGAGCGGGATGCAGCCATCGGCTGCCAGTCTTCACCTGGGCAACTATCTAGGTGCGCTGAAGCAGTGGGTTGCTATGCAAGATGAGTATCACGCCTACTACGTGATAGTTGATTTGCATGCCATCACTGTCCCCCAGGACCCCAAGGAGCTCGCGGAGAACACAAGACGCACCGCGGCACAATATCTAGCAGCAGGTATCGATCCTGAAAAATCAGCACTTTTTGTTCAGTCACACGTTCCAGCCCATGCCCAATTAGCTTGGGTGCTGAACTGCATAACCGGTTTTGGTGAGGCATCCCGCATGACTCAGTTCAAGGACAAGAGTCAAAAGGGTGGCTCTGACTCAAGCTCGGTTGGACTTTTCACCTACCCAATCCTGCAGGCAGCAGACATTCTTCTCTACCAACCAAAGAGTGTTCCAGTCGGCGAAGATCAGCGACAGCACCTCGAGCTAACCAGGGACCTAGCAATGCGATTTAACTCTCGCTTTGGCGAAACATTTGTCGTTCCTGAGGCATACATCTTGAAAGAGACAGCAAAGATTTTTGATATGCAAGAGCCAACTGCCAAGATGTCAAAATCTGCTGCAGATCCCAAGGGTCTTGTAAACCTTCTCGACGATGACTCAACCATCACCAAGAAAATAAAGAGCGCAGTAACAGACACCGACGGAGAAATTCGATTTGATCGAGAGAAGAAACCCGGAGTGTCAAACCTGCTTGGGATTTATTCAGCCATTACATCTGAAACAACAGATGCACTTGAAAAGAAATTTGCCGGCAAGGGTTATGGCGATCTCAAGAGTGATCTCGCTGAGGTCGTAGTCTCGACTCTCGCACCAATCAGGGCAAAGGCGCAGGAGCTACTTGCCGATAAGGCAGAGCTTGACCGTCTGCTTGCTCGAGGTGCTTCCAGGGCCAATGAGCTGGCCGAGAAGACCTTGGCTACGGTCCACGAAAGAGTGGGTTTCATCCCGCCGAAACACTAGGGGCGGAATTTATTACCCCTGAGGGGTATTGTTACTAATGCACAGTTCTTCGGGGTCAGTGAAAATCTGAACCGGCGGTTATAGTCCGCGACCCGACTGGAAACGCAACCCCCAGTTGCGCAGTTTCAGGCGGTTGATTCGGTGAAATTCCGAAACCGACGGTCAAAGTCCGGATGGGAGAAGAACAAAGGGATGCTTTGCCATCCCCTTTTCTGCTTGCCCGCGGGTTCTGTGCTGACCAAAAGGGGCAAGATGCAACTCGGACACCTAGAGACCGCCATGCAGCGGTCGCTCGAGCTTGCCCTGCTCGGACCCGCCTACGGAGTCAACCCACAGGTCGGCGCAGTAATTTTGGATGCCAGCGGAACAATCGTTGCTGAGGGTTACCACAGGGGCTCTGGCACCGCTCACGCAGAAGTTGCCGCGATTGAAGACTTGAAGACCAAGATTTCCTATCCGTTTGCTCCCGGCTACACAGCAGTTGTGACGCTGGAGCCCTGCAATCACTTCGGCAAGACAGGACCATGCGCCCAAGCGCTAATTGATGCTGGCATCACCAGAGTTGCCTTCCCATTGCGAGATCCAGGTGAAACTTCTGGCGGAGGAGCCCAAAGACTTAGAGAAGCTGGTGTCGAGGTAATCGAAGGCGTCCTCAGGGAAAAAGCTAAGGACCAGCTGCGAGTTTGGCTGCACGCCAAACAGACCAATCGACCATTTGTAACTTTGAAATGGGCAAGCAGTCTTGACGGAAGAATTGCCGCTTCTGATGGATCCAGTAAATGGATTACCGGGGTCGAGTCACGAGAGGATGCTCACAAACTTCGCAGCGAAGTGGATTCAATTCTGGTTGGCACCGGAACTGTGATTGCCGATGATCCTGAGCTGACTGCCAGAACCAAAGATGGTGGCTACTTTCAGCATCAACCAACAAGGGTTGTAATGGGCGAGAGAGAAATCTCAAGCGATAAAAGAGTCTTTAACACTGTCGCGCCATCGCTACATATCAAGACGCGGGATCCAAAAGTCGTACTCGAACAACTCGCCAGTCTTGGCCACAAGCATCTGCTGGTTGAAGGTGGGGCGAGTGTGGTGGCCGCATTTATTCGTGAAAACCTGGTTGACGAATTCACCATCTATCTCTCGCCGATGCTGATTGGCGGACCAAAACTTGCCATTGGTGATCTCGGAATCAACTCAATTGACCAGGCACTGAACCTAAGAATTGTCGAGCAAAAGACGCTCGGAAAAGACCTATTCATAAGAGCAAGGAGATAAATGTTTACCGGAATTATTGAAGAGCTTGGCAAGGTTTCTGCTATCGAGAATCAGCCTGATGCGTTGCGGCTGACGATTGAGTGCCACGAAGTTCTTAGCGATCTTAAGCGTGGTGATTCAATCTCCTGCTCTGGCACCTGCCTTACCGCAATCGAAATTGACGACAAGAGCTTCACTGCAGACGTAATGCTGGAAACCATCCGTCGCTCATCCTTGGATGGAGTCAAAGTTGGTGACCCAATCAACCTCGAGCGAGCAATGACGGCCGCAACCAGATTTGGTGGGCATCTAGTTCAGGGGCACGTAGATGGTGTTGGTGAAGTTGTGTCTCGCGAAAAGAGCGACAACTGGGACTGGGTAAAGATTCGACTACCCAAGGAGCTAATGAAATACGTCGTCCACAAAGGATCAATCACTTTGGATGGAATTTCTCTGACAGTCAATGACATTGCGGATGACGTGATTGCGGTTTCCCTAATTCCTGAAACTCTGAGAGTCACCACGCTTGGCTACAAAAATCCTGGCGACAAAGTCAATGTCGAGGCTGATGTGATGGCCAAGCACATTGAGAAACTAATGGAGAGTAAGTGAATCCTGAATACAGCAGCATAGAAGAGGTCATCCAGGCTCTTCGCGATGGCAAGCCGGTGATAATCACCGATGATGAAGATCGCGAAAACGAAGGTGACGCAATCATCGCTGCCCAGTTCGCAACTACCGAATGGGTTGCCTGGATGATTCGCTACACCTCCGGCTTTCTGTGCGCACCCATGTCATCAGAGCGAGCTAACCAATTGGACCTGCCATTGATGTGGGTGAGGAACCAAGACCCGCATCACACCGCGTATACAGTCAGCGTCGATGCGGCTAATCGAACCTCGACTGGTATCTCGGCAGCAGAGCGGGCCAACACCGCCAGGGTCCTAGCCGACCCATATGCCACCCCCCAGTCCCTCATCCGCCCTGGGCACGTTCTTCCCCTGCGGGCCAAGCCCGGTGGAGTCCAGGAGCGTGCTGGGCACACCGAGGCCGCTGTGGACCTGCTAGAACTGGCCAATTTAGAGCCTGTGGGGCTCATGGCCGAGCTGGTCAATGACGACGGAACAATGATGCAATCTGGGGAATTATTTGCCCTAGCAAAGAGGTTTGAACTACCTATGAGTACGATTTCCCACCTTCGGGACCACCTGGAGAAGCGCTCCCCTGAGCGGAAATACAGCCAAAATCGCATCCGATTCGAGGCTGAGGCCAAGCTTCCCACCACCCACGGGGAATTTAGAGTTCGTGGCTACTACGACGTCCAGACCACTGCGGACCACGTAGCCATCATCGCTGGCAACCCCGGCCCTAAAAATGCCCTGGTCAGAATGCACTCAGAGTGCATCACCGGAGAGGCTTTCGGATCCCTGAAGTGTGAATGCGGACCTCAGCTAGATGCTGCCTTGGACGCTATCGCCAAGGATCCAAACGGTGGAGTTGTCATTTATCTTCGAGGCCAAGAGGGTCGCGGAATTGGACTTTTGAACAAGCTGAAGGCTTACTCCCTTCAGGAGCAGGGTCTCGACACTGTCGATGCCAATCTTGCTCTTGGCCTTCCAAGTGAGGCTAGGGAGTATGGGGCAGCGGTTGCGATTCTGAAGGACCTGGGAATCGAAAGCGTCCGCCTGCTTAGCAACAATCCCGCAAAGCGTAGATTCCTAGAAGACGCCGGAATTCCAGTCACTGACTATGTTCCACTGATTGTTGGACTTGCCGAGCAGAACAAGGGCTACCTCGAGGCAAAGCGCGCTCGCATGGGCCACATAATTCCAGCTAATCTGAAGTAGTGAGTGGAAAAGGCGCCCCGCAATTTAGCGTTAGCGGATCTGGACTAAGAGTATTTATCGTCGCCTCCTCTTGGCACGAACAAGTCATGTCTGGCCTAATCGCTGGCGCCGAAAAAGAATTGCGCAAAGCCGGTGCAGAAGACATAAATCTCTGGCGAGTTCCTGGAGCGTTCGAGCTACCACTTGGTGCTGAACTAGCCATTGAAAATGGTGCCGAGGTAGTTATAGCTCTCGGTGTTGTAATTCGTGGTGAAACCCCACACTTTGAATACGTTTGTGAAGCTGCCACTTCTGGACTGGTAGATGTTCAACTGAAACACAAGGTGCCGGTCGGATTCGGTCTACTGACAGTCAATAGCGAAAGTGAAGCGCTAGATCGAGCAGGCCTTGCATCTTCCAAGGAGGACAAGGGTGCTGAAGCCGTGCAGGCGGCGCTGATGATGGCAGGTCTTGGCATCTGATTTTTTCGCTTAGGCTAAAGGCCTGGAGGAAAAATGGAATTTCTAGAAATCTCAAGCAATCTTTTGCTTGTACTGCACTTTGTCGGCCTTGCTTCTTTGTTAGGCGGTTTCCTCACCCAAATCCGAACCATGGCGCAGGGCCTAGCAAGAATAATTCCCGCAATGGTGCACGGTGTTTGGACCGCTTTTGTAACGGGACTGCTGCTGGTGGGCGTTGCAGAGGCGCGAATAGCCTCAGGCGCAGACCTAAGTATCGATCACACCAAGATTGCCGTTAAGACAGTAGTTGTCTTAGTGGTTTTAGTTCTGGTCATGACTCAGCGCAAGAAGGAGTCAGTCAAGACCCCAATCTTTGCATCAATCGGAGCTCTGACCCTTACGAACGTTGTGCTAGCTGTCTTTTGGTAACTAGTAGCGGAACGTAACCGTTCGTTCTACCTCACCACTTGGGTTAGCAATCGCAACCCGGTAGGTGTAGGTACCTCTGGCTGCAGGTAGCTTCAGCCTTATGGTCATTGACCCTCCAGGCGAAGACAACGTGTATTCATCGCTTGACTGCCAGGCGAGTGTTCCCTGCTGCTCAATGCGCATCGATAGCGATGAGTAGCCACCGAAGTCGGATGGAGCAAAGACACGGAAGACTACTGAGTCCCCTGATCGTGATGCCGAAACACTAAAGTTCGAGCTCGGAGCAGTCAGTGGGTTTTCAAACCTTACGGCCTCGGATGGAAGTGAGCCACCGCCTCCGTTCACAACAACCACTCGATAGCTAAGCCCGCGACCCTTGGCCGGTGCACTAACTAGCAAGTTGGTTGTGTAGCCGACAAAAGCTGCTCGGCGCCAGGTTGTGCCATCGTTACTGACCTGAACTTCTGCAACTGTTGGGGCAGAGCCGCCGATAAAGGTCGGTGTCGTCCAGCTCAGTCTTAGCCTGGTTCCCTCTGGAGTGAGCGTTAGGTTTGTCGCCTGAGAAGTTGGTGCGAAGGCGTGGCGCAGGGTGACGGATCTTGAATTGATTGATTCGCCAACCTCATTTGTCAATCTGAGCGCGTAGACGTTTGAGGCTCCAAACAGATTGTTCTCAAAGGTTAGAGACAGACTTGCAGCCGCAGCTTCAGCAACCTTTACCCAGTTGCCACTTTGCTGACGGTAGAGAATTGCCTTATCTAGGCTGCCACCACCGCTATTTACGCCAGACAAACTCCAGGTGAGGGTATTTACCAGACCCCTTGAGCGCAGAGTAAATGATGATGGAGAAGTGGGAACTACCTTTGGTGCCAAATAGTCAATCGTGGAACTGAAAGCTCCCATTCCCGCATTGGTAAAGACAACAACTCGGAAAGTTGCTGATTGTCCCGGACTTGGCGGCTGAGTAATCAGAGAAGTTCCGCGGGTGATACCAATCGACTGGAAGACTCCCGCGGTAAGCCTTTGAACCTGATAGTAGGAAAGTGTTCCGCCCATGGTCTCGGGTGCTACCCAGCTCAGCTGAAGACCCCTGGCCACAACCGTTGCGCTTAGTGACTGCGGGGGCGTTGCCGGTGCAATACCCATGCGAGTTGTCACAGAACTGTTTCCAACAGAGGAGCCAGCGGCATTGACGGCCAGCACTCTGTGCTGCATGGTCTCCCCCGCTTTACCTAGCGGAGCCAGGTAGCTGAGGGAAGTGGTCTCTCCGAGAACCGACCAGCCAGTTCCTACCCTGAGTTCGATTCGGTAGGAAGTCACAGGAGCTCCACCATCAAAGGAAGGAGCAAGCCAGCTGAGCAAAATTCCCTCGCCAGCTTTGACTAGGGCCTGCGGCATTCTGGGATCAGCAGGGGCAATAGCGGGGAGTGCTACTTCCACAACCTCGCTGGCTTGACCGTTGCCAAAACCACGAGTTACAGCCTGCAGGCGGAAGAAGGACTTGCTTCCCCATGTGGGATTGTTCAAGTAGCCGACGGTATCGGTCGCTCTAAAAGTGAGGATTGCACGGAAGTTAGTGCCGTCGCTCGAAGATGAGAGAACATACTGCGTCAGATCGCTACCGCCTGTGCTGCTCGGTCTTTCCCAAGTGAATTTGATTCGGGTTGGTTCAATCTGATAACTGAATGAAGATGGAGCGGACGCAGGCAAGAAAGGAGTGACTACCGTTCTTTCAAAACCGCCAACTGAGCTGCCTAGCTCGTTGAACGCCAGAACGCGATAGGTTCTGGATTCTCCAGGTTGACCACCAGGAAGTATCACACTCAGACCACTGAGAAGCTCTGTTACATCCGTCCAGACGGTTCCGATTCTTTGCTGGACTCGGTATCCAAGAAGCGCACTTCCGCCGTTATCACTAACTGCCGCCCACATCAGAACAACCTGGGATGAAGTCAGCTGAGCATTGAGAGAAACCACAGAGGAGGGAACAGTCTTTTCGCGGTAAACCTCTATTGCACTGCTGGCTGGTGATTGTCCTGCTCGATTCACGGCCACTACGCGATAGGAAACCGAGACTCCCTTGGCGATTGGTGCCAGTGAGACTGAGAGATTAGAGAGAGTGGTGTGCAGTGACCAGACACCATCGCGCAAAAACTCGATGCGATACTGGGTTACAGGTGCACCACCATCATCGGCTGGGGCCTGCCAGCTCAGATTGACTCTTCCGTCCAAAGCTACGCTCGCGGAGAAAGACTGGGGAGCGGAGCTTACCTGCGCGGGTGTAGTTACCCTAAGAACTTGGCTTGCGGCAGACTCTCCCATCGAGTTGATGGCGATCAATCTAAAGTCGTGGCTCTGCCCGCGTGCAGGATCGGCCACAGTAAATTCCGATGACGTGCCGGTTTGCACTCCCACCCAGGCATTATCAACGAGCTGCTCAAGTCGGTAGGAGGTGATTGCAGCACCGCCGTTATCACCGGCTGCGAACCGAAGTAGATAGCCGGTGGTTTGCTTCACCGTGCTCAGTGCACGCGGGGCATCCGGGGCACTGGCGGTAGTTGAAAATGTGGTTGAAGAACCAAAGCCACGAAGAATTCCGAGCGGCGTAACCGTCACTCTGTATTCAGACAGTCTCACCAGACCACTGATAGTAAATGGATTTGCGCTGGTTGTGAAGACACTGTCGGCGACAGACCCGTTAGTCCTGGCAAGGCGCACCTCAAAGCTGCTGGATGCAGGAGCATCGGAAATCCAAGAAATTACTGCAGTCCTGCCGGTCACAGCGGAAGAAGTTACTGAACTTACTCCAAAGAGAAGCGAGGGATCAAAGGTAACCTCAGCGGTTGGAGCCGAAAGACCCGCCTCGTTGAAGGCAAAAACTCTGAAGGAATGCGGGATACGCATGTCAGAGATGCTGACGCTTGTCTGAGGACCTGTGTTGATACTCATCCAGTTTCCAGTTGTTTTCATCTCAACGCGGTATTGAACTGAACTTGCGCCACCCAAAGAAACTGGATTAATCCAGCTGAGCACCATCGAGTTCTTGGAGGTGGCGTTTATGGTTAGGCCTCTGGCTTCCGAGGGCGGAACCACAGCGGACTTACCGCTGATGATTGAGCTAAATTTTGTGGTTCCCGAATCCGTTACAGAGCGCACCCTGATGAATGCAACTTCTCCGCCGGATAAATTAGTGACTGAAAAAGATTCGTCGGCGGCATTAGCCAAAGTGAAAGCGTTCTGGCTAGCCTTGCGGAACTCAACCTGGTAAGACTTTGCTCCCTCTACTTTATTCCAGCCAAACTTCACAAACCCAGCACCTGACTCCAGGACTCGAAGACCGGCAGGAGCGCCAGGAAGCGTTGGGATTGGCGTGAAGTTTTGTGGCGGGGAAACTGCCATTCGGTTGCCGCGATCGGTCAAGGCATTCTTGACTACACCCGGCTGGCTAAGAGCGTAAATCTGCGCCTCAACCTGCTCGGTGCTGGCGGCTGGGCTCTCTCCCAAAATTAGAGCGGCAACACCGGCTACGTGCGGGGATGCCATAGAGGTTCCAGAGAGTGCAACCGGGGTTGAGAAGTTTCTAGCATCCGCGGATGGGATAGAAACACCTGGGGCAAAAATATCAACGCACTCGCCGAAGTTAGAAAACGATGCGCGATTATCAAATCTGTCAGTAGCACCAACGGTGATTGCCTCGGGGGCAGATGCGGGAGACGCGGTGCAGGCATCAGCTCGTGAGTTTCCAGCAGCGACCACCGTTGCAATACCCCGGTCTACCAGGGAGGCGATAGCGGCATTGAAGGATAGGTTTCTTCCACCTCCAAGGCTCATGTTGGCAACTCCCGCAACGCCTGATGGGTGATTAGCAATTACCCAGTTGATGGCGCGAAGAATTCCCGAGGTACTTCCCGATCCCGTGCAACCCAGCACCCTGATTGGCACAACCGTTGCATTCTTTGCAAGTCCAAAGCTTGTACCGGCGATAGTTCCCGCAACGTGTGTTCCGTGGTAGTGACAGTCGGTGTTGGCCTGGTTGCTGCCGATGACGTCAAAGCCCTGGGTCACTCGTCCAATCAAATCTGGGTGATTACCCGCAACGCCCGTGTCAAATACATAAACTCGAACACCGCTACCGGACTTACTTGGATAGCTAAAGCCGTTGTCAAATACGCCATCGATGCGATCAAGACCCCAGGATGGTGTTGGCGATTGGGTTTCGCTGGTGGTGATTGGGGCGTCGGCTTCTATAAAGGAGACAAATTCGCTGGCCGAAAGTTTTGCGGCATCCTCGGGAAGGAGGTCGATGATAAATAGGTCATCTACTAGTGTCAGCTGGTCTTCAGGAAACTCCCCGAGAGCAGATATTGCACCTCGCAGCTCTAAGGCCTGACCCTCCTTAGGCATAACTATGTATGTGGTGCGATTTGACTCGGCGAATGCTGTTAGCGGCGCTGCCAATGAAAGTGCTGCGGAAACGCTACCTACAAGTAGAGCACGAAAGAACCTAGTCATTTGACTCCCAATCAGTGACTAGGTCAAGACTAGAACTGGGTCCAGACAATTACCAGAGGGCTGGCTGCTACCGCATAAACAGGGCTTTTAGCCGGTAGGTGGTGAAGCCCATGCCGATGGCTATCATGACCACAAAGTAGGCCACATGGCCCAAAAGGCCCCAGTGGATTATGCCGAGCGTGAGGCTGCGAACCAGCTCCACCCCTTGCCAAAGAGGCAGCGCCTGAACCACGCTCTGGATCCACTGCGGATAGACGCTGATTGGGAAGAAGGTTCCGGAGAATAAAAACATGGGAAGCAAAAAGAAGTTGACCCACTGCATCTGCTGGAAGGACTTCATATAAGAGGTAACTGCCATACCGAATGCGGCAAAGCCAAAAGCAATCAGGGTCGCGGCTGGAATTGCTAGTAATCCCCAGGCATCAGTTATGAGTCCAAGCGGAGTAATGATTGCCATGAAGCCGATTGAATACATAACTCCGCGAAGAAGTGCCCAAGATATTTCCCCAAGGGCAACATCCAGTGGCCCAAGAGAACTTGAAAGCATCATCTGGTAGACCTTGCCGAAGTGCATCTTGAAAAACACATTCCAGGTTGAGTCGTAGATGGCACCGTTCATGGCAGAGGTTGCCAAAAGAGCAGGAGCGATGAAGGCTGCATAGGTCACGGCATTGCCCTGACCATCGGTAACGTTTCCGATTAGCTGTCCAATGCCAAAACCAAATGCCAAGAGGTAGAGAACCGGTTCGAAAAATCCCGAGAAGATGACTAACCAGTTTGAGCTCTTCGCCGCGTATACAGCCCTTTCAATGAGAACCGCTGCTCGCCCTGAATACATGGAAGAACCAAGGCGCTTACTGCGGCGCTCCTGAATTGCAACCGCTTGGGACAGAATTGCTTGAGTGATCACTTGGCCAACCTCGAAACAAACTTTGGATAGGTCAGTGCCATTCCGATAACACCCATTACCGCCAGATAGCCGATGTGGATAAAGAACATACTCGGTTCCATTTCCGCGCCATAGCTCAGAGTTCTGCCGAGTTCAGTCGAGTGCCAAAGTGGCGACAACCACCCAAGCGGCTGCAGATAGATCGGCATCAGCTCCAGCGGGTAGAAAGTTCCAGAGAACAAAAACATCGGGGCAATGACAAATCGGCCAATGATTGCGAAGTAGCCCTCATCTTTTTCAAGCCTGGCAGTGATTGCGAGCATCAGTGCTGCCCAGCCCCAAGCCGCCAGCATTGAGGTGAATATCAGAGGTAGGACGCTAGTTAGCGGCACAGCTCCAAACAAAAGCAAAACCCCTAGATACATCAGGACTGTGAACAATCCCCTACCCAGGGCAACAATCATCACACCATTGGCTATCTGAATAGCCGAAACGGAAGTCGCATTTATTGCGTAGAACAGCTTGTCCCAGACAAAGCCGTCCATCGTCGGAAATGTCACCTCATCCATCACTCCCTGGATGGCAGCAGAGGCAAGTAGCGCGGGGGCAACAAACTGCAGATAGCTAACTCCAAGAATCCCCTGGCCACCGGTATTTGCATCCACCAGTGCACCGATTCCAAGTCCAACCGAAATCAAGTACAGAACCGGATTCCCTAGACCGTAGGCGAAGATTGCACCCAGCCACTTCGACATTGAATAGAAGCGATACTCAGCTACCCTCAGAGCGCCAAATCGAACTGCCCGTTTTGGATCAACGGCAGCTCCTGGACGAAACTTCAAATCAGACATTATTCGACCAAAGTTCTTCCGGTGAGTCTTAGGAACACATCCTCCAGCGAGCTTCTGCGAACCAGCGATGTCACAGGATGCATGCCGCTTTCAATAATTTCGGTTAGTAGATCTTCGCCCTTATCTGTATAGAGCAATATCCTGTCGGGCAGAACTTCAATTCGCTCGGCCATGCCGGATAGCTTCTCCGACATCTTTTCGTTCTTGTCGGTTCCAAACCGAACTTCGACTACCTCTTTGGACGAGTACTTTTTGATTAGTTCCGCCGGAGATCCCTCGGCCATGATCTTTCCCTTGTCCATGACCACCAGGCGATCACACAGCTGCTCAGCTTCATCCATGTAGTGGGTAGTGATAACCAGAGTCACACCCTGTTCCTTTAGGCGAAACAGTCGGTCCCAAAGAACATGCCTTGCTTGCGGATCAAGTCCCGTGGTTGGCTCATCCAGCATCAGAATCTCTGGTTCATTCACCAATCCCCTGGCAATTGCCAACCTGCGCTGCATTCCACCGGAAAGATCATCAGCTTTTGAGTTTCGCTTCTCGGTTAGCTGCGCAAACTCCAATAGCTCCTGCACCTTGTTTTTTAGAAACTTTCTAGGAAGACCAAAGTATCTGCCGTAGGTAAAGATGTTCTCCCAAACCTTTAGCTCCCGGTCTAACAGGTCCTTTTGCGGCACAACTCCAAGGTGAGCTCGAATCTCGGGTCCATGGGTATTGGGCTCCTTGCCCAAGATCTTTAGTTCGCCCCCGGTTCTTTGGGAAACCGAAGAAATCATCTTCATAGTGGTTGACTTGCCAGCACCGTTTGGGCCCAAAAGACCAAAAGACTCCCCGCGCCTGACCTGGAAGTCAATCCCATCAACCGCTACAAAGTCTTTGTATTTCTTACTCAGGTCTTTTGCCCAGATGACAATGTCATCTGCTGGTGTATTCGCCAATTACTTGTTCTCCGTCTCGGCCCACAGGGCAGCAGATAAGACTACTACTTATCAAGGGGTGAGAGCCTTGATATGGTTCTAACGTGTCTAAACCACTTGGTAATCGCAGGGTCACTGGTACCGAGCAGTTTTATACCCCGCTTGACCTAGCGCACGAGCTGGTTACATTCTCAGCAGCTGTAATCCCTGAGTTTTCAAGCCGGAAGTTTTTAGAACCGGCAGGTGGAAGTGGAAGTTTCATAACAGCACTCAGAAAAGAGGGCATCGAGAATATTCAAAGCGTAGATCTTTATCCAAAGTTTAAAGGCGTAGCCAGAAAAAACTTCTTGGAACATAAACCTAAAGATTCAAATCTTGTGACTATTTCTAATCCCCCCTTTGGTCGAAACAATGCCTTATCCATTCCTTTTTTCAATCACGCTTCGCTTTTCAGTGACTACATCGCATTCTTGGTGCCGCGCTCCTGGAGAAAGTGGAGCGTAGAAAACAGACTGAATCTAAATTTTCACAAAATCGCCGATAGAGATGTTTTTGTCTCTTATGTCGACATCAATGGAAAACCCTTCAAGAAAAACAACGGGCTCAGAACCTGCTTTCAGATCTGGAAGAAAGAGCCAATACCAAGAGCAAAGACCCTGGTTCCGGACAACTCACTAATCGAAAAAACGACCCCGCGGAAAGCCGATGTGGCAATCAGGGTATTTGGATACGGCTGCGGCCAGATACTGAGCGAATTCCCCAGGGTCAAGAACACGACTCTGATGTTTCTTAAGGTAAAAAACCGCAAGGTTGTGACTGCTCTTCGACAGCTTGACTACCAGCGCTTTTCCATGAATACCGCCTACACTGAAGCGCTGGCCCTGACCGAGATTAATTACCTTCTAAACGAGAAGATTTTTGGGAACGGCTTTCACGAAGAGAAGGTTGGAAAATAAAGTGAGCGAATACTATTCCGACCCCACCCAGAACCCAAGGTCCAGAGAATACAAGGGTCCAAGGGCGCAGCTAAAAGACCTCTTTCCCTACCTGCGTCCCTATCGCAAGGTCCTAACCTTCGCGATCATCCTTTCCATGATTGGCTCCCTGCTTGCTCTGGGCCAGCCACTTCTGATTGGTCAGTTGATCAGTGCCGTTGAGCAGAACCGTGAAATTCAGACTCTGGCCCTTGGCATAGTTGCTCTCATCATCGCCTCGGCAGTGATGAATGCGTTTCAGTTTTACCTTTTATATAAAACGGGTGAGGGTGTGGTGCTCAGCACTCGAAAGGCTTTGGTTGCTCGCCTGCTTCGCCTGCCAATTTGGCAGTATGACCGCAGAAGAATCGGAGATTTAGTTTCCAGAGTTGGTTCTGACTCAACGCTTTTGAAAGCAGTTCTCACCCAGGGACTGGTTGATGCGCTGGGCGGAATGCTGCAGTTTTTCGGAGCCATTATTGTGATGGCATTTATCGACCCGCTGCTGCTCGGTTCAACTCTCATTGTTGTTTTTGTGGCAGTCGGAGCAATCGCATTTACCGGTAGAAAGATTAGAAGCGCAACAACGAAGGCTCAGCAAAAAGTTGGACAGATGTCGGCCAGCGTTGAGCGAGCACTGAGCGCAATTAGAACCATCAGAGCGGCCAGAGCTGAGAGCAGAGAGTCCGGAGAAATCTATAAGGATGCCGAGGCTGCCTATCAGCAGGGCCTTTCTATCGCCCGTCTGTCTGCAGCCGTCGCGCCAATTGCGCAGGTGGCATTCAACACTGCATTCATCGTTGTTCTTGGTCTTGGCGGTTTGAGAGTTGCTACTGGTGCAACCACAATCTCATCGCTAGTCACATTTGTAATTTTGCTTTTCTTTATGATTGGGCCACTGATTTCTGCATTCGGTGCCTACACCTCGGTCATGGGAGCCCTTGGGGCACTTGCTCGAATCCAGGAAATCATGGTTCTTGATGAAGAGGAAACCGAAAGCCAAACAGATCAGAGATCTGCCAAAACCAACTCTGCTATCGAGTTTAGAAATGTTGATTTCAACTACCCCGCGGAGGATGGTGAAGTAAAACCAATCCTCAGCTCAGTAAGTTTCCAAATTGAGAGAGGAAGTCGAGTTGCACTCGTTGGTCCATCTGGTGCAGGAAAGTCGACCATCTTCTCACTAATCGAGAGGTTCTATGAACCAACCGGTGGTCAGATACTGCTGGATGGCCAAGATGTGACTGAGTTTTCTAGAAAAACTCTGCGCGAGCAGCTGGGCTACGTTGAGCAGGATGCCCCAGTTCTAGCTGGCAGCATCAGAGACAACCTCTTGCTCGGTAAGGATGATGCAACTGAGGATGAACTGCGAGCAGTTCTGAGCCAGGTGAATCTAAATGATGTTCTCAATCGAGATGCTGCAGGGCTAGATGCCGAAGTTGGTGAGAGCGGAATCATGCTCTCTGGCGGAGAAAGGCAAAGACTCGCGATTGCGAGAGCGCTGCTTGCAAAACCCCCAATTCTCTTACTCGATGAATCGACCAGTGCACTCGATGGTCCCAACGAGCAGCGCATGCGCGAGGCAATCGATGCGGTTGCTCAAAATAGGACCCTGGTTGTCATCGCCCATCGCCTTTCCACAGTCGTTGATTCAGACAAGATAATCGTTTTAGAAAAAGGCCAGGTGGTGGGTATGGGATCCCACTCAGAGCTGGTCAAGTCCACTCCCCTGTACGCCGAGCTGGCCAAGCACCAGCTGCTGGTCTGAGTAAAGTGGAGGCATGGGTACGACGTGGACCAAGGACAAAGTCTTAGAGCTTGACCAAAACGATCCACTAGCCAGCTTTCGAAGTGAGTTTTATTTCACAGATCAAGAGATCTGCTATCTAGACGGAAACTCTCTTGGCCGATTGCCACTGAAAACTATTGAGAAGGTGAACAGCTTTCTCACTACTGAGTGGGGTAATCAGCTGGTGGATGGCTGGTCTCACTGGATAGATCAGGCCCAAACTGCTGGGGACCTGTTGGCTGAAACAGCATTAGGGGCATCCAAAGGTCAGACACTGGTCTGCGACACAACCAGCGTTAACTTCTACCAGCTCTGCGTCGCCGCTATCAAAGCAAATCCGAATCGCAAAAAGATAATTATTGATTCCGCTAACTTTCCAACCGACCGCTACATCCTGCAGGGCATAGCCGAGCAGTTTGATCTAGAGCTCATCACCCTAAATAGCGATGGCATGGGCGGCCCAGGAGCGATTGACATCGCAAGCGAAGATGAGGAAATCCCTTCCGACGCCCTAAGGCCTATCCTGAGCAAGGACGTTGCGCTACTAACTCTGCAGGCAATCAACTATCGCTCAGGTGTCAGGCAGGACCTAAAGGCAATCACGAATCTAGCCAGAGAGTTTGGCATCTATGTTGTCTGGGACTGCTCGCACGCGATCGGCTCGATAGTTTTGGACTTTGAAAAGAACGGTGTGGACCTGGCCGTTGGCTGTACATATAAATATGGAAACTCTGGCCCAGGATCTCCGGCTTGGCTTTACGTCAGAAAAGAGCTGCAGGAAAAGCTCCAGGTTCCAATCCAGGGTTGGTTTGCTCAGCAGAAACAATTTGAAATGGGTCCATTCTTTGAACCAAACCAGCAGATCCGCGGTTTTCAGATTGCTAGCCCCTCAATCATTGGAATCAGAGCAGTCGAAGTTGCATTCTCGATGATTGGTAGGGCCACCATCGAAAAGATTCAGGCTAAGGCAGCCCAGGGAACTCAGCTGATGATTGACCTTTACGATCAATGGCTAGAGCCCCTGGGTTTCACGCTTGGAACTCCGCGCGATGCCAATAAACGCGGTGGCCACATAATCCTCAAGCACCCTGATGCCAAAGTCATCGCTCATGCTCTTCGAAAACTAAAAAAGGTAATTCCCGACTACCGCGAACCAGCGTCCATCCGTCTTGGAATCTCTCCGCTGCCTACCTCCTACCTAGAGGTGTTCGAAGGATTCTCAAGGCTTAGGGATCTTGTTCAAAGTGGAGAGTACAAAAATGTAAGTCAGAGTGAAAGCCGAGTCACCTAAAGATGGAACACAGCAAACACATAACCTACATTTCCTACCTCAAAGTCGAAGAGCTACTTCAACTGCAACAGCCTCTGAGTGATGGCCCAGAACATGATGAGCTGCTCTTCATCACCATCCATCAGGTTTATGAGCTTTGGTTCAAGCAGCTGCTACACGAAGCCAATTCCCTGCAGAAGTCCCTCGAAGAGGGAAACACCCATCGCTCGTTAGCGCTTCTGGGGAGAATGCGAAACATCATGAAGACCTGTGTTGCGCAACTCGATATTCTAGAAACAATGACTCCCCTGCAGTTCAATTCTTTCCGCTCCCGGCTTTCCTCAGCATCTGGATTTCAATCCGCTCAGTTCCGAGAGCTAGAGGCGGTGCTTGGTCGAAGAGACCGGGCTGGAGCAGACGCTGAAAAAGACAGCGGTATGGGAATGGCAGAGCACCTAACGCCCGGCTCAGCTGCTCGCACAAGGGTTGAAGAGGCAATGCGAAGAAGATCTCTTTGGGATTCAGCTATGCACTACTTCAACTATCGAAAACCAATGCCCCAGAAAGCCCTCACCAGAGATGTGACACTTCCTTGGACCGAGGACGAAGAGGTGCAGAAAGTTCTTATCGAAATTCACCGAACTGACCCTGAAGCGTCCATGGTCGGTGAGGCACTGGTCGATCTTGATGAAGGGCTTCAGGAGTGGCGGTATCGACACGTGAAGATGGTTGAGAGAACCATCGGTAAGAAAATGGGAACCGGTGGTTCTAGCGGCGTTGGCTACCTATCAAGCACCCTCTTTCACCCCGTCTTCCCTGATTTATGGGCAATCAGAAGCCAGTTTTAGTAGCTACCCTTTGCGACTAACCTTGTCGCGTGGCAAAAATAGCAATCTACCCGGGCTCATTCGATCCAATCACCCTGGGACACCTCTCAGTTATTCGAAGAGCCAAGAACCTGAGCGAGAAGCTCATAGTGCTGGTGGTCCATAATCCGAACAAGAAGAATCTTTTTACCGCAGAAGAGCGAGCCGCACTCATCCAAGAATCACTGAAGGAACTCGGTCTATCGGGAATAGAGGTAAGGCAATCGAGTTCGGGGCTACTAGCATATGTCGCCCAGGACCTTGGTGCTGAAGTTTTGATCAAGGGTCTTCGCACAGCAGCGGATCTGGACTATGAATTGCAGTTTGCCAGTATGAACAGAGATTTGACTGGCGTCGAAACGGTCTTCCTACCAACCGAACCCCAATACAGCCAGACCTCTTCCTCACTGATTCGCGAAGTGGCTTTTCTTGGAGGAGATGTTTCAAAGCATGTCACTGAGTGTGTCAGGCAAGCACTGGTTGCCAGGAGCTCTAAGTGAGTCTGGTAATTCAGGTCAAAGACCTGATGCACAAGCCTGGAACAATGAAGGAGCTAACGCTCGAACACTCTCTCACCGAAGATCTTGGGACTGAAGTAATTGCGGTAAAGAGCGGAACCACAATTGAACTAGCCGTCCGCTTGGAATCAGTTCACGAGGGAATACTTCTTAGCGTAGAGGGCGAGACTATTGCTAAATCTGAGTGCTCGCGGTGCCTCGAGAGCATGGAAGTAGAAGTTCCAATTGAGAT
>JBDLRV010000035.1:0-5081 GCA_039799865.1 Actinomycetota bacterium | reverse complement strand
TTGGTCATTACCTATTTGCCAACTAAACTGCTCGAGGAGAATTCGCCTAGTGGCCTATGGCGCACGCTTGGAAAGCGTGTTGGGTGAAAGCCCTCGGGGGTTCGAATCCCCCATTCTCCGCCATCAGCTCCCTTGATTTAGAGCCTGAGAAAGCTCTTTTGAGAGGGAGTTTTTAGTTTAATTAGGCAATTGAGAGCGATTGGTCACCGCAACAAATTCGACAGAACCAGTCTGCCTTCGGTGCAAATAAGCATTCATTCAGAGCCAATGCGGGCAAAATGAGCTTGGTTATGGATAGGCATGGGCGCTCGACGGAAAGACCAAATCCTTGGACTCAGAATCCAACAAGCAGCATTTCAAGGGGCGGCTTGATTCAGAAAGAGTCGATTCAACATGGGGGTCACTTGGTGCTAATGAGGTGGGCCACGAAAATGCACCTTCGAAACCAGAAATGGCCTGAGTGACTATTTGGCCAAACTTTTGCCGCCAAGTGGAGCTCACGAAAGAATCTTTCGATGTAGTGGGTGTCGGGATTTGCCAGAACATCGGAAGGAAGGTCTTCACTGGTTGCAATCGCAAATCGATAACGGTCACTGACTAACTAGAAAGCCGGCCCGAAAAAGTTAGGAAAATCCAAAGGCGCAACCAGGCGACCTTACTTGCACTAAATCGCCGCCAAAGCCGCCCCTGCAACCGCAACGCATAGGGCGGGCAACTATTTGTCTTGTGTTCAACTTTTCCCTCAACCCAATTGCCGCTATTGCTCCCGATATGACTGGAACAACGGCAGCCATGGTCCCCACCAGCAGCAGATTGTCAAATTGGAGAGCGAGAAGCAAAAAAAGATTGCCGGCAGCGTCCATCGCACCGGAAAAAAGGCAAGCCGTGGAGCATTGAGACTCGATTTCTTAGAACAATTTTGAATCAAGACAAAGAGGCAAATCGGCGTCGCAATTACTACTCTCGCAACCAACAACGTTCCCAGTTCCAGTTGACCCGAAGGGCTGAAACTTAGGTAAATTACGTATGTCCCGAATGCAGCTCCAGCTAGGACGGCGAGTAGGGCTCCACTCCCAAAGCTTCGATTGTCCGTAACTTTGAAGAGAAGCGCCAGAGAGGCCAAACACAATACGAGTGCTGAAAACTGAGTGGCACTGGCCTGAGAGCCATTTAGAAGATCCCACCCTGATATCACAATGGCAGAAGATGCCGCGACAACGGCGCTCGCAACCGCGACAGCTATTTTTCTGAATGCTGCGAGCAGGACTAGGAGCCCCACAAGTCCAGCTAGGCCAGCCAGAGTCCCCGAAACAAGACTCACAGACTTGTCTGTGCCGAATAACCCAAATACTGATGCCACGACAATTGATGCGGTCAGAGATGCAAATGCCAATGTAGGGGCGACACCGAATTTGCGAGCTGATTGGGCAGAGCTAACTTGACCAAGGGCTTGAAAGACAGCTGAGAATAGCGCGAACAAGCTACCTCTTAATCATGAAGCCACCGTCAACCATAATTTCGGTTCCGGTGATGAAGCTTGCCTTCTCTGATGCAACAAAAACCACGGTGTTTGCCACTTCAGCCGGGGTGCACATCCGCTGCAAGAGGTGAACCTCCTTGGCCACCTCTTCAACTCGACTCTTATCTTCCATACCGTCGCGAACTTGATCAGTAAATCCACCGTCCACCCAAGCTGGAGAAACTAATGCAACTCGAGTTTTCGGCGCGTAAACCTGAGCGAGAGCAATGGCCAATGATCGATTCCCTCCCTTAGAGGCCGTGTAGGCGAAGGATTCGTCAGCGCCAACATGCGCAGCGACTGAGCCAATTGGAACAACCACCCGGACTTCCCCGGCTCTGACGAGATGCTTGCAAACGAGATAAAGTCCTCGCACATTCACGCTAAACATCTCATCCCAATCGGCCACTTCGAGATTGTCAATTTTGGCTAGTTTTAGTTTCCCAGCTGCATAGACAAGCACATCTACCCGCCGAGAAATCTTCAAGGTTTCTTGTGTCGCTGAAATAATCGAATCTTCACTCGTTAGGTCCACGTCTTGCACGTAGTCGAGTTGCGGGGAGAGCTCCGGGAGCCTCTGCCATCCCACAACTTTGTAACCCTCAGCCCGAAGCGCTGCGGCGATTGCCCGGCCGATAGACCCCGACGAACCGACTACCACCGCTATTCGCTCGCCAAATTCCTCATTCATCCTTTTCCAAGTTCCTCTTCTAAATAGGTATTTAGTTCGAAAGGGGTCATCTCAGGTTTGTATAGAGATGAGCCAATACCGATTCCGTCCAAGCCCTTTGAAAGTGCAAGGGCTAAATCTCCCACTTCGAGGCCACCCACGCCGATCAAGTTCACGGAGTCTGGGAGCACCTGCCTTAGGGCTCCGATTGCTTTAAATCCAAATTGATCAAATGGGAAAATCTTGAGAGATTTGGAACCCAAGTCAATCGCCCTAAACGCCTCGCTGGGAGTAAATACGCCAGGAATGAATTCGACCTCTCTCTTGGCGGCGGAGCGAACAACATCTTCGTTTAGATTTGGGGCTAGGCAAAAGTCGACGCCAGCTGCAACCGCTTCCTTGAGTCGCTGGGGTGTGGTGACTGTGCCTGCGCCGACAACGGCGGAATCCCCGTGAGTCTCCTTAATTTTTTCAATTGCCTTCAATGCGCCCTCGCGATTAAGCGGCACCTCAATGATTCGAATTCCATGGAAAACCAAGACTTCAGCAATCTGCGACGCCTGTTCCCTACCTAAACCCCGGAGAATGGCGATACGAGGATTTATCTTGAGCGCAGTTCCAAATTTAGACATTCAATCCCATCCATTTGTCTATTTGATGTGCAAGGGTCGCTATCGCGGTGTCTACTGAATGGCGGGAATAGGTGATCTCCAGGTGGTCTAGAGCAATCGCGTATCTTTCTGCCAGAAGTCCTTCGGCCAGCAGATGAACCTGAGCGCCGGCTAGTTTTTGACTCACATCAGAGAGTTCGTGACCAATCAATAACCCCGAAAGCAAGTGACTCGCTCCACCAAAGCTAGGGATGCTGAGACCCCACCTCCTGATTCTGAAAATTGCTGAGGATAATGGAAGGTGGCGCAGTTGCAGGCCTTGCTCAAACCAGTAATTAGCCTCTTCTTTCGAATCCACATTGAAAAAACTTGACAATGCCGGGGCTTGCTGTAGGACTTGAAAGAGCTCTCCTGTCATGTAAGTGGAGAAATCGGCGACTCGACTTTCATCAATCCTCACAAGCTTGCTGTGAGTTCCAGGGCAGAGAACGTAACCATCACTCACACCGATTACCAGGGACTGAAGTTCTTCACCTCGCATTATGTCTGGGGGAGTCTCATTCCCTCTGAGTCCCTGCGTAACTTGAACTGTTGCCAGAGCACCATCTTCAAGAACGAATTCGAATGTTTGAGCGGTGTTCAGCAGGTCGACCAAGGAAGCGGGGGTAGTTGAAAAGTCGGTTTGAAATGGGCCCAGTGAAGAACCGGCCATTCCAATAGCGAAGATTGTTTTTGGCGATTCTGGAAGTTGTGAAATCTGATCTCTCAGAAAATTGAGCTGCGCCTCCCTTCCGCGAAGCTGACCAACACCATTTCTCGACTCCTTGGCCAGTTGAACCTTGCCCTCTTGCACTGTCCAAAGCCGAAAATTGGATGTTCCCCAATCCACCAAAAGCCACATCAGGCTCTCCCAATGCGAACTAGAGCCATGCTCTCTGGCTTGACGGTGACCGTGACTGTGACCTTATCCCCCTCGAAAACATCCACGTCTGCTGGATCGGAGTCGGGTGTTAGCTTTTGAAACTGACTCAACTCTTTTGGAAAGGTCACTGAGACGGTTCGAGGGAACCGGGAATCACCCATCCAACCTGATTCCACATTGCCAAACAGGATGCAGAGTTGGCTCGACTCTATCCATGCAGCAATCGAGACCGTCTCATGAACTGCTCCTAAACCTGGATTGGGAAGACCGGCTCCTTGCTCCGAGTTATTTAGAAGATGAACGGCCCCAACAAAAGGCTCAATTGCACCGAGTTGGTAGTGAGTCACTCTTCTGTCGAGTGGGTTTGCCAAATCAGGAGGAAATAGCAAAACATCACTTCCGCTCTTGATTAGCAGAGGTGAGCTGGTCGCGCTCATTGCCGAAATTGGGCTTTCCGTCTCGACATGCCCGTAGAGATAAGGCCAAAACTTTCCTCGCATTCGAGCCATCTTGGTTCGAACTGTCTTATAGCCAGGCGGTTCGAATTTTGTTGATTCCGAGATTTGAAAACGCTTTTTCATCTCGATTGAAAGATCTTGAGGCCTGCCGACGAAAAGTCTCTGATTCGCTGCTAAACGAGACTCCGCAGGTACAACGATGGATTCGTTATCAAGCCTCGCGTCCGAACTCGCGGTCCCGGCGAATAGGAATCCCCATTTCATCAAAAGGGCGATTGTCTCTTCGATGAATACTGGGGCTCCGTCTGGAACATCCCTTACAGTGCTCACTGGCAATTTATAGCCGAGCCGAGCAGTCACTTCATTTGCACTCTTTTCGGCTTGAGTAACCTCTATTGCCACCCATTCGGCCTCATCCCTGGTAATCAACTCTCCGTTGCTATCGTTGGCGATTGCGAAATAGGTTCCATCCGAATGATGAAGCTGATCGAATTCGTCTTGATAGCTGGCATGGGAAAATGCCCAAATCCCCCATCTCAACTTTCCCGGATAATCACGAAAGGTGTCATAAGGCTCCCAGCCATCTAGCAACTGCACGAGTTTGTAAACCTTTGGGGTGCCCAGCGAGAACGGCTTTTTAGTGGATTTGATTAGTCCTATTCGCGAGGCAAGGTGCGAGAGCTGGAATGTCCAGCCCGCAAAACCTGCATCCCACCAATCTTGCCAAGCACCACCCCAGGTTTGCTCGATCCAGCCGTCGAAACTTCCCTTCTTGACCAGTTTCTGCGTGTCTAGGCGGCCGAAGTGGTAGTCAACGCTGGGAGATAGACCACTCGAATAGAGCATGAGCCAGGTTGATGGAGCTGCACTCTTGATTTTCGTTGTCAACAGTGCGACAGCT
>JBDLRV010000034.1:0-59014 GCA_039799865.1 Actinomycetota bacterium | reverse complement strand
CAAGTCTTGAAATTAGTTGCCTCAGGAAAGACCAATTAGCAACCTCTCCTCCTGCAATCCATCTGGAGCCGATAACCAAGTCTGCAGATTCTGTTGCCAATAAGAGGTTGGCTAGATCCTCCGGTCTGTGTGAACCATCCGCATCCATCTCAACAAGCCTTGAGTAGTTTCTCTCCAACCCGAACTTGAAACCAGCCGCATAGGCTCGTCCGAGGCCTTCTTTCTTGCTCCTGTGAATGACATCCACACACTGGTACTCGCTCTTCAGTCGATCTGCTAACGCTCCTGTGCCGTCGGGAGAATTGTCATCGATGATCAGGATGTCAACGTCGAGGTTTTGCTGAACAAGTTTTTCAACAGTATGACGAAGCGTCTCAACCTCATTGAAAGTTGGCATCATGACCAGAGTCTTCATACTCTTCTTCGCAACCTAATCGCAATCAGTACTAAAAGGACAATTACTAAATTGATCCAGTCGAACAGGGTTCCGACATACATAGCAGGTGTTAGCCCTGTGAAAAGTGGCACATCTTCAACCATCGCTGCCGGCGTGTACCACTCAACCTCGCTGAGAACCTTGCCACTAGGAAGATAAATCGCCGATAAGCCAACCGTTGAAATATTTACAACCGTGCGTCCGGTTTCAATTGCGCGAAGCCTGGCAATACCCGCCTGCTGAAAAGTTTCGTCTGAGTATCCAAAATCAGCATTGTTGGTCTGAGAGAGAATTACCTCTGCCCCTGAGTGAGTCAGGTCCCGAAGTATCCAGTCCTCGGCGATTTCAAAGCAGATTAGAGTCCCCGCTTTGAAATCAGCAATCTCATAGATTCCGTCTTGCACACCGAAGCTGTAACCACGCGGAATCATGTCTACTAGCTCTGGAGCAAACATCCTCCAAAATTCTCGGTCTGGTGCATATTCGGCGAAGGGAACTGGCTGCCTTTTGTCGTAGAAGTCAACTGGGCCAGTTTCAGGAAGCCACAGAATGGTCGAGTTAAAGCTCTCCTCTCCCCTCCTCGTAACAGTTCCAAAAGTAAAAGGCGCATCAACCTTCTGAGCGATTCCCTCGATCACCGCCCTAGCTTCTGGATAGCGCAGTGGATCTAGATCAGATGCATTCTCAGGCCAGACGAGAAGATCAATTTCCCTTTCTTGCTGAAGAACAATTTCCGTGGCGTCAGCATGGTTTTGCAAAATCGTGCCAGGGGTGACATTTGAAAAAAGCCCTGCATTAGCATTTCCCTGCACGGCTGCAATTGTTTTGGTGCCAGACTGCGCGGTGGTTAGTCCGATGGGGGTTACTAGTGGCACAACTAATAGCCCCAGAGCGACTAACGCAAAAGAGAGCTTCGGAACCGCTCCCCTGTGTCTGATTGTTAGGGCTAACAATGCGCCAAGCAGCGCGATAACAAAACTCAGAAGGGACATTCCTCCCCACCAAACCCAACTGGAAAGAAAGCTGTCGGATTGGCTCATCGATAAACGAGACCAAGGGAATCCTCCATATGGAAAATTGCCTGATCCAAATTCACGCGCAGTCCAGATTGCAGCTAGCAGAACCGCCATCTTTAGGGACGAACCATTCGACTTACCAATCTTTTTCCACACCCAGGCAATGACACCGGCTGCCAGAGCGGAGTAGAGCGAAACCAATGTGCTCAGAGCAAAGAGCGGAACGGGACCGAGATAAAGCGAGATCCACTCGATGTGTGAAACGTAGAAAACTTGGGCAGATATAAACCCTATAAAAACGGCCTTCCAAAAGCCTGCACCTAGCACTGAAAGAAAAGTAAGAGCTGGAATTAGTGGCGCTAAAACCCAGATGTTTTCAGTTGGAAACACATAGAGTGCAATCAAACCCGCGAGGACTCCCAGTGGAATTCTCCAAAGTAGGTCTTTCACAATCTTTCCCATGTCCTTAGATGTAGTAGCTGTATGCGACTATGCCACGTTTGACTAGATCTATTGCTTTATAGCTTGTTTCGGCAACCTGAGCATCGGCTGATACCGAAATTTGATCGAGAAGATCAATTATCTGCTTGCTCCAACGAATGAAATCGCCAGCCAATAATCCAGTGAGCTTTAGTGCATCCTGCAGTTTTGCTCCGGTCGCCCAGCGATAGACACCCCAGGCCATATCCAGCTGCAAGCGCTGCTCCTTTGGAAGCCGATACTCTCCCTGCAGTTCGTAGAGCTCTTCCTGGACAGCCTCGGTTGCTGCCAGTGCCTCTTGAAAGTTACCTCTTGGGAGTTTTGGTTCGAGCTCAGACTCCTCCCCCCTGCCTTCGTAGACCAAGCACGCAGCCATGGTTGCCATAGAGGCTGGGTCTAGCTTTTGCCAAACACCTGCCTTAAGGCACTGGGCAATCAGAAGGTCTCGCTCACCATAAATCTTTGATAGCTGAACTCCAGCCTTGGTTACCTCGAGATCCTCACCTGCAACCTTGAGATATTCGAGTTGCGTTAGCAAATCGCAGATTCTTTCAAAAACCTTGGCAACCTGTCCAGTTCTGCTCTCTAGGTTTCCCAGTGCCTGCTCTATCTCTTTTTTAAGTTTTTGGTATCGCTCTCCCCAACGCGCATGTGCCTCTCGATCAGAGCAGTGGTGACAGGGGTGAGCCCTCAGCTCTTTTCTAAGTCTTCCCAGGTTTGAGTCGATTGTCCGCATTTGTTTCGAAAGTCGAACATCCGATCCAGACCGAGACCTAATGCGTGCAGCCTCTTTTTCAAGATCGGAGATTTCTCGGCGAAGTGCTGAGTATTCTCTAAAGTCACCAAGGTGACAGGCCATCGACTTTTCATAACCTGCCAAAGATGATTCTTTATCGGAGATTACCTGAGCTAGACCAACCACTGAGCGGTCGGCCTGAAACTGAGCAAACGAACGTTCCAATACTTTGGCAGCGCGCTCTTTTCCGAAAGCTGAAATCAGATTGACAGCCATGTTGTAGGTGGGACGGAAAGAACTGTTCAGCGGATAGGTGCGTTTTGATGCAAGCGAGGCAACTATGTTCGGATCTAACTGCGCTCCCCACAGAACAACAGAATGCCCTTCAATATCGATTCCTCTGCGACCAGCTCGGCCCGTGAGCTGGGTGTATTCACCGGCGGTGATATTCACCCTGGATTCACCATTGAATTTATCTAACCTCTCAAGCACTACCGTTCTTGCAGGCATGTTGATGCCTAGAGCAAGGGTCTCGGTTGCAAAAACAATCTTGATTAGTTTTCTGAGGAATAGCTCCTCCACTACTTCCTTGAATGCCGGAAGTAGTCCTGCGTGGTGAGAGGCGTACCCCCTCTCTAGAGACTCGAGCCACTCGTGATAGCCAAGGGTGTCAAGGTCCTCATCCGAGATGGAAGAGCAGCGATTCTCAACAATCGCTCTGATCTCTTGCTGCTCATCTCGACTCGTCAGTCTTAGGCCCTCACGTCGGCAAGCGCTCACTGCAGCATCACAACCCGCCCTTGAGAAGATGAAGAAGATTGCGGGTAGTAGTTCTAATTCATTTAGTCGCTGAACCACCTCGGCCTTATCTAGGCGAGGGAACTGACGCTGCATTCGCTCGCGATCGGCACCGGAGTATTTCTTTCCACCCCACTTACCTCTACCGGCAATTGGTCCCCTGGTTCGAGCCTGGTGTTTTTGGGTGAGTTCAGGATTCACCCGCATCTGGTTGCTACCAGTTTCAAACAGCTCCAAGATTTCCGAGCCAAACAGCACATGCTGGTGAAGCGGAACGGGCCTGTGCTCAGAGACAACAATGGATGTGTTTCCTCTGACCTCGTCGAGCCAAGCTCCGAATTCCTCAGCGTTACTCACCGTTGCTGATAGAGAAATCACTAGGACGTCTTTTGGAAGGTGAAGGATAACCTCCTCCCAAACAGCGCCTCTAAAGCGATCTGCTAGGTAGTGGACCTCGTCCATGACAACAAACCCAAGCTCCTTGAGAGTCTCGGAATTGGCGTAGATCATGTTTCTAAGGACTTCGGTAGTCATCACTACTATTTGTGCCTCAGAGTTCTGATTGTTATCGCCAGTGAGCAGACCAACCCGCTCCTTGCCATAGCGTCTAACGAGCTCAGCGAACTTCTGATTACTCAAAGCCTTGATTGGCGTTGTGTAGAAGACCTTTTGTCCCTGGGCAATTGCCAAGTGGATTGCAAACTCCCCCACTACCGTCTTACCCGCTCCAGTCGGCGCAGCTACTAGGACACCGCTGCCATCCTCAAGAGCCCTGCAGGCCTGCTCCTGAAAATCATCCAGTGGAAAAGGAAGTTCGGACTGAAACAGCTTGAGCAGCTGGTATCTGTTGGTCTGCTTCGCGCGCTGGTATCTCTCAGATGCTGAAGGCTCAGTCGACTTCGAGTTCATCTGCGTCCACTATTTTTGCCTGCTTACGCTCTCGACGTTTGTCGTTTGCCATCGCAATTCCCACGGCCAAGAAGTAGAGGGCAGACAGCGGACCCATAAGTAAAAACATCGTCATTGGTTCGGCCGTTGGTGTGGCTAAAGCAGAAACCACCGCGATCAAGAACACGGCTAGTCGCCATGACTTTAATATTCCTCTGCCAGTGGCAAGCCCAGCAAAGTTGAGAAGCACTAAGACCACTGGCATCACAAAGGCAAGTCCAAAAATCAGCAAGATACGAATGGCAAACAAGACATATTCGCTCGCATTAATTACGTTTGAGCTTCCTTCAGGTGTAAACCCAATCAGCACAACTACGAAACCAGGTAGCGAGGTCCAGGCCAGGGTTGTTCCAACTAGAAAAAGTGGTAAAGCCGAGGCGACAAATCCAATTGCAAATCTCTTCTCACGTTTTCTTAGCCCTGGGGCAACGAACGCCCATAGATTCCAAAGCCAGACGGGAGCGGTCATGACTAGACCTAAAAAGATTGAAACTTGAATACGAAGGTCGAATGCGGAAACTACCGTTCCGAAATTGACGATGGCTTCGATCCCTCGAGCTTGAGTGACGTCAATGAGCGGCTGCTGAAGAATTTTGAAAACAGGATCAAACAGAAACCAGCCTGCGACAGTGCCAGCGACTATAAAACCAGCCGACCATGAAAGACGTTTTCTCAGTTCCCGCAAGTGGGAACCAAGACTCATTCGGCGCTCTTTGTTGTTGCGCCGAGCCATTAGTCCTGCTTCTTCTCGCCCTCTTTGGCTTCTGCGGCACTAGCCTCTGGCTCTTGCGGATTCTTGTTGACTTCCTTCTTGAAAATCCTCATTGACTGAGCCGCACTTTTTGCCAGCGCAGGAAGCTTCGGTGCTCCCCACAGCAGTAGCACGATTGCCAGAATGATGATCCATTCCCAGCCTTGAAGTCTCATGCCCACCTCTTATCTATTTCGATTTCTCGAATTCGGTTCACCAGTCTACGCTGTCGTTCTGCCTGCTCCTTACGGCGCCTATTGACAAGCTTTCGGCGCTCAAATACCACCCTTTCCAGGTCGCCATTGGTAACCGCCTGCTTCCCTGCCGGGACGGATCGGTCATACCGCTGAAGCTCGGCAAACAGACTCATGGTCCGGCTGGCAGCCCCAAACAAAGCTCTTCCCGCAACCCATAGCCGGTAGGCCATTAGAAAAAAGAAGTACAGACCAATTCCGAGGGCCACAAGCGGAAGCCAGCTGAGATCCATCAGTCCTCGTCCTTTGGTGAGCTAGATTCGCCCAAAGCCGTCAGTGCAAATTCAACGACCAGTCGACGAGCTTCCTTCGGCTCGATTACCTCCACCATGCCGCCGTAGCGAACAATGTGCCGTGGCAGTCCTGCGAGACCTCCTACTCTGATCTTGCCGACATACTTGCCGTTTTTTATAACCGGCTCTTCGGCAAGCGGGAAATTCCAGAAAATCTCGGAGGCTTCAGGCTCTGCGGCCAGGGTCACAACCTGCTCCTCCACCCTGTTACCAAATACTTCTTCTGGAATTGCCGCTCGCTTTGAGCTCTCTGGGATTGACATGTCAGTGAGCGAGATTTTCTGCACGCGATCCAGCCTGAACGAGCGAACTTCTTGATTGATGTGGCACCAACCTCTGAGATAGTGCTTTCTACCTCTAAGTTCAACAAGAAGTGGATCAATCTTTCTTGTGGTAACGTCACCGCGCTGGTTTCGATACTCGCAGTCAACTGTTACGGATTGATCAATTGCGGTGTGAATCTGTTCCAGCAGATTGCTAATCCGAGTTGCAGCAACCGAAGTAGTTGCAACAGCATCGGCAGACTGGAGCTTGAGCCTTAGGTCTGCCAGGTGTTGGTTACCTGCAAACTGCTCCAAAGAGGCAAGGTAATCAAGGCCAATAGCGATGGATGTCAGTTGACGCTTGCTCAGTCGAGGAGGTCCCTGCAAATTTGTGTTTTCTCTTCGGAAAGAAATCCAACCCTCATCATCCTCATCGGTGATTTCATGAAAGTGAGTTGCGCACTCCTTGAGGTCCTCACTATCTGTGATGGCGTGGACAGCCTTCTTGATTACCTTTTCGCTGACATCAAATCTTTCAGCTAGTTCCTTCAGGGTTTGATCGCCCTCGTTGAGAATCACTCCAACAATAGAAAGTGAAATGTCAAACAGTTCTGACCCGTCTATTTCCTGTCTAGGCATGCTGGCTCACCACCCGCTCAAGTTTTTGCCTGAGTTTGTTGACCAGTGACTCAGGCTCTAAAACTGTTATCTCTGAACCAAACTCCAAGAGATCCTCTGCTAGGAGCTCCTCATCCATGAACGTAAGTTCAACCCTCGCCATTTCTCCAAAGTGCCACCAGGCCTCTGTTCCTTCTAGAACTTCAATTACTGCTTTGTTGGATTTTGTGAATTGCACCAGATCTTCTTCTGCTTTTGAAATCACCTCTTGCGCTACAGCAGGAAAGCTAACTCCGCTGTTTTTGACCCTGCCGATAATCCTTCGAAGAAGGTAGTTTCGAATCTCAGATCCTCTTTGGGCAAGAAGCACCCACTCGCCTTCAATAAGCCGAAGCCGAAGTGGATTGACTTCACGAGTCTTTGCCTCATCTCCTGGCACTCGGTAGTCAAAAGCCACGGTCTTACTCTCATCAATTGCCTCGGCCAGCGGGAGGAATGCTTTGTGCTTCACGACTAGCCGAGGGGCTATGTAGTTCAACTCTCGGCTGACATCCACGTATCCCAGGGACTTCAGCCTTGCCAGAGCCGTACGGGCCGATTGGGCAAACTGCTTTGTGTTCCAGGCCTTAGCTGCTATTTCCACTAGGCCTAATTGTTCTGGAGTGAGCTTGAAGTCCTTTGGCCAATCGAAGGTTCCCTTGGCAATGATGTAGCGCTCTATTTCTCCGTCAATTTGCACAGCTTCAAGTTGAACGCCAGCTGCTCTTAGATCTTTTTTGTCTCTTTCAAACATGCGCTCGCGTGCTTCATTGTTCTCAGCGCTTTGGTAACCCGGGACTGCCTGATAGAGAGCTTGCTTAGTAAGTCCATTTGACGGAGCCGCCATAAGGCAGCAGGTAATTGTGAAGAGCCGCTCCGCTGGAGATTGTCCTGCCACAGCTCCCCCGAACTTAGTCTTTACCCAAAACGTCTATCACGAAAATCAAGGTCGAACCCGCAGGAATCGAACCCTGGTCAACATCACCATAACCGAGATCGGGTGGAATTACAGCAATCACCTGTGAGCCGACCTTGACGCCCTCGAGTGCTTGCACAAAGCCCTCAATCAACCCGTCGGTGCTCACATCAAATACGGCAGGGGCCTGACGGTCCCAAGAGCTATCGAACTGCTCGCCATCCCAGGTCCAACCTGTGTAGTGGACCGTGACGCTGTCACCAATCTCAATAGCTGAGCCGGTGCCCTCAATTAACACTGTTCTTCTAAATTCGGTTGGTGCATCCGATGATGGGACTTGGATTCCGGGACGTCCGCTTGGAGCCAAGATAACTGTTGGCATTCCAGCCTCTGCATTTCTCGCGGCACCGTTTGCTTTTGGCAGGTATGCCTTGATGATGTCAAAAATAAAAACCACACCGTCAGTTTCGCTCAGGCCAAGAGAGGGAACGCCGTTCCCGTTGTGAACGCTCATGGGGTCCATGAGTACGGCTATTCGAGAACCGACCTGCACGCCAGTCAGAGCCTTGCAAAAATCTGGACGCTGATTATCTTCCTCAGTGATAGGAATTAGATCTTGGAAAATAAAGTCCTCGGTTCCAAACTCACTTGCTTGAAACTCTTCGCCAGTTGAAGAATTTAGTCCGACAAAGTGCATGGCAACGCGCTGGGAACCGACAATAGGTCCACGATTACCTTCAATGATGACCTTGGTCTGAATACCCTCGCCGGTTACTGGAAATGGAAATGAAATCTCTGGCTGAGTGCCGAACTCACCGCTGGCTTCAATAAGATCAACTCCCTCGCCCCCAGTGAATGATTCACAGGTAGGTGCGATGCCGGCAACCGCTGTCGCGTACTCACCCTCACCAACCACAGGGGCGCTGCAGCCCGCAAGAAGTAGAACAGTTGATGCCAGTGCTATTTTTTTCAATTGGGGCCTTTCCCGTAACTTGCTAATTCTTCCGCTTATTGCTCTGAGTTGTGACCTGTCTAAGAGTTTTTCTCAATTTTTTCTCCCCAACTGGCCGCTCTGTAAGCCCAAACCACTCTTGAGCATCCTCCTCTGAGCCCTCCGCCTTGTTTACCCTGCGCTTGCGGAAATCAGGAAGTTGAGCGTCATCGGCTAGTTTTCGGGCGGTTAGTAGAAAACCTGTGTGTGAGATCATTCTGTGCTCAGGCCTGACGGCCAATCCCTCAAGATGCCAGGGCCTAACAAGCGTCTCGAAGGCGATCACCGAGGTGAATCGGCCTGTGGCTTTTATCTCTTCTGCGACTCTCGAGAGCTGAGTGGCGGTAGCCACGTAGCAGATCACAAGCCCACCTGGCCGAAGCGCTTTTTCCACCTCTGCGATGCATTCCCACGGTGCCAGCATGTCTAGCACCGCCCGATCTGCAGACGATGCTCTAACCACACCAGAGAGTTTTTCTTGAAGCGCTCCGATGGTTATCTTCCAGTTTTTCGGAGAAACACTTAGAAAGTTTTCTACGTTCGCCTTGGCAATTTGCGCGAATTCTTCCCGCAATTCAAAGGAAAAAAGTTTTCCCTTATCCCCTATTGCCCTAAGCAGATAGCTCGAAAGAGCTCCAGAGCCCACACCCGCCTCAATCACAACCGCTCCCGGAAAAATGTCACCCTCAACGATGATTTGTCCCGCATCTTTTGGATAAATAATTTGTGCGCCTCTAGGCATCGATAGGACGTAATCGCTTAGAAGTGGTTTGAGAGCTAGAAACTTCTCACCATTCTGATTCTCAATGACCGAGCCAGAGGGTTTTCCAAGGATGTCATCGTGCTTAATTTCTCCTCGATGAGTTCCATGACGTCCACCCTCTGAAAGGACAATCGTGTTGATTCTTCCCTTGGGTCCGGTGAGCTGGACCCTGTCTCCAGGGCTAAAAATCTCAGTCATGAATTCTCAATTCATGAAGGTTCTCGACTCGCAGCCCCACCAGTGTGTCAATAATCTTTCGATCTGGACCCGTCGGGAGCACAAGCATGTTTGTCACGCCAACCGCGTTGGTTCCCGCAGCAACAGCGCTGGTGAGTCCGGTGATTGAATCCTCGAATGCAAGGCACTCCCGAGGTGTCAGCCCAAGACGCTCCGCTGCCATGAGATAGGGCTCTGGGTGAGGCTTGCCATTTTTCACATCGTCACCGGCAATCACAGCGTCAAACGCTTCAAAAGGAATTGCTTCCACCACTGCCAACGCCATACGGCGCATAGACATGGTCACCATTGCGCTCTTGATTCCATGCTGGCGCAGTTCGAGCAGTAGCTCCAGTGCACCCGGTCGCCAAGGAAGGACCTCACGCATCTGTTCAATGACTTCGTCTGTCAGATGATCAATAATTTCTTGGACTGAGCGGTCCTCAATACCGAACTTACGCTTGATAAGCGCTGATGAGTCATACAGGCTCGAGCCGATGACGCCCTTTTCATCTTCGTCTGTCCACTGAGCTCCGTAGTGAACGGCAAGCTTCGACTGACTAATGGCCCAGTAGTGTTCGGAATCAATAAGAGTTCCGTCCAGGTCCCATAGGACAGCCTTAGGAAAGGGGTTTTTTGACATCTGGGCAAGTCTAGTTTGTGGGTCAACTAGAGTTTTCACCTAGGGCTAAGGAGTTAGATGCTGGCTGGGCGAATACTGCTCGTTGCGTTCGAGGGTTGGAATGATGCCACCGAAGGCGCTTCGGGAACCCTGAAGGCCATCGCCGAACAGCTCGATGTTCAGACTCTCGATGCGGTTGATCCAGAAGATTATTTCGACTTTCAGTTCTCTCGTCCCATGGTCGAGTTTGATGCCCAAGGGAATCGGATTATTTCATGGCCAGGGTGCGAGCTTCTGCAAGCATCACCAGCAAAGATTTCCCAAAACCCAGGCTGGGAGAATCTTTATCTACTTCTTGGAACGGAACCCTCTAGGCGCTGGCTGAGTTTTGCGGGAGAAATTCTGGAGATGGTTCAGGATCGAGAAATCGACTACGTCATCATGCTGGGTGCCATGCTCGCAGATGTTCCTCACACCAGGCCCATGCAGATATTTAGAAGTTCGCAGAATGAATCGCTGCAGGAACTGTTTGACCTTGAACCTTCTCGCTATGAAGGCCCAGTTGGAATTCTGACGGTGCTCGCGCAGGCTTTCGAGGCCGAGGGAATACCGGTGCTGTCTCTGTGGGGCTCGGTTCCCCACTACGTTCACAACACCACTAATCCAAAGGCGGCTCTCACCTTTCTGAATGAACTTGCAACCCTCACTGATCTTCGCTTCGACACATCTAATCTGGCGAGCCTGGCTTTTGATTGGGAGCGCTCAATTGATGAGATGGCGCAGGGTGATGACGAAATGTCTGCCTATGTCACCCAGCTGGAGAAAAACAGGGACGACATTGATAGCGAAGAGGTTTCGGGAGATCAGCTGGCTAGGGAGTTTGAGCGATACCTGCGTCAGCGCCCTGAATCACCAGACAAGGCCTAGATAGATCCGGTGGTTAGAAGCACAATCAGAAAGCTTCCCACCAAGATTCTCCAAATCACAAACGGCAGATATGTTCCGCGAATTAGATACTTCAAAAGCCACGCGATAACAGCAAGGCCAGTAACAAAGCTAATCAGGGTTGCAAACATTGTTGCCAAAAGCAGATCCGGTGGTAAGTCACCAAAGCTTTTTACAAACTGATACGTCCCCGCGGCCAATACTGCTGGTATTGCAAGCAAGAAGCTGTAGCGCGCAGCTGCCTCTCTGGTGAATCCCAGCATCAAACCAACTGTGATCGAGCCTCCAGATCTTGATACACCAGGAATCAGAGCCAGGGCTTGACCGAACCCAAATGCAAGACCGCTCTTCACATTAAGCTCCGAGATGTTCTTTTCTTTCTTTCCAACCAAATCCGCGACCCCAAGCAGAATTCCAAACACAATCAGCGTGATGGCGATTACCCACAGCTGCCTAACATCCTGTTCAATTTGATCTTGAAATGTGAGTCCCAAAATTGCAATTGGCAAAGAGCCAAGGATAATCAGCCAACCTAGCTTTGACTTCTCACCCTGCCTGCTCCAGGGCTTGAGGGCGTCTCTAATAAAGCCCCTCGCAATATCAAGAAGTGTTTTGGCAAAGTAAGTAATCACTGCCAGCTCAGTGCCAATCTGAATAGTGGCTATAAAGGCAGTTAGCTGCGGCTTGGTGAGGGTGGAAGTGCCCATTAGTTCTTGAGCGATTTGCACATGGGCCGATGATGATATCGGTAGGAATTCGGTTATCCCTTGAATAAGCCCAAGTATTAGGGCCTCAAGTAATGTCACTGATCCTCGGCCTGCTCAAACGGAAGATATTCCCCATAGGTTTCTTGAAGTGCCTCTTCGTAACCAAGAAAGGCGTCTAGCAGTTGGTCGTAGGCACGATTCATGGCATCATCTGATCCGTCGCGCTTGGAGGCAGCAACTGCCAGGTGTCGCTCAAGTGCTGATACAAACTTCTGCAGTGCTACGGCTGGATCTTCTTGCATACCTAAAAAGGTAGCGGCTAAGCGGCTAACTACCAAACATCTTGGCAGTCTTTGCGGCATTCATTCGTGGTAGATTCTTAGCTCGGCAAGTCCGGGTGGCGGAATGGTAGACGCGCTAGCTTGAGGTGCTAGTCCTCGTTAGAGGGTGGGGGTTCAAGTCCCCCTTCGGACACAAATGCTCTAAGTAGAATCACTCAGGTGACAGACCTATCCCCCGCCATCGCCTACAGCATCGAACATGCTCGTGAGATATTTCATGGAAAGGCTGTCCTTGTCCTAACTGGCGCTGGAATCTCAACCGACAGCGGAATTCCCGACTATCGCGGTGAGGGTCGTGTCCAGAAGCACCCTTTGACCTTTGACCAGTTCATGTCATCCGAGACAAATCGAGCTCGCTATTGGGCAAGAAGCTTTGTTGGGTTTAATCGAATTGCACTTGCTCAGGCAAATCCCGGTCACTTCGCGCTTGCCAATGCCGAGAGTGATTCAAAAGTCAGGGGCATCATCACTCAGAATGTGGATGGCCTTCATCAAAAGGCAGGTTCTAGAAATGTCCTTGAGCTTCATGGAAGGTTAGACCGCATCTCCTGCGTTAGTTGCCAGCAGAGAATCACCCGGTCAGAAATGGATGAGTTGATTAAGCAGCTAAATCCGGAAATGACAAAGGATCAGATTGTGGAGTTCTCTCCGGATGGCGATGCCGAGGTTGACGTTGACACCAGTTTCAGGGTTCCTAACTGCTCATGCGGTGCTCACTACAAACCAGATGTCGTTTTCTTTGGTGAGCAGGTTCCGAAAGATCGCGTCGGCGAGGCAGAGCAGATGATTTTGGAGGCAGAGGCCATTCTGGTGGCCGGCAGCTCTCTCACCGTGAACTCGGGACTTCGGCTCGTGAAGCAGGCAATCAATCAGGAAAAGCCAGTGGTAGTTGTGAATCTTGGACCCACCAAAGCCGATGGTTTTGTCAGTGTCAAAATAAATGCATCGACATCGATAGTTCTTAGGGAGATATTCGCTTGAGCGAGACCGTACTGGGTCTGTTTAGACACGGACAGACTGACTGGAATATCGATCTAAGACTTCAGGGCACCGCCGACATTCCCATGAATGCAACAGGCATAGATCAGGTCAGCAAGGCTGCAGAGATAATTGCCAAGGACTCATGGGACCTTATTCTTTCCTCGCCTCTGAGCCGGGCAAAACAAAGTGCAGAGATAATTGCCTCTCAGTTAGGCACTTCTGAAATTCATACCCAAGATCTTCTTCTGGAGCGGGCCTTTGGAATTGGTGAGGGCATGCTCTATGAGGAGTGGAACAGTAAGTATTCGCACCTAGACGACATTCCCGGCGCAGAATCCACGAAGTTGATTATGGATCGCTCACAAAGACTGCTTGATTTTGTGGAGCAGAACTTCCCCGGCAAGAAAGTCTTGGCCGTCAGTCACGGCGCTCTCATTAGGTTCGTCTTGCATGTTGTGACAGCCGGAGAGGTGCCTCCCAAGGGAGAAAGACTAGATAATGCGTCGCTGCATGTTGTAAGAAGGAAGCAGCAGTGGGCTCTGGACGCTTGGTCACCAAGGCCGCTAGGCAGTTAGTTCCTCGGCAAGTTCCACTAGGAGCTCCGCACTGTCCTCCCACGTGAAGAACTGAGACTGGTCTAATCCAAGTTCAGACTGCAAAGCCCATACCTGTTGGTCACTGAGTCTTTTCACCTGTTCCGCAAAGGCTATTGGATCCTCTGGTGCAAAGCGCAGTCCTGCAGGACCAGCTACCTCTTCAAAAATTCGAATGTCAGAGAGGACAACTGGACAGCCACGAGACATTGCCTCAACGATTGGAATTCCAAATCCTTCATCGAGCGAAGCGCTTACTAGGGCTTTGCTGTGGTGGAGCCACTCATGATATTCGTCATCCGTCACGCCGTTTTCAAATCGCACCTTAGCCCCAACCTCATCGGCTAAGGATTGCAGCTGTCTCTTGCGCTTATGAGTTATGCGACTGAGTAAGACAAGAGTGTGATCCGGGATGTGTTGCATACCTAGTATTAGGGTTTCAACATTCTTATATCCGATGAAGCTTCCCATGTACACCAGGTCACGACTGTCGTGTCTGGGTTCCTTCTCTACACGCTCAGGATTTTCCGCGGCATTGTGAATCACGTAAATCGGCCGCTTTGTCAGTCGCGCCTGTTCCATTTGCTCTTTAGTGGTCTCGGAGACAGTGGCTACAGCATCGGCAAGATTTAGAATTCTGCGCTGGGGCCAGTAGCTGAGGTGATAGATAAACCAAACTAGTCGAATAAAGGGGTTGAATTCCGCTGGCGGAATTCTGTGGCGGTAGTAGATCAGATCGTGAAGCGTATAGACAAGTTTGAACTTTCTCCCAAGGCCAGAGGTCGTTTGCATCGGAGAAAACAAAACCTTCACATCTTCCTTGTTTAGCCTCAGTCCCTGCAAAACTTCTGCCGGTGAGGAGACAGGATTTGTCTGATAAATCCGAAGGTTTGGATGATTAGGTAGTTGCTTTTTTTGCTCCTCACTGCAAATCATCACAGTCAATTCAGTTAACTTCAGGGTCGCTTCAATAAGTCCAAGAGAAAATCGAGAAATTCCATCGGGATGAACGGGGTCAATGTAACGACCATCAAACCAAAGACCTTGCACTAGCTCTCCAGAAGATGAGCTAGTTCTTCGGCAACCTCGGCAGGTGTCTCGTAGTGTGTGAGGTGGCCTGTCTTTGGGATTACACGAAGTGGAGCGGATGTAAGTTCGGCAAGTTTTTTCTGCCCACTAAGTGGTGCCACGACGTCTCTCTCCCCTGCAACGATTCTCAGTGCTTTAGGAAGCCCTGCCACATAATCCAACACATTGGAGCTGGAAGCTGCCTGATAGGCCTGGTAAAGAGCCTGGTTATTGTCAAAAGTCGAAAAGTAGTTGGCGTGTTGCTGGTGAATAAACCTTCTCAGCCCTGGCCTGATAGTGGTTGAAAGAGCAATCGACATTCCCCTTACGACCAATTGGGACCGCAGAAGATTTGATTTCGGATCAGAACCAAGTTCGTAGTAAAGGTCAGCAGCCTTGGCAATTAGACCCTTTCTGGGGTTTGAAGTAATTGGATTTTGCAGCAAGACTTTTTTTGCATGCATTTGATTGCTGAGCGCATTGGCTAAGACCAACGTGCCGAAGCTGTGAGCCAACACGGCATCGAACTGACCCGCCTGATGAGAAAACTGCACCAGCCACTGGCCGTAGGCATCAAGGTTGCTGGCTGATGTGAGTGCAGGAGTCTTTCCAAAACCAGGCAGATCAGGAATAACAAATCGCACCTCCGGCATTGCACCAGCAATTCCGAGTAGGCCGTGGTGATCGCCTCTGAATCCATGAATGAGCAGAACCCTTGGTCCACCATCACCAATAGTCCAGGTAGCGGTACTGCCAACATCGGCTCTTTCAATTCGCATCTGAGCTAATCGAAACAGTCTCTCTGGCGAAGTTTTCAACACCTGCACGGACCCAGTCTAGGTTGTCGGCGGCGACCACTATCGTTTCACCAAGGAGAAACATTGCTTGATCTTGAATTTCAGAATCTGCCAACTTGGGCAAAGCGCTTGGCAGTGTTTGACCTCGAAACCACAGGACTAGATCTAGCAACAGCAAGGATTGTCACCGCTTGTGTTGCGGTACTAGACGCCAATGGCGAGGTGACCGAGCAGATCGAGTGGTTGGTAAACCCAGGGATTGCTATACCTGAAGTTGCTACCAGTGTTCATGGCATCACTACCGAAAAAGCCGTTGCCGATGGAATTGCTGCTGATGCTGCTGTTACCGAAATAACTTCTCGATTGAAAGAGCTCAATCTCGAGATGCCGCTAGTTGCGTTTAACGCTCCTTATGACTTCACCATCTTGAAGGAAGAGGCCGTGCGGTACGACCTAGCTCCACTTTCTCCAAAGCCAGTGATTGATCCACTGGTGATTGATCGTGAACTGAGGTTTGGTTCGGGCAAACGCAATCTGTCTATTCTTTGCTCCCTTTATGGTGTCGAGCTGCAGGATGCCCATAACTCAACTGCAGATGCGGTAGCGGCAGGACGTCTTGCGCAAGCTCAGGCCGCAAAATACCCCAAGCTGGATGTTGCAATTGATGATCTGCACCTTCTGCAGGTTCAGTGGTCTGAGAAGTGGACTAAGTCTTTTCACGACTGGCTAGCAAAAGAAAACCGCCCGGTAAACCGGGCGGAAATCGGATGGCCGATAAGGGCTAGCTGAAGTTCTTGTAACGCTCGTTGAAGCGCTCGACTCTTCCAGCTGAGTCCAGAATTCTCTGCTTACCTGTGTAGAACGGGTGGCTAGCAGAGCTAATTTCCACATCGTAAACCGGGTAGCTGTTTCCGTCCTCCCACTGAACGGTTTTGTCAGTGGTGATAGTTGAACGGGTTAGAAAGGCAAAGCCTGAGGCAAGGTCACGAAAGACCACTGGGCCATAGGCAGGATGAATGTCAGCCTTCATTTTTCCTTCTTGGGGGTTTATAGAACGCTCAAGATTAGCAGGTATTCGAGCCTCTGGCTAGGCGCCTAGGACTCGGTAGCGGCCAGCTTCCATCTCTACCCGCAATGGGTAGCGGAATGCCTCAGAAATTGCTCCTGAGGTGAGAGTTGAGGATAGCTCTCCCCTGGCCAGAACCTTGCCGTCTTGCAGAATCAGAGCATGGGTGAAACCGGTTGGAATTTCTTCAAGGTGATGAGTCACCATCGCCATTGCAGGAGCCATAGGCGATGCGGCATATCCTGCGAGGAGCTTGATCGTTTGTTCTCTCGCACCCGGATCCAAGGAAGCCACTGGTTCGTCTAGGAGCAGTAATTCAGGATCCGTCATTACTGCTCTGGCTATCTGAACTCGCTTGCGCTCGCCATCACTGAGTGTTCCGAAGGGGCGATCCTCATAACCGGCTAGGGCCCACTCTGCCATCACCCTGCGAGCCCGCCTTTCATCTAGCGCCTCGTAGTCTTCGTTCCAGCGCCCGACAATTCCATAACTGGCAGTCATGACTGCGTCGAGGACCTTTTCACTATTTGGTATTTGGTAGGCCATGGCTGAAGATGCAAATCCAATACGTGTCCTGAGCTCAAACACATTTACCGCACCAATTTTTTGGCCAAGGACTGTTGCCTGGCCCTCAGAGGGCTGAATCTGTGCAGCGCAGACCCTAAGCAGAGTGGTTTTTCCTGCCCCATTGGGGCCAATAATCACCCAGCGTTCGTTTGATTCAATTTTGAATGTCACAGAACTGAGGATGTCGCGACCTGATCGCCTTATGGATACATTCTCAAGATTGATTACGCTCGACATCGCTTTTTAGCTTATCTTCCCAAGGCACATGCTCCCCCAAGGCGTGCGAGTAATGGGGCAAAGAACTAACATTTGCCTATGACCTCAAGGCCGCAATTCGCTCCTTCTGAATGCTGCCTGTCCAAAATGCTCAGGAAGAACTAGTGGCTCGGTTTCTGGTTGTCTTCGACGTTGACTCAACCCTGATCGAGGATGAGGCAATTGATCTGTTGGCTGAACGCGCCGGAACAAAAGACCTCGTTAGCCAGATAACGGATCGGGCAATGCGAGGTGAAATCGACTTCGCATCCTCGCTTACCGAAAGAGTTGCCACTCTCAAGGGTTTGCCCCAGTCCGTTCTGGATGAAACCTCTCAGAGGCTAAGACCCACAGCTGGTGCGGCAGAGCTAATTGCCGCCATACAGGAAAGATCAGGAGTTGCAGCGGCAGTCTCCGGCGGCTTCACTCAGCTGCTTAAACCGCTACAAACAAAGCTCAATTTGGACCATGTTTTCGCAAATACCTTAGAAGTCCAAGATGGCAAACTAACCGGGAAAGTTTTGGGATCCATTGTCGATCGAGTGGCCAAGGCTGAATTTCTTCGCAAACTCAGCAGTGACCTGGCTATAGAAAGTCACTTAACCATTGCCGTTGGTGATGGTGCGAATGACATCGACATGATTCAAGCTGCCGGACTAGGTATAGCTTTTTGTGCAAAACCAAAACTGCGCGAAGTGGCAGATGTGAGTATTGAGATCAGAGATTTACGGCAATTGATTGGACTTTTGCCCTAGGCACCTGTTGAGTGCAGTCCTCCGTCAACGTGGATGATCTCACCTGAGGTTGCTGGGAACCAATCGCTAAGAAGAGCAACCAGCGCTTTTGCCGCGGGCTCTGTGTTGCTGAGGTCCCAGCCAAGCGGTGCTCGATCGGTCCACAGTTCTTCCATTGTTGCAAACCCAGGTATTCCCTTGGCTGCTGTGGTTCTAAGGGGTCCCGCCGAAACCAAGTTCACACGAATTCCATCTTTGCCAAGGTAACGTGCAAGATATCTGGACGTCGACTCGAAAGCTGCCTTGGCAACACCCATCCAGTCATAAACCGGCCAGGAGACAGAAGCATCGAAAGTTAGTCCAACCACGGAGCTGGGATTGTTGAGTACCGAGTGTGCGGACATAGTTATTGACTTCAGCGAATAGGCAGAAACCTGGACTGCCGTTGCGACATCAGACCACTCGGTCTCTAGGAAATTCCCACCCAAGGCTGTCTGCGGAGCAAAGGCAATCGCGTGAACAATTCCGTCAAGAGAGCCGATCGTTTCTTTCACTCTTCCAGCGAGTGCGGCGAGGTCTTCATCGCTTGCTGCATCCAGTTCAATTACCTCTGCCGTTTTCGGTAGTCGCTGCGAAATCTTCTGGGTGATCGGCAGCATTCTTCCGAATGAGCTGAGAAGAACTTCGGCACCCTGCTCCTGTGCCAGCCGGGCAGCGGAAAAGGCAATTGAGGCTTCCGTGAGAACACCGGTAACCAGAATCTTTTTTCCCTCGAGAATTCCCAATTTCTTACCTTTCCAACTTTTGTAGCAAGACTAGTGACCCATTCCTAGTCCGCCATCAACCGGTATTACTGCGCCTGTTATATATGACGAATCATCGGATGCTAACCATGTAACTACTTTGGCAACCTCTTGCGGTTCAGCGAACCTTCCAGCAGGAATCTGCGTTTTATATCGCTCAGCCACATCATCTGGAAGCGAAGCTGTCATATCCGTATTTATAAAACCTGGCGCTACAACATTGGCGGTAATGTTCTTGCCGCCCAGCTCTCGCGAAATGCTCCTGGCAATACCAACCAGCGCGCTCTTACTTGCGGAGTAATTAACCTGTCCAGCGCTTCCGTATAGACCAACCACCGATCCAATCATGATGATTCGTCCAAACTTTGCCTTCAGCATTGACTTCGTAACTCGCTTTATGACCCTGAACACACCTGAGAGATTGGTATTGATAACTTCTTCAAAGTCCTGATCGCTCATGCGAAGCAGTAGAGTGTCACGGGTAATTCCGGCGTTCGCAACCAAAATCTCAATTGGCCCCAGCTTTTCTTCGGCTTCAGCAATTGCTCGATCGAGGCTCTCGCCATCGGTGACATCGGCGGCGAGGGTTAGAGAACCCTTTGGGCCACTACCTGAGCGAGCCGTGACGGCTACTTTGTGACCGGCGGCAATTAGCTCTTCTGCAATGGCGTAACCAATCCCCCGATTACCACCGGTTACCAGTGCTGTTCTGGAGCTCAATCTTTCTCCTTTTTTAGGGAATAGCCTTGCCCGCATCGCGTTATCGTTAGCAAAGTCTATAGACGAGCAAGCAGGGAGCTCAGTTGGCCAAGCGACAAAGCGTCACTTCGCTGGATTTATCGCCCGAACAAGAGCGGAAACAGCGGATGATTCGCTACACCATCGCCATGGGTATCCGCACGCTCTGCATAATTCTTGGTGTCATCTCGACCGGAATCCTGATGTGGGTTTTCTTCGCCCTAGCCATATTCTTGCCCTACTTCGCGGTGGTTCTGGCAAACGCCCAGGGCGGAAAAAGCAGCAAGCAGAGTGATCGTCTGGCTCCAAAAGTGACCATTAAGGCATCGGATATGAAAATCGATGAGAGCTAAGTGCTCTAGAGCAGGCTGCCAGGCTGAAGCAAAGTCGCTGATTGAGTGGCGCAATCCAAAGGTTCACTCCCCTGATCGAGTCAAGACCTGGGCCGGGTGCGATGAGCACATCCGGTATCTGATTGACTATCTTGAGGCAAGAAAATTCTTTTTAGGAACCAAAACTCTTGAGCATAAGCACGATTAGACGCTGGGCCCCGTGGTTGGCCCTTGTAGTGCTGTTTTCTATCGCAACGTCCCTTCTCAGCTGGTGGCAATTCACTCGTCGCGAGGAGAGGGTCGAACTTATTAATCAGGTGATTGCAAATTACGACAGAGCGCCGATTGCGATTGAAGAACTAAATTTCTCTATCGTCAATGGCCGATCACCTCAGGAGTGGCTACCGGTTGAAGTCCAAGGAACCTATCTCCCAGATGACTACCTGCTGGTGCGCAATCGACCACTCTCAGGTCAGGCGGGTTTTCTGCAGTTGGTCCCGCTGACACTGACAGACGGACGAATACTATTTATTGAACGAGGCTGGCTTATCGCCTCATCAGAGCTGACAAAACCCGAATCAAATCCCCTGCCTAGTCCAGCCTCCCATGAGCTTGTCGTTCGAGTAAGGGCTGGCGAACAAAGTCTGGGCCGCGATCAAGCTGAAACTCTCGCATCGATTGATTTGCAAGAGGCGGCTGCGAGACTAGATACAAATGCCGAGGTGATCACTGATTTCTACGGAAGACTAGTCAGCGAAACTCCTAGCTACGCAGCAGCTCCTATGCCCATGCCTAAGCCCTCGTTGAATGAAGGTAACCATCTGTCATATGCAATTCAGTGGGTGCTCTTTGGCATCATGGCCTTCATTGCATTCTTTTGGGCCTATCGCAATGACCGAAGACTTCTGGCCGAAGCGCAGGGACTTGTTCCCAAGAAGCAGCGGAGAATCAAGCAGGCCGACAGGGATGCTGAATTCGAAGACGCAAACCAGTAAACTTCTGCCAAAGAGAGAGGCACTGACATGAGCGTTATGCAAGTCACACTGATCGACCGAGTACTACCCAGACGCCTTTCTAGCGATGTGGTGCTAGTCCTCAGCGGTGCACTGATCACTGCTCTGTTCGCCCAGATACAAATCCCGATGTATCCAGTACCAATGACCCTTCAGACATTGGCCGTCCTGCTTATCGCAGCCGCCATGGGTCCGCTTAGAGCAATCAGTTCAATGGGTCTCTATATCGCTATGGGTGCTGCTGGGCTTCCAGTCTTTGCCGGTGCCAAGGCTCTCGGCGCAGTGATGCCAACTGCCGGATATCTACTTGGTTTCGTAGTCGCCGGAGCTGTTGTTGGATATCTGGCTACTCGCGGAATGGCAAAAACTCCCCTAAGTGTTGGCATTGTTTTCGCTCTAGGCAGCCTGATTATTTACACCTTTGGAGCAGGTTGGCTGATGGTAGGTCTTGGCCTTTCCTTCACGCAGGCAATGCTAGGTGGAGTGGTTCCGTTTCTCATCGGGGATGCAGTTAAGGCAGCGGCTGCTGCAGCTCTACTGCCAATCGCCTGGAAACTAATTCGCTAAATTGAAAAACCGATGGCGCGCATCATTTCGCGTCCATCTTCTGTGATTTTTTCTGGACCCCACGGCGGCATCCAAACCCAGTTGATTCGAAAAGCTTCGACCACGCCATCCAGAGCCTCGGCAGTCTGCTCCTCGATGACATCCGTAAGCGGACAACCCGCAGAGGTAAGGGTCATGTTAATCAGCAGTGCCCCATCCTCGGATTCCTGTAAGCCATAAACAAGTCCAAGATCGACAATGTTCACTCCGATTTCTGGGTCGATGATGTTCTTCATGGCCTCCAGAACCTGGTCATACTTTTCAGGCGCTAACTCTTTGGCATTCATGATTGGGCCTGCAGGTAGCGATCGTAACCTTCGTTCTCAAGCCTTTCTGCAAGTTCGGCTCCGCCCTGCTCGGCAAGCTTGCCGGCAACGAATACGTGCACATAGTCAGGCTTGATGTAGTTCAGAATTCGGGTGTAGTGAGTTATTAGAAGTACGCCAAGGTTGTTGGTTTTGTGAGCGCGATTTACTCCCTCAGACACAACCCTTAGAGCATCAACATCGAGTCCAGAATCCGTCTCATCCAAAATGGCAATCTTTGGCTTTAGCAGCTCTAGCTGAAGAATTTCATGACGCTTCTTCTCACCACCGGAGAACCCCTCGTTCACATTCCTTTCAGTGAAGTCTGGGTCCATGCGAAGGTTGCCCATAGCTTGCTTTAGGTCCGATACCCATTCGCGCAGCTTGGGAGCTTCGCCGCTTATTGCTGTTTTTGCGGTTCTCAAAAAGTTTGATACGGAAACACCGGGTACTTCAACTGGATACTGCATTGCCAGAAACAGTCCAGCTCGGGCTCTTTCATCAACGCTCATCTCTAGTACGTTTTCACCGTCGAGCAGAATTTCACCTTCGGTCACTTCGTACTTCGGGTGTCCGGCTATTGAGTAGGCAAGCGTTGACTTGCCAGAACCATTGGGGCCCATAATCGCGTGAATCTCTCCGGAACGGATTGTTAGGTCAATCCCTCGCAGAATCTCCTTGCTCCCCTGATCAGTTATAACTGAGACGTGCAGGTTCTTGATTTCTAGAGTTGACATGGCTTCCTATCCTTCGTATTCAACAAAAATCTCGTCGTTATCAATGAGCACCCCGTAGGTATTTACGGGCTCATAAGCGGGTAATGACAGTGGTTTGCCACTGTTCAGGTCAAACTTCGCCCCGTGGGCCCAGCATTCGATGGTCTCGTTGTCAACAAAGCCTTCCGAAAGGGAAATCTCGCCGTGTGAGCACTTGTCATCCAGAGCCTTTACGTCTCCATTTGGTGTGCGAATGATGGCTAGTGCATGATCACCAATCTTGACGCGGATTGCCTTTCCTGGTTTGAGATCTGCCAGGGCGCAAATTCTTACGGCCATTAGCTTCCAGCCTTTTCTAACTCGGTTTCGATTACGGCGATAAGTCTTTGTTCAACATCCTCGATTTCAATCTTTTGGATGATCTCACTCAAGAAACCTCGCACCACGAGCTTCTTGGCAGTGGTCTCGTCTATGCCACGGGCCATGAGGTAGAAAAGCTGCTGATCGTCAAAGCGACCGGATGCGCTTGCGTGGCCGGCTCCGGCTATCTTTCCAGTCTCGATTTCTAGGTTCGGAACCGAATCAGCTCGTGCACCATCGACCAGAAGTAGATTTCTGTTCAGCTCGTATGTGTCGGTGCCCACCGCAGTTTCGCGAATCAAGACATCGCCCACCCATACAGTGTGAGCACCTGCTCCTTGCAAAGCTCCCTTGTATGCAACGTTGGAAACGCAGTTCTCTGCGCTGTGGTCTACATAAGGCCTGTGTTCGAAGTAGTTTCCAGTATCCGCAAGGTAAACACCAAACATGTTTACCTCAGCACCGGGAGAGCTAAGACTTACAGAAGGGACAATCCGGACTAGATCTCCACCCATGCTCACCACGACATGCTTGAGTTTGGCGCTTCTTCCAAGCTTGGCAAACTGAGCAGAGACATGTGTGGAACCCTGGGACCACTCCTGAAGCGAAACGAGATTCAGCTCAGCTCCATCTTCGACAATAATCTCCACGTTCTCCCCCAGCACACCGACCCCAAGGTGATCGATGACAAATGTTGCCTTTGAATGCTGCTTGAGTTTCAGAACGATGTGCAGAGCTTTAGCTTGAGCATCTACCGGTGAAACCTTAATGAAATTTGGAGTTTCGAACTCTTGGTCTTGCGGCACTTCGACAAAGAGAGTCTTTGACGCATTAGTCCAAGCAGCCGCGGATACTCGATCTTCGGGAAGACCAGCAGTTCCTACGCGCGCATCAGACGAGTCAATCCACTCGGACTTAATCCCCGTGTTCAAATCTAATTCGATCTCACTGACGGAAATCTCTCCCATTACATCTGCATCTAGTCCGCGCAGCTTATCCAGAGGAACGTATTTCCAGATTTCTTGAAGTTTGCTTACCTCTGCAAAATCCGCAGGAGAAGTCGACCTGGGCCGCTCGCTTCTTGTCTGAATTGGCGCTCCGTGGGAATGGGCAGTTGCACCGTGTTGAGCCACTATCCGACGGCTCCTTCCATCTGCATCTCAATCAATTTGTTTAGCTCCAGGGCATACTCCATCGGTAGCTCCTTGGCGATTGGTTCGATGAAGCCTCTAACAATCATTGCCATAGCCTCATCTTCAGCAATTCCTCGAGACTGCAGATAGAAAAGCTGCTCAGCGCTGATCTGGGACACGGTTGCCTCGTGGCCCATGGACACATCATCCTCACGAATGTCATTCGCAGGATATGTATCCGAGCGGGAAATGGTATCGACAAGAAGTGCATCACAGCGGACAGTATTTGCTGAGTGGTGAGCTCCTGGGTTTACGCGGATCTCACCTCGATAGGAGGTTCTTCCTCCGCCGCGAGCAATCGACTTAGAAACAATCGAACTTGTGGTGTAGGGGGCAAGATGAATCATCTTGGCACCAGCATCCTGGTGCTGGCCCTCTCCCGCGAAAGCCACCGACAGCGTCTCTCCACGAGCATATTCACCAGCCAGAATGACGCTCGGATACTTCATGGTGACCTTGGAGCCGATGTTGCCATCAATCCACTCCATGGTTGCCCCCTCATGGGCAATCGCTCGCTTTGTTACAAGGTTGTAGACATTGTTCGACCAGTTTTGAATGGTCGTGTATCTAACGCGAGCATTCTTCTTGACAATAATTTCGACCACTGCACTGTGAAGAGAATCTGAGTTATAAATAGGAGCGGTGCAGCCCTCGATGTAGTGAACGTAAGAACCTTCATCAGCAATGATTAGGGTTCTTTCGAACTGACCCATGTTCTCTGTATTAATTCTGAAATATGCCTGCAGTGGTATCTCAACATGCACACCCTTTGGCACGTATACGAACGAACCACCTGACCAAACTGCAGTGTTTAGGGCAGCAAACTTGTTATCTCCAGCAGGAATAACGGTTCCGAAGTACTCCTTGAAAAATTCAGGGTGCTCTTTCAGTGCTGTATCTGTATCCAAGAAAATGACACCCTGGGCCTCAAGATCTTCACGAATCTGGTGATAGACAACTTCTGATTCGTATTGGGCCGCGACACCTGCAACCAGCCTTTGGCGCTCGGCCTCGGGGATGCCGAGTCTTTCGTAAGTTTTTCGAATGTCTTCAGGAAGGTCTTCCCAGCTCTGAGCCTGACGCTCTGTTGAGCGCACAAAATACTTGATGTTGTCAAAATCAATGCCACTAAGGTCAGATCCCCAAGATGGCATTGGCTTCTTTAGGAAGAACTCATAACCCTTGAGTCTTCGCTCGAGCATCCATTCGGCTTCACTCTTGCGATTAGAGATGTCACGAACCACATCTTCGCTTATGCCCCTGCGAGCTGAAGCTCCGGCCGCATCGCTGTCAGACCAACCAAACTCATAGTTTCCAAGCTCGTCCAGTTCCGGTCTGTCGATGATTTTTTCGGACATTTTTCCTCCTGCTCCCCTGATTACAACCCACCTGGGGTGGGCGTATTCCACGGAAAAACCCGTGAGAGACTTGTGAGGAGCTCTAAAAGGCTAAAACCAAAGCCTCAGGAAAACTAGTAAGGATTACCTAACTTGGCATTGACACAGACACCCGTAAAAAGGCTGTTCGATCGGCTGACTAGTGGCCGACGCCTTCGGTTATACGTCTGGCTCTCCTTGGCAACGCAGATCCTGATTGTCGTGACGGGTGGACTAGTTCGGCTCACAGGTTCGGGTTTAGGTTGCCCAACTTGGCCCAAGTGCACCGATGAATCCTTGATTTCTACCCCAGAAATGGGCATTCATGGGCTGATTGAGTTCGGTAATCGGCTTCTAACAATCGTCCTACTAGTAGTTGCGCTGCTAACTTTCATCACGATTATTCGTCCGCATCCGGGCAAACGTGAATTGGCGAGAATTACAATCGCGTTCTTTGCATTTGTAGCACTGTTTATCGTGGGATTGGTTTTTGCCACAATAGCGATAGACGCACTTTCAATTTCTATTCTCGCGACGGCATCAATTGGAATGCTTGCAATGGCCGCAGTTTTCGTCATGGCGGCAAAGAAATATGAAACTAAAGGTCTTGCAATACCCGCGTTTGGGTTGGGATTTGGCATCATTCTGCAGGCGGTGGTTGGTGGAATCACAGTGCTAACCCAATTGAATTCCTGGATTGTCGGGCTTCACTTCCTAATTTCAAGCGTTTTGATTGCGCTTGCATCAGTACTCGTCTTTCGCGCTCTACCAAAGCCTGCATCAGATACCTGTCCTGCTGCCAGAGCGCTTCGCATTCCAGTCATTGTTGTGTCGGTAGTGACAATTGTGATTGGTGTCTTGGTCACTGGGGCTGGTCCACACGCCGGTGATGCCCTTACGCCTCGAAATGGATTAGATCTGGAATTGTGGCAGCACTACCACAGCTACCCCGGCTATCTGATGCTGGCACTTGTTTCTGTGCAGTGGTTTTTGCAGGTGAGACGCTCTAAGTCAGTTTTCAATAACTTGCCCAGTCGTACGCTAACGATTTTGCTTCTGACAACAATCGCCCAGGCTCTAATTGGCATTGCGCAGGCAAGACTCGGAGTCCCTCCCTTCCTTGTGGCCCTGCACATGCTCGGCGCTGCGATGCTTTCTTCGCTGATAACTTTCCAATTTCTTGCTCTCAGGAATTCGAAATGAGGACGCTGTTCTGGTTTCGCCGTGACCGCAGGCTGCAGGACAACGAGGCTCTTTCCAGCTGCGCTTTATCGGAAGAGGTTTTTCCTCTGTTTGTTTTTCCCGACGGACTGACTTCACTCACACCTCTCAGAGAGGCATCAATAATTGAGTCGGTAAGAAGTCTCGACCAATCACTACCTTCTGGACTAAACATCTCAATTGGTGATCCCGCATCAGAGATAGCCAAGTTTGTGAAGCAGCACCAAATAGACAGGGTGGTTGCAACCAGATCCTTCGACACCTCCGGGATGTTGGAGCAGGCCGCTGTTGGAGAGAAGCTGCACCAGCTTTCTGTTCCGCTAGAGCTAGTTGGCAGCTACTACGCGGTCGACCCAGGCACTATCAAAAAAGACGATGGAACCTATCTGAAGGTCTACACCCCTTTTTATAAGCGCTGGTATCAGCATGGCTGGAAAGAACCTTTCAGCATTGACGTTTCTTCAATCAATTGGAAGAAAGTCAGTGCCGAGCCAATTCCCCAACAGAGCCGAAAGACACCGTTCGTCGTCAAAGCCGGAGAAGGCTTTGCCCTACGAACCTGGGAGAGATTTAGAGACAGGGCACTTAGCCAGTATCACGAGGACAGAAACAGAACTGACTTATCCGGGACCTCTCACCTTTCACACGCTCTAGCCCATGGTGAAATTCATCCAAGGACTCTGCTTGCCGAGTTAGGCGATGGAGATGGCGAAGAGGTTTATCGCAAGGAATTGGCTTGGAGAGAGTTCTATGCGGATGTCCTCTTCAACAACCCCCACACTCTCGAGGGTTACTTTGATCCCAAGTACGAGAAAATGCGCTACGAAGACCCCAGGGAATATAAATCGAAGCTAGAAGCCTGGTATCAGGGCAAAACCGGCTATCCGATTGTCGATGCAGCCATGAGGCAGTTGGTTCACTCCGGCTGGATGCATAATCGTGCGCGCATGATTGTCGCCAGCTTCTTGGTGAAAGACCTTCATTTCGAGTGGCAAATTGGGGCTAAGTTTTTCGAAGATCACCTTACGGATTTTGACCCAGCATCAAATTCTCACGGCTGGCAGTGGACAGCAGGTTGCGGAACCGACGCCTCCCCCTACTACCGCATTTTTAACCCAACTCTGCAGGGGTTGAAATTTGATCCAAATGGCGATTACGTTCGCAGGTGGGTCCCAGAACTTGCTCATATTCCGGATGCAAGTATTCACGAGCCATGGAAGTCAATTGATGGACTGTCTATAGGCTACCCATCGCCAATCGTTGATCACGACGTAGAGCGAAATGAATCGCTAGCAAGGCTTGAGGAACTAAAAGGTAAGTAGCGGATCCACCGCGATTGCTAAGAACAAAATTGTCAAATGGGTAATTGACCCGTGAAAAAGTCTCATTGGATTGGACACCACTGCTTGCCTTGATTCACGGAAGAGCCTGTAGGCCTCCAGCATGAACCATCCCCCTGAGACAATTGCGACCGTAGAGTAAACCAAACCCATGCCCGCAACTGGAATCAAGAGCAGAGTTGCTGCAAGGTAAGCCCAGCTGTAGAGAATGATTTGTCTGGCAACCACCATGTTTTTCGCAACAACCGGAAGCATTGGCACTCCCGCGGTCTTGTATTCCTCTTGATACCTAATTGATAAGGGCCAGTAGTGCGGTGGTGTCCAGAGAAAAATAATTAGGAATAAAACCCAAGCGGAAAGCGAAAGCTCCGAGGTGACAGCTGCCCAACCGATGAGTGCCGGCATGGCACCAGCAGCTCCTCCCCAGACAATGTTTTGTGGAGTCCGACGCTTTAGGCCCAGGGTGTAGACAAACACATAAAACAAGATGGCAAGCAGTGCGAGCAGCGCCGACAGCAGGTTAACGACCACCGCGAAAAAGACAACAGAGATGATGCCTATGGCCCATGCAAAAGCCAGTGCTTCTCGAGAACTAAGCTCGCCAGTCACCAGAGGACGACTTTGTGTCCTGCCCATCAGTTTGTCTATGTCCTGATCTATGTAGCAGTTGAAAGCATTGGCACTTCCTGCCGACAGGGCACCACCGAAAAGGGTCGCCGCAATTAGCCAAAGTGGCGGGATGCCCTCCTGAGCCAAAATCATGGTCGGGACCGTGGAAATCAGAAGCAGCTCAATCACCCTCGGCTTGGTAAGGGCAAAATAGGCCCTGAGCTTGCCGCCTAGGCGCGTGCGAGATTGAGTGGTGACAGACATTTGTACCAGTCTAAAGCCACCAGGGACCGCAGGTTCACTGGGTATAGACTTCACTAAACCCACAGCGCAGTGTTGCCGCAACCTTCTCCGTTTACTGAATAGACAGGAAACACTCCGATTGTTGAACTGGAATGAACTTGATGACCTGGCGGTAAAAACTGCCAAAGTCCTAGCCGCAGATGCCGTTGAAAAAGTTGGAAACGGCCACCCCGGCACCGCTATCAGCCTTGCCCCCGCGGCCTACCTGCTATTCCAGAAAGTCATGCGTCACGACCCAAGTGATGACCGATGGCTCGGAAGAGACCGATTCATCCTCTCCGCAGGCCACTCCTCGCTAACTCTTTACACTCAGCTGTTTCTCGGCGGATTTGGTTTAGAGCTCAAGGACATGCAGGAACTTAGAACCTTCGGTTCCAAGACTCCCGGCCACCCAGAATTTGGACACACCACGGGTGTCGAAATAACTACCGGTCCGCTTGGACAGGGATTGGCATCAGCCACCGGATTCGCCATGTCCACTCGGTTTGAAAAAGAGCTATTTGATTCTGAGAATAGCGGTGAATCTGTCTTCGATCATCACGTCTATGTAATCGCCAGCGATGGCGATGTCATGGAGGGCGTCAGTAGTGAAGCTGGTTCGATTGCTGGTCACCTCGGTCTTGGCAACCTGATTGTTATTTATGATGCCAATCAGATTTCAATTGAAGATGACACCAACATCTCCTTCAGCGAAGATGTCGCCGCTCGCTATAGAGCTTATGGTTGGGAAACCATAGAGGTTGACTGGAGAAAAGGCGAATACAAAGAAGACGTTCACGCACTCTACGATGCCATTGAGAAGGCAAAGGCAAATACTGCCCAGCCAACTCTGATTACTTTGAAGACCATCATCGGTTGGCCATCTCCGACCAAGCAAAACACCGGCAAGATTCATGGTTCAAAGCTTGGAGCCGAAGAGGTTGCAGGACTAAAGCAGGCACTCAATTTCGATCAGGAAAAGTCCTTCGATGTTTCTAATGAGGTGCTAACTCACACCAGAGAACTTGTCGCCCGCGGCAAAAAGGCAAGAGGTGCATGGGATGAGAAGTTTGCAAAATGGCAGCAGGCTAACCCAGATAAAGCAGAACTACTGAGGCGTCTGCAGAGTGCCGAGCTTCCTGCCGGCATTGAGGGTGAGCTTCCAAGGTTTTCGGCCGGTGAGGAAATTGCAACCCGCGCTGCCTCCGGAAAGGTTTTGAATGCCCTGGCAGCCAAGCTGCCTGAACTCTGGGGTGGATCGGCAGACCTTGCAGAATCGAATAACACAACCATTGAGGGTGCCGGGTCTTTTGTCCCAGCTAAGTGGAAGACTCAGCACTGGACCCCTAAACCAGGTGGCCGAATCTTGCACTTTGGAATTCGGGAGCACGCGATGGGGGCAATCCTCAATGGCATTTGCCTATCTGGTGTAACTAGACCTTTCGGTGGAACTTTCTTGGTCTTCTCGGACTACATGCGTCCATCCGTGAGGCTTGCTGCTCTTATGGGGATCGCTCCAATCTATGTTTGGACTCACGATTCGGTGGCTCTTGGTGAAGATGGACCAACCCACCAGCCAATTGAGCACCTAAGCGCGCTAAGAGCAATTCCGAACCTATCCGTTGTTAGACCTGCTGATGCCAATGAAACTTCTTACGCATGGCTAGCTGCTCTAAAAAACAAAACTGGCCCACAGGCCCTAGTGCTATCCCGGCAGAACCTTCCGGTGTTGGAGCGCGGCGGAAAGTTTGCTCAGGCTGATCAAATGGAAAAAGGCGCTTACACATATGTTGATGCCGATAACGGCAATCCCGAGCTGATACTGATCGCTAGTGGAAGCGAACTGCAATTTGCAATTGCTGCCAGAGAAGAGTTAGAAAAATCAGGAATCCCCACCCGCGTTGTCTCCATGCCCTGCTTCGAATGGTTTGCTCAGCAGCCGCAGCAGTATCGCCAGAGCGTTCTTCCTAGTGAGATAAAGGCCCGCGTTTCTATAGAAGCAGGTCTAACCAGCTCCTGGCGTTCAATAGTCGGAGATAGCGGAATCTCTATCGGTATCGATCACTACGGAGCATCTGCCGATTACAAGACCCTCTACAAAGAATTCGGCCTCACAGCTCAAGCCGTTGTAGAGGCAGGAAAGAAAGTGGTTGGCAGATAGATGAATCAGACTTTGGCAAAGCTCACCGATGCGGGAGTATCTATTTGGCTGGACGATCTTTCGAGAGAGAGAATCCAATCAGGCAACCTCAGTTCACTGATTGCTGACTACAGCGTCAGAGGGGTCACCACCAACCCGACAATCTTTGCCGCTGCACTAAAGACACCCGCCTACGGCCCTGCCATCAAGGCTGAAAAGGAGAAGGGCAGCTCGGTTGAGCAAGTGGTTTTCAATCTGACTACTGAAGATGTGGCTGCAGCCTGTGATTTGCTTCTTCCCACCTATCGGGCCACTAACGGAGTGGATGGGCGCGTTTCCATCGAGGTCTCCCCTGAGCTAGCTCACGATACTCAGCAAACCATCAAGCAGGCGATTGATCTGCACACAAAAGTAAATCGCGAAAATGTCATGATCAAGATTCCCGCAACTATAGAGGGTCTGCCTGCAATAACCGAGGTAATTGGCCGAGGCATTTCAGTCAACGTAACCCTTATCTTCTCTATCGCCCGATACGAGGCCGTAATTGATGCCTACTTCGCAGGGTTGAAGAAGGCAATTGGCCAGGGAATTGACATCTCCAAGATTCACTCAGTTGCTTCATTCTTTGTTTCGCGAGTTGATACCGAGGTTGACAAACGCCTAGTTGGAATCGGTCGAGAAGATCTTCGCTCGAAGGCTGCAATTGCAAATGCTCAATTGGCATACGAATTGTTCCTACAGAAGTTCTCGTCCGATGATTGGAAGGACCTGTCAGCAAAAGGAGCCAGGGAACAGCGACCTCTGATGGCCTCAACCGGAGTCAAAGACCCCGCTCTTCCTGACACTCTTTACGTGACAGAACTTGTAGCTAAGAATGTTGTTAACACGATGCCAGAGAAGACCATGATGGCCATGGCAGACCATGGAACTGTCTCAGGAGATTCAATTACGCCTAGTTTTGCCAGGGCAAAAGCTTTGATGGCCGAACTAACTAGTGCTGGCATCGACATGGACGAGGTCACTGCGCTTCTTGAAAAAGAGGGTGTTGAGAAATTCATCGTCTCCTGGCATGAACTACTGGACTCAGTTCGCGTAGCTCTCGGGAACGCATAGCATGCTGCTTGAGCTCAGCCCAGAAGTAAAGAGTTCTGTTGGCGAAATTGCACAAAATATTGTCGAAAACAAAATTGCCTCCAAGCTTGCAGCTAAAGATTCCACTATCTGGGGCAAGGAGGCAGAGGCAGAGGCTTCAATTCGCCTCGGTTGGATAACTTCTGCAACCGACTCCGTTGATCTAGTTTCCGAACTTCGGGCACTGCGTAAAGAGTTTCATTCCATCGGGGTTGACCGATTCGTGCTCTGTGGAATGGGGGGCTCTTCCCTGGCTCCAGAGGTGATCACGCAAGCCGAAGGCAAGCAGCTATTCATTCTGGACACCACTGCCCCGGAGCAGGTGCAACTTGCGATGCGAGATCTGAATCGAACCGCAGTTATTGTCTCTTCAAAGTCAGGATCAACTGTCGAAACCGACTCACAGAAGAGAGCTTTTGAAAGCGCATTTAGGGCAAGTGGAATTGACCCAATTGGTCGCATTGTCATTGTCACCGACCCTGGCTCTCCACTTGAGAAGTCAGCCAGGGAAACCGGCTATCGGATCTACAACGCGGATCCCAATGTGGGAGGGCGCTATTCAGCCCTGACGGCATTTGGACTTGTTCCCTCTGCTCTTGCAGGATGTGACGTAGGTGAGCTACTAAAATCCGCGCAACTGATTTCACCTGCTGTTTCCTCAGACAGTTTAGAAAACCCCGCGATTTGGCTGGCTGCAGCCCTCGCTGGCCGAAAAGGTGTCGACAAGTTCTTGATTGAAGCGGATCAGATTCCAAGTTTTGGTGACTGGGTCGAGCAGCTTGTGGCAGAAAGCACTGGGAAGAATGGCAAGGGAGTCCTACCCATAGCAGTTAACTCAGGCGCACCTGAAATGTCCCTAAACCTTCTTGATGTGACCAAGGTATCTAACTCGAGTAAGTCCGCGGATGTTTACTTCGAAGGCGAACTCGGTGAGCTTTTTCTAGTTTGGGAATATGCAACCGCTATAGCCGGCTGGATTCTTGGTATTAATCCTTTTGATCAGCCAAATGTTGAAAGTGCGAAGGTTGCCGCCAGATCACTTCTTGATTCGCCCGGACAATCAAAAGACCCGGAGTTCATTGACCGAGGCGTTGCTGTAAGCACATATGGAATGGAGCTGTCGGGTGCAACCTTGGAGAGCTCAATTGAGCAGCTTCTCAAGCGGGTAGGTAGCGGCAGCTATCTATCCATCCAGGCGTACCTTCCAGCGCAAATGTATCCACAGTTTGAGAAGCTCAGAGAGCTGGCCGCGACCAGGCTGGGAAGACCAGTTACCTTCGGCTACGGTCCTAGATTTCTGCACTCAACGGGCCAGTACCACAAGGGTGGACCTAAGCAGGGGATATTTCTTCAGCTGACTTATACCCCCACTGCGGATCTCGCGATACCTGGGCGACCATTTAGTTTCGGAGAATTGATATCTGCACAGGCCAGTGGCGATGCAAATGTCCTAGCGGAAGCAGGTCTCCCAGTTCTCTCCCTAGGACTAAGCGATCCGCTCGATGCTCTTGAACTAATTTCAAAGTCCATCGAGGCCTAATGTCTAATCCGCTGAGATTAAATCCAGACAGACGCCTGCAGAAGATTGCGGGTCCATCGGGGCTTATTCTCTTTGGCGTTACAGGCGATCTAAGCCGAAAAAAACTTATGCCAGCAATCTACGACCTTGCTAATCGAGGTCTTCTACCACCGGCGTTTTCCTTAGTTGGCTTTGCCCGAAGAAGCTGGTCGAGAGAAGACTTTGAGCAAGTGGTGCACGATTCTGTCAGGGAGCATGCCAGAACCGCCTGGTCAGAATCTGTCTGGCAGCAGCTGGTGCAGGGAATTCGATTTGTTTCGGGAAATCACGACGACCCCGCAGCCTTTTCGCAGCTTAAGAAGGTAGTTGATGAACTGGATGAGCAGCGCGGTACCGCTGGAAATCACACCTTCTACCTCTCGATTCCCCCCAGGGACTTTCCAATTGTCTTGGAGCAGCTAAACAATTCAGGGCTGGCAAAGGCTGGAGCTGGTGAGTTTAGAAGGGTGGTGATCGAGAAGCCCTTCGGTTCTGACCTGAAAACCGCTATTGAACTCAACGATTTGGTTGAGCGGGTTTTCCCGCCTGATTCTGTATTTCGCATTGACCATTACCTAGGAAAAGAAACCGTCCAGAACATTCTTGCCCTTAGGTTTGCGAATCAACTATTCGAACCGATTTGGAACAGTGAATTCATAGATCACGTGCAGATCACAATGGCTGAAGACATTGGCATTGGCGGTAGGGCGGGATACTACGACGGCATCGGAGCAGCCAGAGACGTAATTCAGAATCATCTTTTGCAGCTGGTCGCACTCACAGCAATGGAGCAACCTGCCAGCTTCAATGCGGAAAACCTCAGGAGCGCAAAAGAGGCTGCTCTTTCAGATGTTCGAATCCCCGAGAATCTCGCGCTCTACTCTGCACACGGGCAGTACGAGAGCGGTTGGCAGGGGGGCGAATACGTTAACTCCTACCTTGAAGAGGAGGGAACCGATCCGCACAGCCGCACCGAGACATTCGCCGCCATGAGACTCGATGTTGATAATCCCCGCTGGCACGGAACTCCCTTCTACCTCCGGGCGGGGAAGCGGCTGGGTAGAAGAGTGACTGAGATTGCGGTTGTTTTTAAGCGCCCTTCGCATCAGCTGTTTTCGCAGGATGAAGTCTCCCAGCTTGGGGAAAATGCGCTGGTTATCAGGGTGCAACCCAATGAGGGTGTAACCATTCGCTTTGGATCAAAGGTTCCCGGCCCCGCCATGCAGGTTAGAGATGTGACCATGGATTTCGGTTATGGCCATGCATTCACAGAGGATTCCCCAGAGGCATACGAGAGGTTGATCTTGGATGTGCTGCTCGGTGAACCACCACTATTTCCTCGTCAGCGTGAGGTTGAACTCTCATGGAAAATTCTTGATCCAATAGTTCAGTTCTGGGAGTCAGACGGTAGAAACGACAAGTACGCTCCAGGATCATGGGGACCTGAATCGGCGCACGAAATCATGCGAGCTGATGGCAGAAGTTGGAGAAGACCGTGATAGTCGATCTCCCAAACACCACCACCGCCAAAATAGGAAAGAAGCTGCAGGAACTCCGGGAGACTGGCGGAGTGGTTGCCCTAGGCAGGGTTCTTAGCCTCCTGGTTGAGACCGATGCTCAAGATCTGGAGAAAGCAATTGCTACTGCTAACGGAGCATCAAAACTGCACCCCTCCAGAATCATTGTGATTGCAAGAAACGCAAACTCTGCAGCCAACCTGGACGCCGAGATAAGAGTCGGAGGCGATGCAGGCGCAAGCGAAGTAATTGTCTTGCGCGCTTCTGGCGAGGTGCTAAGCAGCATCGAGTCCTTAGTGAACGGGCTGCTGCTGCCAGATGCTCCAATTGTTTCCTGGTCCCCCGGACCTTGCTCTTCAAACCCAGGCGCAAGTGAACTTGGCCAAATTGCTGGCAGAAGAATTACTGATTCAGCGGCGCAGCCGAATCCTGTTGAATTCCTAACTGAACTCTCCCGAAACTACACTCCCGGGGATGGCGATATGGCATGGACTCGAATCACCCTTTGGCGCTCTCAGCTAGCAGCGCTGATGGATGCTCACTCCAAACGGAAGGCAAAATCCGCCATCGTCTTCGGGGCAAAAGACTCACCCAGTGCTCATCTTTTTGCAAAGTGGATTGATCTCAAGCTGACAGTTCCGACTCAGGTAGTGAGTGAGTACGAGGGAATCCCGGTCAGTGGTGTAGCTGGCCTAAAGATTAATTTTGAAAATGGCGAGCTGTCTATACAGCGCAAGGGTCAAATTGGAATCATCAACCAACCCGATTCTCCCCAGTCGACGGTTTACCTCCCCCAGCGCTCAGATCTTGATTGCCTCGTGGAAGATCTAAGGTTTCTTGGGGAAGACTTGGCCTATGCAGAGGTTCTAAGGGCGATGGCCAGATGAAGACAATCATCAAGCCCAGATCTGAATTGGCCAGCGCCATAGCTGAGGCCGCAGTCAGAGTGATTAGCGCATCAATCGAAGAGTCTGGAAAGTGCAGTCTCGTAATAACCGGTGGCGGCTTGGGCATGGAAGTGCTTAGCTCTCTAGCTTCTGCTCAAATTGATTGGGCAAAAGTCTCAGTCATACTCAGTGATGAGAGATTCGTTGGTCTAAATGACAACGACAGGAATGAATTTCAAGCACTTGAGAGAATGCCTCAATTGGCTAATGCCCAATGGATGCGCTACCCCGACAGCAAAACTGATTTAGAGACGTCTACAGAGAAATTTAATGTTGAGGTTTCAACCGTGTTTGGAGATATTGACTCCAGCGACCCTAGTTTTGATCTGGTTCTATTGGGAATGGGGCCCGATGGTCATGTTGCTTCGCTTTTTCCTGGTCGCCTGCACTCTAAGCAGTGGATAGTCTCCGAAGACTCTTCCCCTAAGCCTCCAAGTTCAAGGATGAGTCTGAGCTATCAGGCACTTTGTAGGGGTGAGAGTGTTTGGTTCATGGCTTCTGGAAAAGAAAAAGCCCAGGCCGCTAGTTCAGCAATGACGGAATCAGATTTGCCAGCCGGAAGAGTTAGAGGGAGATCCGAGACAATCTGGTGGATTGACCAGGCGCTTAGCGACGAGCTTTAGCTGCAGCGGCAGCTTTTTCTCTTCTTGCCCTAATGGCTTGCAGTGCCTCATTTAGGATTTGCGCTGCTTCGGCCTCGGTCCTTCGCTCTTTTACATAAGCGAGGTGAGTCTTATAGGGCTCAATCTTTGCAACCAGAGGTGGGTTGTTCTTGTCGCGTCCAGATGGGAAACCACAGTGCGGGCAGTCGATCTCTGTAGGGATTTCTTCCTCGGTGACGCTTGCGGCAAACTGAGGATGGGTTTCGTGACCATTGGCGCAATAAAAGCTTCTGGAAATCTTCTCGACCTGGTGACCGCGGTCCTTCTCCCCCATTGGGCCAGCTCCGACGCGAGCACCCCTAATTGATGGTGTCGATGACATTTATTTAGGCCCAGCCAAATCTCGTAAACAGTCCAAGAATGATTATTACGCTTACCCAAACAAGGCCCAGGATGATCGTAATTCGGTTCAGGTTTCTTTCTGCGACACCCGAGGACTGCATCGAGCTGGTCACACCGCCTCCGAACATGTCAGCAACGCCACCACCGCGACCCTTGTGAAGCAAAATCATCAGGATCAGCAAGATGCTGGTAATAGCTAGTAGAACCAGCAGGGCTGTTTGAAGTGCTGCCATTATTCCTCCGAAAACTCGCTCAATTATAGAACTATGTGCTTTTTGTAACGAGAAATACCCGAAAACTCGTCAGCATCCAGGGACGCTCCACCCACTAGAACCCCGTCAATCTCGGGCATTTGCATAAAACCGGCAACATTATTTGCTTTGACAGAACCACCGTAGAGAATCCTGGTTTGGGCAGCCACTTCTGGGTGACTTTCAGCAATCGCTGATCTGATGGCAAGGGCCACACTATCCGCCTGTTCAGCCGTCGCCACCTGACCGGTCCCAATAGCCCAAACTGGCTCATAGGCGATGACAAACTCTTTGAGCTTTTCGTGACCACTTAGTGCTGCGAGAGTCTGCTCAACTGGAACAGCACTCTGTCCCCTCTGCTCAAGCTGTTCTTGAGTCTCGCCGACACAGATAATAGGAATTAGGTTGTTGGCAAAGCAGGCTGCAACTTTCTGCTGAATGAGCGCGTCGTCTTCGCTGTGATACTGCCTGCGCTCCGAATGACCAACCAGCACGTACTTGACGCCTAACTTCGCAAGCATTAGTCCTGCAATGTCGCCGGTATAGGCTCCCGATGCAAACTTGGAGATATCTTGAGCTCCCAGGGTTACCTCAAACTTCTCCGCATCGATCAGAGTCTGTGCCGATCTCAGTGCTGTGAAGGGAGGAAGAACACAGACCTCGACATCCTTAAAGTCATGGCCCTTCTCATTCAGAGTCCACGCCACCTTTTGGATAAGGGCAATTGACTGCAAGTGATCGAGATTCATCTTCCAGTTACCTGCAATAAGCGGAGTTCTGTCAGTCATTCAAAACCTCCAAGCCAGGCAAAGACTTTCCCTCCAGAAACTCTAGACTCGCACCCCCGCCGGTTGAGATGTGGTCAAAGGCGTTTTCGCTAAATCCGAGTTGTCTAACCGCCGCCGCTGAATCTCCCCCGCCAACCACCGAGAAACCCTTGGTCTCCGATAATGCTCGGGCCACCTCCCTGGTCCCGTTGGCAAAGCTCTCGAATTCAAAAACCCCCATTGGTCCATTCCAGAAGACAGTCCTTGAAACAAGGATTGCCTGTGCGAAATCACTTGATGCAATTGGGCCTATGTCAAGGCCGACTGCGTCCTGGCCAAAACTACTGGTTTCTATGCCACTCGAAGGAACTGTTTCGAATCTGGCATCGGCCGCAAACTTATCCGCAACAACAATGTCTTTGGGAAGTAGTAGCTCAACGCCGAGTTCTTGAGATCGAGATACGAATCCTTTGACCTTTTCAATCTGATCCTGCTCCAAAAGACTCTTTCCAACTTTGTAGCCCATTGCTGCTAGGAATGTGAATACCATTCCCCCGCCGATCAGTAACTTGTCGACCTTCGGAAGCAGATTCTCAATAACTCCCAACTTGTCTGAAACTTTGGAGCCACCCAGAACCACTGTGTAGGGGCGCTCGGGATTTACAGTCAGCCTCTCCAGCACCTTCAGTTCTGTGCTGATTAGCTCTCCCGCATAGGACGGCAACAGCTTTGCAAGCTCATAAACGCTGGCCTGTTTTCTGTGAACAACTCCGAAACCATCGCTAACAAGCAAGTCTCCATGGTCTGCCAGCTGTTTTGCAAAAGCTTCTCGTTCGCTCGAATCCTTGCTCGCCTCTCCCTGGTTGAACCTCAGGTTTTCAAGAAGCGTTACTGAGCCTGGTTGTGCACTTGCGATCTTGTCCTTAGCACTTGCACCTACGGTGTCACTAGCAAATGCAACCTCTTCGCCTAGCAGCTCTGACAATCTCTTTGCTACTGGCAATAGCGAGTACTTTTCGTCAGGTGCTCCCTCAGGACGTCCTAAATGGGAGATGACAATGACCTTGGCTCCGGATTCTTTTAGTTTCTCAATCGTGGGCAGTGAAGCTCGAATCCGGCCGTCATCTGTGACTTTTCCACTCTCCAGTGGCACATTTAAGTCGCATCGGACAATTACGCGCTTTCCATGAAGATCGGAATTAGCGCTCAGAGTTCTCAGCATTAGAGCTTTGCAGCTACCAGAGAGGTGAGTTCGACAAGGCGGTTTGAGTATCCCCACTCGTTGTCATACCAGGAGGATAGCTTCACGGTGTTATCGATAACCCTTACGAGACCAGCATCGAAGATCGAGGAGTGTGCGTCGGTCACGATGTCAGAAGACACAATCTCATCCTCTGTATAGAGAAGAATTCCCTTCATCGGACCGGCAGCTGCCTCTTTGTAAGCAGCCTTTATTTCATCAACTGTGACTTTCTTTTGTGAAACCAAAGTCAGATCTGTGATCGAACCTGTTGGGACTGGAACACGCAGAGCAAAACCGTCTAGTTTGCCCTTGAGCTCTGGGAGTACCAGCCCAATTGCTTTTGCAGCACCGGTGGTGGATGGAACAATATTCAGCGCAGCGGCTCTAGCCCTTCTCAGATCCTTGTGAGGACCATCCTGTAGGTTCTGGTCGGCCGTATAAGCGTGGACTGTCGTCATAAGGCCATTCACAATTCCAAACTTGTCGTTGAAAACCTTTGCCAGTGGAGCTAGACAGTTGGTTGTGCACGAAGCGTTTGAAATGATGTGGTGTTTGGCTGGGTCGTAAAGGTGCTCATTTACACCAATCACGAAAGTTGCATCCTCATTGGTTGCAGGCGCGGAGATAATGACCTTCTTGGCCCCAGCATCGATGTGCTTCTTGGCCTTTTCTGCATCTGTGAAGATACCGGTGGACTCAATAACGATGTCAACGCCCAGTTGCTTCCATGGCAGGTTCGCTGGGTCTCTCTCCGCGAGAACCTTGATGGTCTTGCCATTGACGATGATGCTGTCCCCCTCAACCGTCACGACCGCGTTGAGACGGCCTGTGATGGAGTCATATTTGAGAAGGTGGGCTAGGCCCGCAGGATCAGAGAGGTCATTCACAGCAACAATCTCCAGTGGAGAGTTCTGCGCAAGAGCTGCTCTTAGAAAGTTACGTCCAATTCGGCCAAAGCCGTTAATACCAATACGGGTCACTGAAATCTCCAGATTTGAGGATTAGCTGTCTTTTTCCACGCGCCTTTGGGCGGACCTCGGCTAGCCTAGCAGGAGCGAGCGGCTTGAAGCCTTTACCGAGTCAAAACGCTTGGCTACATCCGCCCAGTTGACGATATTCCAAAATGCCTTGACGTAATCAGCCTTGACGTTCTGGTAGTCGAGGTAGAAGGCGTGCTCCCACATGTCGAGCATCAACAGCGGAATGTTCCCCATGGCGATGTTGCCCTGCTGGTCATATAGCTGACCGATAACCAGACGATTTCCCAGGGCGTCCCAGGCGAGGTATGCCCAGCCGGAACCTTGGATGCCAACGGCAGCCGCCGAAAAGTGATTCTTGAAGCCATCGAAACTTCCAAAGAATTCATCGATAGCCGCAGAGAGGTTTCCTGAAACTTCTCCACCTTCCGGTGAGAGGTTCTGCCAAAAGATCGAGTGGTTGACGTGACCACCAAGGTTAAAGGCGAGATCTTTCTGAAGCTTTGGCAAAGTCCCGAAGTTGTTGTTCGCCCTGGCCTCGGCCATTGCCTCGAGTGCGGCATTTGCCCCAGTGACATACGCCTGGTGGTGTTTGGAGTGATGCAGCTCCATGATGCGAGCCGAAATATGTGGCTCGAGCGCTGAGTAGTCGTAAGCAAGTTCTGGAAGTTTGTAAGTCATTTTTTTGCCTCTTTCTTAGCCCAATGAATTGTGAAGCTTCTTTATTCCTCTTCGTCTGAAATCGCCGACTCCGTATCTGGTATTCCCAGCTCACTGGCCCTGCGATCTGCTGTAGCCAACAGGCGTCTTATGCGACCGGCAACAGCATCCTTGGTCATCGGTGGGTCGGCAAGCCTGCCCAGTTCGTCAAGGGATGCGTCCTTGTGTCGAAGTCTTAGCTCGCCTGCATACTTTAGATGCGAGGGTGCCTCGGGACCCAAGATCTCAAGAGCTCTTTGCACCCTGGCGCTAGCCGCCACCGCTGCCTGAGCACTTCTGCGCAGATTGGCATCATCGAAGTTGGCCAATCGATTTGCAGCTCCTCGAACCTCACGCCGGTTTCGAAGTTCCTCCCATTTTTCCAGCTGTTCGCTGCATCCCATTTCGCGCAGTAAATCAGCAATACCATCACCATCTCTGACAACAACACGAAAAACGTTTCTAACTTCTCTCGCCTTTGCATTCACGCCGAGTCGTCTTGCAACGCCAACCAGTGCCATTGCGGACTCATTTCCTGGAGCAATAACTTCAAGTGAGGTTGAGCGACCAGGATCTGTGATTGTGCCCTGGGCTAGGAAGGCCCCTCGCCAGATAGCTCTGGCTTCATCGAGGGTTGAGGAAACGAGAGTGGATGGTAGTCCTCTAACGGGCCTGCCTCGGTTATCGATCAAACCTGTTTGTCTTGCAAGTAGCTCACCCTCGCGCATTACACGAACTTGGAAACCGCCTGACTTTCTCAAACCACCAGCTTGTAAGACAGTCAGCTCTGCCTGAACTCCGTAAAGCTCAGTGATCGCCTTGGCAATTCTTTTTGCGACGTTGGCAAGATCAACTTCAACCTCAATTGCAATTCGTCCTGATATCAGGTGAAGACCACCGCAGAATCTAAGGATTGTGGCTAGCTCTGCAGCGCGAACTAGTCCATTGCTTGGCGCTACCTTGGCCAGCTCTTCCTTAATTGCATTAGTAAGCGCCACGTTATTCCCTGCCTAAGTCTCTGTGCTGAACGGAGACTGTTACATCTGTTAGATCTGACAATCTCTTGGATATCTCGTTAGCAATTGCAACTGAACGGTGCTTGCCTCCCGTGCAACCAACTGCGATGGTTGCGAAACGCTTGTTCTCCTTGCGGTATCCCTCAAGGACAATCATGAGTGCAGCTACGTAGTTATTGATGAATTCGGCGACTCCAGGCTGAGAGAGCACATACTCGAAAACTTCTCGATCATTTCCCGTTTTGGCTCTGAGTTCATCTTGCCAGTGTGGATTAGGAATGAATCGAGCATCCGCAACCAAATCTGCATCAACCGGAAGGCCGTACTTGAATCCAAAACTTGTGACATTGACCTTTAGAGACTTGGCATTTTCTGCGAATGCTTCTGCCACGCGGTTAGTCAGCTGGTGAACGTTAGATTCTGATGTGTCAAATACCAGATCCGCACTCTCACGCAGGCTCAGAAGCTCCGATCTTTCCTTGGCAATGCCATCTAGGACTGTCCCACTGCCCTGAAGCGGATGTGGGCGTCTGACGGATTCAAATCTCTTCACCAGTGCCGAGTCGCTCGCCTCTAAAAACAGGACCCGAACTGCAATGTCTCTGGTTTTGAGGTCGGCTAATCGGCCTTGGAGCTCAGAGAAGAACTCTCCCCCTCGGACATCGGTAATTACCGCAATTTTGGGGAGCCTGGCCTTGCTCAGGGCAAATAGGTCACTGATCGGCCCGAGCATTTGGGGCGGCAGGTTGTCGATGACATACCAGCCCTGGTCTTCGAGGGCATTGCCAACCGTGGAGCGACCCGCCCCCGACATGCCTGTGACTACCAGCAGCTCTGGTTTTCGCGTGTTTTCCATCTCACCTCTGATGACTGCTACAAGGTTAGTGGTTTGCAATCTCGGGCGTGTCGGATTATCCCAAATCTTCTAGGAAGGCCTTTACGCGGTCAGCCTGCTTGAGACTGAAGCCCGGCAGGGTTGCAATCTCTTCGCTACTGGCCGCCCTTATGCGCTTGAGGGAGCCAAATTTGCGAACGAGGAGCCTCACCCGCATTTCACCCAGTCCTGGAATATCCAATAGCGTCGAAGCAATTCCCTTTGATCGCTTACTGCGTTGAGCAGTTATGGCGAATCGGTGAGCTTCGTCTCTGATCCTTTGAAGAAGGAAAAGCTCCTCTGAAGTTCGAGGAAAAATTACCGGCTCCTCCTGACCCGCTACGAATACTTCCTCCAGCCTTTTAGCCAGGGTGGCAATTGTGATGCAAGTAATGCCACTTTCGGCTAGGGCACGCATCGCCGCATTTCTCTGCGGTATCCCTCCGTCAATCAATAACAGGCTAGGGCGGTAGCTGAACTTCTCGTTCTTTTCTTCGACCAGGTAGCTGAGTCTTCTTTTAACAACCTGATAAATCGACTCGGTGTCGTCACTGGTTTCGAGATTGAACTTTCGGTAGTGATCTTTCTTTGGTAACCCATCCTCAAAAACCACCATCGATCCCACGGTTCCTGTTCCGGCAAGGTGTGAGATGTCAAAACATTCAATCCTAAGCGGAGCGTTTTCCATGGAAAGAGCACTCTGGATACCGGCGAGGGCATCTGCGCGGGCGACAAAGTCCGAGCTTCTTTTCAGCTTGTAGCTTTGCAGAGCATGCTTGGCGTTTAGCTCAGCTGTCTTCGCAAGAACGGCTTTCTCTCCTCGAAGTGGCATGCTCACTTCTACTGCGGAGCCTCGCAGATCCCTGAGCCAACTCGTGACAGCTGATTTATCTGCGGGTATGACCGGAACAAGAACAAGCTTTGGAACCTCGATCGGTTCCGCATTTTTAGGGGGCGAGTAAAGACGATTCAGCACGTATTCAATTAGTTCAGAATCTTCTCTATCTAGTTCAAGGTCCATCACCAGTGATTTATTTCCCCTGATTCTTCCGCCGCGAACAATGAATACCGAGACGGCGGCACTAAGTTCATCTCTAGCAAGTCCAATTAGGTCGGCGTCAGTTTGGTCCGAAAGAACAACACTGCTCTTTTCGAGAACTTTGGTGAGTGCTGATATATCGTCACGAAAATTCGCTGCTGCCTCATAGTTTTGGTCTGCACTGGATTTGTTCATCTTCTCGGTTAGCTCGGCAACATGCTTTTCACTACCCGAAGCCATAAAGTCGCCAAGTTTGCGGGCGAGTTTTTTGTGCTCGTCATTGCTAATTCTCTGAACGCATGGAGCCGCACATTTCCCAATATCAGCTAAAAGGCATGGACGATTCTGCGATCTAGCTCTATCAAAGACACCCTTGGAGCAGCTTCTAACCGGATAGACCTTCAGGACAGTGTCAAGGGTTTCCCTGATTGCCCAGGCCTGCGTGTATGGCCCGAAGTACCGAACACCTGGAATCTCGCGGTTGCGCGTGATGAATGCCCGGGGAACATCATCGGAAAGGGAGATTGCTAAGTATGGGTAGCTCTTATCGTCTCGGAACCGGACATTGAATGGAGGCTCAAACTCCTTTATCCAGGTGAACTCCAGTTGTAGAGCGTCGTATTCGGTGTTGACAATAGTCCACTTCACATCTCGAGCGCTTTGCAGCATTCGCTGCGTTCTCTCGTGAAGCTTTTCAAAGGTTCCAAAATAACTTGTTAGACGAGACCTTAGATTTTTTGCTTTACCAACGTAAAGAACCCGGCCTGAGTCATCTATAAAGCGATAAACCCCTGGATTGGTTGGAATCTCTGAGGTTTTGGGCCTAAAACTTAGCTCAGCCATTTGTCAAAAGCTGAGCCAGGAATTTGCCTGTGTGGGAGTTCTTGCTCTTGGCTACCTGCTCGGGTGTCCCCTCCGCTACCACCATGCCGCCCCCGGATCCGCCCTCAGGGCCAAGATCAATGATCCAGTCCGAGCAGCGAATCACGTCGAGGTTATGTTCAATGACAATCACAGTATTGCCTCGATCAACCAGACCATTGAGAACATTCAATAATTTTCTGACATCTTCAAAGTGCAATCCTGTAGTCGGCTCATCTAGAACATAAATGGTTCTACCGGTCGCTCGTCTTTGCAGCTCTGTCGCAAGCTTTACTCGCTGAGCCTCTCCACCAGAAAGAGTGGTGGCACTCTGCCCCAGGGTGACATAGCCCAGACCCACCTCAACCAGGGTGTTCAGATACCTTGCAATGGAATTGATAGGCGCAAAAAACTCGGCCGCCTCGCTGATTGGCATATTCAGCACATCGCCAATGGTCTTGCCTTTGAAATGAACCTGAAGGGTCTCTCTGTTATACCTAGCTCCCTTGCACTCTTCGCAGGTGACGTAGACATCTGGGAGGAAGTTCATTTCAATCTTGATGGTTCCGTCACCTGCGCAGGTTTCGCACCTGCCACCCTTGACGTTAAACGAGAACCTTCCCTGCAGATAGCCTCTTACCTTGGCTTCTGGTGTGTCCGCAAAAAGTTTTCGAATGTGATCAAACACACCGGTATAGGTGGCCGGATTGGATCGAGGGGTTCTACCAATTGGGGCCTGGTCAACATGCACTACCTTGTCCAGTTGGTCGATTCCAACAATTCGGGTGTGACGCCCAGGGACCCCCTTTGCCCCGTTGAGCTTGTTCGCTAGAGCCTCAAACAAAATGTCGTTGACTAGCGATGACTTGCCAGAGCCACTTACTCCAGTTACAGCTGTCATCACACCGAGCGGAAACTCAACATCTATCCCCCGAAGATTGTTCTCTTTAGCCCCGACAATCTTGATCGACTTTCCGTTTGACTTTCGTCTTTTCTTGGGAGTCTCAATCTTGATCCTGCCGGCGAGATAATCACCAGTTATTGACTGCTTGTTCTGCTTGATTGCCGCGTAGGAACCAGAGTGGACTACCTCGCCACCGTGTGCGCCTGCCCCAGGTCCGATGTCAACCAACCAGTCGGCGGCCCGGATAGTGTCTTCATCGTGTTCGACCACGATTAGCGTGTTACCTAAATCACGGAGCTTGATAAGGGTCTCGATTAGACGACGGTTATCCCGTTGGTGTAGTCCGATGGATGGCTCATCTAGAACGTAGAGAACCCCGGTCAGTCCAGCTCCGATTTGTGTAGCAAGTCTGATGCGCTGTGCCTCACCACCCGAAAGCGAGCCTGCTGAGCGCTCGAGAGACAGATAGTCAAGACCAACAGCTAGAAGGAAGTCGAGCCTGGCCCTGATCTCCCGGAGAACCTGTGCCGCAATGGTCTGCTCACGCTTTGTTAGCTTCAGAGCGTCAAAGAATTTGTGTGCATTGGCTAGCGAGAGCTGAGCAACATCGTGGATTGATTTTCCGTGCACCTTGACCGATAGAACTTCAGGTCTGAGCCTGGCTCCCTCGCAGGCGGGGCACGGTACTTCCCTCAAAAACTCCGCCCATTTTCCTCGGGCCCAATCGGAGTCGCTCTCCTGATATCTGCGCTCAACATAAGGAAGCACGCCTTCAAATCCAGAGGTGTAGCGCATCTCCCGACCATATTTTGAGCGCCACTTTACCTGGACCTCAAAGTTGTTTCCGTAGAGCACCGCATCACGAATCTTCTTAGGAAGCGATTTCCAAGGTGTCTTCAGACTGAATCCAAGTTCCTTGGCAAGTCCCTGCAGCAGTCTTTGGAAATATGAGTAGAGACCTTTGCCCTGAGTTGACCAAGGGATAATCACTCCATCAGCTATTGAGCTGTCTGGATCACCAACCACCAAGTCCGCATCGACTGCCATCTTGGTTCCAAGGCCTGTGCACTCGGGACAGGCGCCAAAAGGGGCGTTGAATGAAAAGGTTCGAGGCTCAATTTCAGTTAGCACTATCTCGTGCTCATTAGGGCAACTGAGTTTTTCGCTAAAGGTGCGCTGTTTTTTAGACTCTACGAAATCTACGACAACCTTGCCATCGGCTAGCTTCAAGGCTGTTTCAACTGAATCCGTGATACGCGATGTCGCATCTGGTTTCACCACGAGTCTGTCAACTACAACTGAAATGTCGTGCTTGAAGCTCTTCTTTAGAGGTTTAACTTCATTTAGCATCACCGTCTCACCATCAACAACAGCCCTTGCATAACCTTGGGCTTGCAAAGAAGTAAAGAGGTCTTGGAACTCCCCCTTCTTCTGTTGGATTATTGGGGCGAGGAGCTGAAACTTGGTTCCCTCTTCCATTTGGAGGAGTTGATCCACTATGGCCTGTGGCGTTTGCTTTGAAATCGGCTCGCCACACTCCGGGCAGTGAGGTATGCCTATACGTGACCACAGAAGTCGCAGATAATCGTGGATTTCAGTAATTGTCCCCACAGTTGAGCGCGGATTGCGGTTGGTTGACTTTTGGTCAATGGAAACCGCCGGGCTCAGTCCTTCAATAAAGTCGACATCTGGTCGATCAACCTGACCTAGGAACTGCCTGGCGTAGGCACTGAGCGATTCGACGTATCTGCGCTGCCCTTCCGCAAAGATGGTGTCGAAAGCAAGAGATGACTTCCCTGATCCACTTAGTCCGGTGAAGACAACCAGCGCATCGCGAGGAATTTCGAGGGTTAGATTCTTCAGGTTGTGGACCCTCGCACCCTTAACAGTCAGCTTGCTGCCTGGAGGGGTCTCGATACTCACCGTGTAAGTCTATGCATGTCCAGCTTGCTCGAACTGTCTCAGCTCGCGCTTCAACTCGGCAATTTCGTCCCTGATTCTCGCCGCAAGCTCGAAATTCAATTCCGCTGCCGATGCTCGCATCTGGGCATCTAGCTCGACGATTGTCTGGATGAGCTGATCTCGCCCAGCCTTGCCAATGTCTTTGCGGCCCCGCATCGGGGTGGAGGCTACCTTGCGCTTTGGCTCTTTTCGAAGTTGCTCCATTAGCGTCTCGGTATCAACCTCCTCGCGGATAAGTGCGTCAGTTATGTCTGCAATCTTTTTACGAAGGGGCTGCGGGTCTATGCCGTTTTTTTGGTTGTATTCGATTTGAAGTGCCCTTCTCCGATTCGTCTCGTCAATGGCCCTCTTCATGGAGTCGGTAATGCGGTCTGCATACATGTGGACCTCGCCAGCGACGTTTCGAGCAGCACGGCCGATGGTTTGGATCAGCGATGTTGTTGATCTCAGGAAGCCTTCTTTGTCGGCATCCAAGATTGATACCAGCGACACTTCCGGAAGGTCAAGTCCTTCCCTAAGGAGATTTATGCCCACTAATACGTCATACAGCCCCTGTCTTAGCTCCCTCAGGAGTTCAACTCTTCTAAGGGTGTCGACATCGGAGTGCAGATAGCGCACGCGAATTCCCATTTCTGTCAGGTAGTCGGTGACTTCCTCAGCTAGGCGTTTGGTAAGAGTTGTAACCAACACTCTTTCGTTGCGCTCGGAGCGAAGTTTGATTTCCTCCATAAGATCGTCAATCTGACCCTTCGAGGGCTTCACCAGAATCTGCGGGTCAACCAGTCCGGTTGGACGAATTATCTGCTCGACCACCCCGTCACTGAGTTTTAGCTCATAGTCGGCTGGTGTTGCAGAGAGATAGACGGTTTGGCCGGTACGTTGCAAAAACTCATCGAAGCGTAGCGGACGATTGTCGAGCGCGGATGGCAACCTAAAGCCATACTCAACCAGAGTTCTCTTTCGCGACTGATCACCGTTATGCATCGCCCTAATTTGAGGGATGGTGACGTGTGACTCGTCAATGACAGTCAGAAAGTCTTCGGGAAAGTAATCAAGTAGGCACGCTGGAGGCTCGCCAGCTTCCCGCCCGTCAATGTGTCGTGAGTAATTCTCAATTCCTGAGCAAAAACCCAATTCACGGATCATCTCAAGATCAAAGGTCGTCCTCATCTTTATGCGCTGAGCCTCTAACAGCTTGTTTTGCTTTTCTAGCTCTCGGTAGCGTCCTTCCAGCTCTTCCTCTATTGCCTCAATTGCTCTTCCCATTTGCTCGGCGGGGGCAACGTAATAGGAGGCCGGATAGATTGCCACTGATTGTCTATCCATCAGGATCTCTCCCGTCAAAGGGTTGATCCGATAAATCTTCTCGATCTCATCACCAAAGAATTCGATTCGAGTCGCCTCTTCATCGTAGACAGCAATTACCTCGACGGTGTCACCCTTGACTCGAAAGTTGCCGCGGGTGAAATCAACGTCATTTCTCTGGTACTGAATGTTGACCAGGGCTCGAATTAGCTCATCGCGATCGATTCTCTGCCCAACGCTTAGTGGCAAAGACTGGGCAAGGTATTCTTTCGGAGCTCCCAGTCCATAGATACAGGACACCGTTGCAACCACTATCACGTCTCTTCGACTTAGCAGGGACATGGTCGCGGAATATCTCAGTCTCTCAACCTCTTCATTAATGGTTGAGTCCTTTTCAATAAAGGTGTCGGTCTGAGGAACGTAGGCCTCAGGTTGGTAGTAGTCGTAGTAGCTGACAAAGTACTCAACCGCATTTTCGGGGAAAAGTTCACGCAGCTCACTTGCCAACTGGGCGGCGAGAGTTTTGTTGTGTGCAATTACGAGTGTGGGTCTCTGAAGTTTTTCGATTAACCAAGCCGTGGTCGCAGACTTTCCCGTGCCTGTCGCACCAAGTAAAACTATGTCTCTCTCACCAGCCCTGATTCGCTCTTCGAGTTCGGCTATGGCTTGTGGCTGATCTCCAGAAGGTTGATAGTCGCTTATGACTTTAAATGGCCGGGAGTCATCCATTTAGATCCCGATAAACCCTTCTGGCTCGTTCTATCAGCTCGCTTTTATCGCAGTCTGAGCTAATGACAATGTCTGCTTTTTGTTCTCGCTCAGCATCCGATGCCTGAGCAGCGATGCGCCTTCTGGCATCGTCCTCGCTCAGACCTCTCGCAATAAGCCTCTTTACGCGAACATCTTCAGGGCAGCTGATAGTTACTACCTTGTCGAATTTCAAGGGCGATTTGGTTTCTGCGAGCAGAGGTATCGTATAGACAACAACACCGCTTATCTGGCTGATTTTTTCAGCCGCTAGCCCCTGAATAAGCGGATGAAGAATCCTCTCGAGCTTCTTACGCGCTTCTTCACTCGCAAAAGCCTTGCCCGCAAGCGCAGTTCGGTTCAGAGTTCCGTCGGGATTAATTACTTCGCTTCCGAATTCCTTAGCGACTTGGGCGAGGCCCACTGTGCCAGGCTCGACGACCTCGCGCGCCAGGACGTCCGCATCAACCTCGGTAGCACCGAGTGAGACCCACTCGGCTGCAACCGTTGATTTTCCAGAGCCTATGCCTCCGGTTAGTGCGATCAGCATCTAATCAGAATACGGCCCCGGTTGAATTACTTCTCGTCGTTTAGCTGCTCGCGCAGTGAAGCTAGTGACTCGTCCTGTGAAAGTGACCCTTCGGCCTCGGCAGGAGCTTCTGTGACCACGGCATCTGGCAGATCGGCGAGTTTCTCTCGCATGGCCTTGACCTGAGTCTTGTGAAGCTCCCATCTTTCATGAGCCTCTGCGTAGTCTGCTTCCCACTTGGTTCTGGCTTCTTCGAAGCCTGAGCGCCACTCGTTAGTTGCAGGGTCGAAGCCCTCTGGGTAACGGTAGTTACCGTTTTCGTCGTAGTCCGCTGCCATTCCATATAGAACTGGGTTGAAATCAGTTCCTGCGGGGTCAACTTCATCAACTGCCTGCTTCAGCGAGAGCGAGATTCTGCGTCTTTCCAAATCGATGTCAATCAGCTTCACGAATACATCCTGATTGACTGTCACAACCTGGTCAGCGTGCTCAACGTGCTTAGAGGAAAGCTCTGAAATGTGGACAAGTCCCTCAATTCCATCTGCTACTCGAACGAAGGCTCCGAACGGAACAATCTTTGTAACCTTGCCCGGTATGTATTGGCCAATTGCGTGGGTTCTAGCGAACACCTGCCATGGGTCTTCCTGGGTTGCCTTGAGCGAAAGTGAAACCCTCTCACGATCCTGATCAACCTCTAGGACCTCGACGGTAACTTCCTGGCCTACCTCAACAACCTCGCTTGCGTGTTCAACATGCTTCCAGCTCAGCTCAGAAACGTGAACCAAACCATCTACACCACCGAGATCGATAAAGGCTCCGAAATTAACGATTGAGGAAACAACACCAGTGCGAATCTGGCCCTTTGCCAAATCATTGAGCATTGTTGTTCTGCTCTCGCTCTGGCTCTGCTCGAGAAGGGCCCTGCGGGATAGAACGACGTTGTTTCTGTTCTTGTCGAGCTCCAGAATCTTGGCCTCAACTTCGGTGCCGAGGTACGGACCGAGATCCCGAACTCTTCTGAGTTCAATTAGCGAAGCGGGAAGGAAGCCGCGCAGACCGATGTCAACAATGACACCACCCTTGACTACTTCGATGACGGTGCCCTTAACAACACCATCGGCTTCTTTAATCTTTTCAACATCGCCCCAAGCCTTCTCATACTGGGCACGCTTCTTGCTGAGAATTAGACGGCCTTCTTTGTCCTCTTTCTGAAGAACAAGAGCCTCAATGCTCTCCCCAACCTTGACGATGTCGTTTGGGTCTGCATCCTGACGGATAGAAAGTTCACGAACTGGAATGACGCCTTCGGTTTTGTATCCGACGTCTAAAAGAACCTCGTCTCTATCGATTTTGACGACAGTTCCGGCGATTAGATCGCCATCATTAAAAAATTTGAGGGTTGCTTCGACCGCTGCTAGGAAGTCTTCTTTCGAGCCGATGTCGTTAACTGCAATTTGCTTGTTGGATGCGGTCGATTTGGTTGCCATATGTGTGGTTACTCCACTTATTTATACTCAGGTCGCGCAAAACCAAATGAGTCGCCTCTTTGATTATTGCCCGACGAACGGACAGGGAATGGCGCCCGAAAGCGCCTTCGAAAGCCTAGCGGTCTTTCTAGTGGCCCGCCAGCTCCCAGTTTGGGCCTACTCCGACATGAACTTCAACGGGAACGGACAACTTCGCAACGCTCTTCATGCTCTCAACGGCTAGCAGCTTGACCTGTTCGAGCTCGCCGGGGGCAACCTCAAAGACCAGCTCGTCGTGGACCTGAAGTAAGAGCCTTGAACTCAAACCCCTGAGTGAAATCTGGCGATCTGCCTCAATCATTGCCAGTTTCATAATGTCTGCCGCGGTGCCCTGGATGGGTGCGTTCAGTGCTGCACGTCTGGCGTTTTCCCTTACCTGGAAGATCTTTGAGTTCAAATCTGAGAACGGTCTTCTTCGGCCGTAGACAGTCTCTGTGTAACCGACCTGCTTCGCCCTTTGGACTACCTCATCCAGATACGTCTTTACTCCCCCAAACCTTTCGAAGTAATCGCTCATCAACTGCTTCGCCTCAGTCTTGGTGATCTTCAGTTGCCTTGCCAGTCCAAACTCACTCAGTCCGTAAACCAATCCGTAGCTCATAGCCTTGACCTTAGAGCGCATTGCTGAGGTTACTTCGGAGGGCTTCACGCCATAAATCCTTGCTCCAACAAAGTTGTGAAGATCCTCTCCGGCTCTAAAGGCTTCGATCAGTCCTTCGTCTTCGCTAAGGTGAGCCATGATGCGCATCTCAATTTGTGAGTAGTCAGCTGTGAGAAGCTCGGTGAAACCTGATCCCGCAACAAAAGCACTTCGCAGTTTCTGTCCGCGCTCTGATTTGATTGGGATGTTTTGCAGATTCGGACTTTCGCTGCTGAGCCTTCCGGTGGATGTTCCCGTTTGCAGGTAGCTGGTGTGGATTCGACCGTCCATCTCAACTGCATCGAGCAGGGTTTCTGCAATCTGCTTCAGCTTGGTGGCATCTCTATGAGCGAGAAGCTTTTCAAGAAATGGGTGGCCTGTCTGTTCAAGTAGCTCCGCCAATGCTTCAGCATTCGTGGAAAAGCCAGTCTTTACCGTTCTTGTCCCCTGCATACCAAGCTCTTCAAAGAGAACTGTCTGCAACTGCTTGGGACTTGCCAGGTTGACCTCGTGCCCAATTATCTTGTAAGCCTCTTGCGCGAGTTGGTCAACCTGATTACTAAGCTCACTGTGCTGCTGCTTCAGATTTTTTTGATCGACTGCTATGCCCGTTATCTCCATTTTTGACAAGACTTTGGTTACAGGCAGCTCAATTGACCTATAGACAAACTTTGCCCCTTGGTCGGCAAGCTCCTCGCTCATGGCCTTGTGAATAAGTGCATGGCACCAGGCGTCTAGCGATGCATCAGACTCAGAAAAAAGCTCGTTGTCATCTTGACTAAGTACATCGATACCTGTTGCATTTTGAATGAGAGAGTCGGTCGAGTAGTCCTTGTTCGTTGGATCTACCAGGTAAGCCTCCAGCAGGGCGTCTTCGGAGACTTCTCCGAGTTCAACATTGATTTCGCTGAGACTTCTTGCTAATTGCTTTGAATCCCAGGTTCCAAAACCCCCCTTGGTCAGTAGCTTTACTACCTCCCCCAGATTCTTGCCATCCCACTCAAGTCGCTTGCTAAGGGTTGCAACTCCGAATCCAACAATCTTGTTTTCGCTAATTTGGACTTCAACAAATGTGTCTGGTCCAATCACTTTCGCAATCTCGCCAACCGAGGCAATCTGCTTTTCGGGCTGTTCGGTAGGTAGATCACTGATAACCGGTTGCAGCTCTGGCTCTTCCTCCTCCTCGATCACCGCCTTGGGAACTGGTATCTGTCGGCCATTTGTCCCTCTGAGTTTGAGGACCCGAGTGAGCAAAGTTCTAAAGTTCAGCTTTGCAAAGACTGTTTTGACTTCATCCTCGTTGACTGCCCCAAGTTCAAGATCGGCGAGCGAGAAGGCAAATTTCAGATCCCTTACCAAGTTATTCAGCCTGCGGTTGCGAACAGCCAGGTCGGACTTTTCGCGAAGTGTCTCTCCCACCTTGCCTGTAATCTCGGATGCTGCTCGCAAAACTCCATCGAGGTCACCGTATTGCTGCAGCCACTTAGCCGCGGTCTTTGGGCCAACCCCTGGGATTCCTGGGAGGTTGTCAGAAGTTTCACCAACTAAAGCGGCAAGATCCTGATACTGCTTTGAGCTGACACCATACTTTTCCAGCACGGCCGCATCGTCCATCCTTGCCAGATTCATAACTCCCTTAATTGGGTAGAGAATCATGGTGTTGTCGCTGATGAGTTGAAAAGTGTCTCGATCGCCCGATACGACTAAGACCCTAAATCCTTCGTTCTCACCCTGTCTAGCAAGGGATGCAATTAGGTCATCCGCTTCGTAATCCTCGCGCGAGACGGAGGTGATTCGCATAGCTGCTAGGGCTTCGACCAATAGCTCGGTCTGGCCGATAAATTCCTCTGGGGTTTCGCCTCTTGTCGCTTTGTACTCGGGGTACTCTTTGGTTCTAAAGCTCTCTCTGGAGACATCGAAGGCCACACAGAGATGAGTCGGCTTCTCATTTTCCAAGATCGAGAGCATCATCGATATAAAACCGTGTACAGCGTTTGTGTGCTGGCCCTGCTGGTTCTTGAAATTGTCCGGATTAAGTGCGTAGAAAGCTCGAAACGCAAGCGAGTGACCATCAATCAACAGCAGGGTAGGCTGGACTTTGGTCATGTCGCTAGCCTACTTTGAGTAAGGGATTGCAATGGATAATCAGGTTTCTGCAAGCTCGCAAGCACTGGAAGTGATGAAACAGCGAGGCCTCGGCGCCCTTGCCGAGAAAATGGGAATAAAGCTCTTGGAGCTAAGTGCAGACAGGGCCGTTGCAACAATGCCAGTTGACGGAAACACGCAGCCAATTGGACTTCTGCACGGTGGTGCTCACGTGGTACTCGCAGAATCGTTGGGAAGCTTTGCCGCTAACGTGCACGCGCATCCATGGGGTTATGCAGTCGGAATAGAACTAAATGCCTCTCACCACGCTTCTATTAGCGAGGGCTTGGTTACTGGTACCTGTACAGCTGTCAAGCTTGGTAAGTCTTTGACCACCCATGAGATCAAGGTTACGGATGAGTCTGGCCGACTACTCTCGACCGTTCGAATTACGAATTTTCTTCGTCCGAAGAACTCTTCGGACCAATCTGATCAATGACAGCCTTGGCAACCTGTGACATAGAAAGTCTTCGGTCCATCGAAGCCTTTTGAATCCAGCGAAAAGCCTCGGGCTCGCTCAGTTTCATCTTCGACATCAGTAGTCCCTTAGCTCGGTCCATCAGCTTCCTGGTTTCGAGTCTTTCGCTCAAATCCAGAATCTCTTGCTCCAGTGCGACTATTTCTTCATTGCGAGCTAAGGCAATCTGTATGGCGGGCACTAAATCTGCTGGTTTGAATGGTTTTGTTATGTAGGCAAGTGCTCCGGCTTCGGCAGCTCGTGAAACGAGATCAGCTTGTGAAAAAGCAGTGAGCAGGACAACTGGAATTTTTTTCTCAGTGATCTTTTCAGCCGCTGAGATGCCATCGAGCTTTGGCATCTTTATGTCCATCACAACTACATCTGGCTCGAGCTCCAGGGCAAGCTTCACAGCCTCTTCCCCATCCGCTGCCTCGGCAACAACGTCAAGTCCAGCCTCCGCCAACGTCGCAACAACGTCCATGCGAATTATTGCTTCGTCTTCGGCGACGAGAACCCTCATCGGTTCAGCCATGAGGCTACTTTAGTGAAAAAGCCATCCACTACAATTGCCAAGACCGGCCGGAATGGCGGAACGGCAGACGCGGAGCACTCAAAATGCTTTGTCCGAAAGGGCGTGTGGGTTCAAATCCCACTTCCGGCACCCTAGTTTGCGTAACCTGGGGCGGCTTGATGCACGGCATCGCCAACCCTGTGAACGCGAAGTGAATTGGTTGATCCTGGAATTCCCGGGGGCGAACCAGCCACCACAACTACCTCATCACCAAGCTTGCACTTGCCAGACTGCAGCACAATTTCATCAACCTGCTTGATCATCTGATCAGTGTGAGTGACCTTTGGGACCAAGAACGTGGTTGCTCCCCAGACGAGACTGAGTTTTCTCTGGACATCTTCGTTCGGGGTGAAGGCTAGAACTGGAATCCGTGACCTCAGGCGGCTCACTCTCTTCAGAGTGTCTCCGCTTTCGGTGAAGACACACACAAATTTGCTTCCAAGCAAATCTGCGATATCTAGGGCTGAGCGAACAACAGCACCGGAGTGAGTGTGGGGCTTGGTACCTAAATCAGGAATGCGCTCGAGGCCGTTTTCCTCTGTCGATTCGATGATGCGGGCCATGGTCTGAACCGTCTCCACCGGGTACTTTCCAACGGATGTTTCACCGGAGAGCATTAGTGCATCTGCACCATCTAATACCGCGTTAGCCACGTCCGAAGCCTCTGCTCTGGTTGGTCGGCTGTTTTCAATCATGCTCTCTAGCATTTGAGTTGCAACAATTACCGGCTTCGCCCATCTTCTGGCAAGTTCAACGGCACGCTTTTGAACTAGCGGAACCTGCTCCAGTGGAAGCTCCACGCCCAGGTCACCTCGGGCCACCATGATGCCGTCAAAAGCATCAACAATCTCCTCAAGAGCGGCAACAGCCTGTGGTTTTTCTATTTTGGCGATAACTGGAACGAATCTTCCCTCTTCGCGCATGATTTCGTGAGCTCTCGAGACATCCTTAGCCGATCTAACAAAGCTCAGAGCAATCATGTCTGCTCCGAGCTTCAGAGCCCAGCGCAAGTCTTGCTCATCCTTTTCGCTCATCGCAGGCACATTCACGGCAACGCCAGGCAGGTTGATTCCCTTGTTGTTTGAGATTGTTCCGCCAATTTCAACCTTGCAGACAACCTGTTTGGAATCGACTTCAACCGCCCGCAGAGCAATTCTTCCGTCGTCAATGAGCAGGGGATCTCCAGCCTTCACATCTCCCGGCAGGCCCTTGTATGTTGTGCTACAGATCTTGGAATCTCCCGGCACATCTTCAATTGTGATGGTGAACTGGTCACCAACATTGAGCTCTTCACTGCCATTTGCGAATCGTCCGACTCGAATCTTGGGACCTTGAAGGTCCACTAAGACTCCAACTGGCTTACCAACCTCTTTTGAAGCTGAGCGGATGTTGTTGAAGGATTTTTCGTGAACTGAGTAGTCGCCGTGAGAGAGGTTTAGTCGAGCAACGTCAACACCGGCCAAAATAGCGGCCTTTGTTTTCTCATACTCGCTCAGCGCCGGTCCAAATGTCGCAACAATCTTTGCGCGTCTCATCTTTACTTACCTTTTTCTTAGCTGTAAACCGATAGAGGTTGGTCTGTCGGCTTCACGGGGAAAGGCAGCTCTGTCTCGCCTTCGAGATACTCATCAATTGCCGAGGCAGCTGCTCTTCCTTCGGCTATAGCCCAGACTACTAGGCTCGCTCCTCTTCCAGCGTCACCTGCAATGAAGATTCCCTCACCGGCGTGATACTTGCCATCCCGAGCCAGGTTTCCAGAATCGACTGCAATTCCAAGTTGTTTCTGAGCGTGCTCGTACTCGTTGCCCTGGTAGCCAAGGGCGAGAAGTACCAGGTCAGCGGGGATGATTCGCTCAGTTCCGGGCTTGGGAACTCTTTTTCCATTAACAAATTCGGTGTCGGCAACCTTTACCCCTTTAAGAATGCCATCCTCACCTACAAATTCAACCGTTGAGTGCAGATATCTCCGCTCTCCAAATTCTTCGTGTGCAGACTGAACCTCAAACACGTTGGGAACGGTTGGCCAAGGCATGTCATCCGTTCTGTGTTCAGGTGGCATCTTGCCAATTGCGAGAGTCGTCACACTCAAAGCTCCCTGCCTAGTGGCAGTTCCGAGACAATCAGCACCGGTGTCTCCTCCGCCCAAGATCACAACGTTTTTACCCTCAGCGGAGATTTGAGTCTCGACTCTCTCCCCCGCAACCACTCGATTAGCTTGAGTTAGAAAATCCATTGCAAAGTGAACTCCGACCAGTTCTCGACCAGGTACTTCTATATCTCTGGCTCTTAGAGCTCCGGTAGCAATCAGTATTGCGTCGTAGCGCTTTCTGAGATCATCAAAACTTATGTCTATACCAACATTTACGCCCGTTCGGAATCTGGTTCCCTCAGCTTCCATCTGGTGAATTCGACGATCTATGTGTTTCTTCTCCATCTTGAAGTCTGGAATTCCATACCGAAGTAGACCGCCTATCCGATCATCACGCTCATAGACAGCTACGGTATGGCCGGCCCTAGTCAACTGCTGCGCAGCTGCCAGGCCCGCTGGCCCACTTCCAATGATGGCGATTGTTTTGCCGGTTAGACGGTCAGGTACTTGAGGCAGCACAAAGCCTTTGTCGAAGGCATTGTCAATGATGCTTACCTCAATCTCCTTGATGGTTACCGGCGGCTGGTTAATTCCCAGAACGCAGGCGTCCTCGCAAGGAGCGGGGCAAATGCGACCTGTGAATTCAGGGAAGTTATTGGTTGCGTGAAGACGATCGATCGCCTCTTTGCCTCGATCGCGATGGGTAAGGTCGTTCCACTCAGGTATTAGATTTCCAAGCGGACAACCTTGGTGGCAAAAAGGTATCCCGCAGTCCATGCAGCGGCTGGCCTGGCGTTTGACAACTTCGCCACTGCGCTCGGCATAGACCTCTTTCCAATCCTTAATTCGAACCGGGATAGGCCTGCGCTGAGCTGTCTCTCGCTCAGTAATCTTCATGAACCCTCTTGGATCAGCCACCGGTGACCTCCAAGATTTTTGTCCAGACTTCCTGGCCCTCTGGTTCGTATCCCAACTCACGCGCCTGCTGCTGGATTTCCATGACCCTGGCGAAGTCGCGGGGTAG
>JBDLRV010000033.1:0-29385 GCA_039799865.1 Actinomycetota bacterium | reverse complement strand
TTGTGGTGATGCTTGCCCCTTCTATCCGGGGAAAAAATACCTTGACTGGAAGCTAGATGATCCAGCCGGTAAGGGTGTCGAGGCTGTTAGACCAATCCGAGATCAGATCAAAAAACTGGTTGAACAGCTCGTTGCAGAGATTGACCAGCGCAAGGCAATGGGCAATTGACCCTAAACTAGCTGGAATGCGCAAGCTTTCTATTTTCGCAATCTCCCTGGTTTTGCTTACCGGCTGCACATCACCAGCAGCCACAGAGCCCACTCCCACTGAGACTCAAACCGAAGAGCCAGAACCAGTCTTTGTTTCTGCTCCACTCACTGGTGTTCTTTACCAGGAGGGCACAAACCCAAATCTTTTGCTGCCAGCAGTTATGGCCAAGATCGATAACACCCAGTACTCCTATCCACAGCTTTCTCTGAACGATGCAGACATTGTTTTTGTTACCCGCGTTGAAGGCGGAATGACCAGGCTTCTGCCTGTTTGGCACTCCAGAATTCCATCTGAAATTGGCCCAGTTAGGTCCGTAAGGCCAGTTGACCCGCTTCTAATTGCACCTTTTGGTGGAATCTTTGTCTACTCCGGAGGTCAGTCTGCTTTCAAGCAGGCTGCCAAGGCAACTGGACTTGTAATGAGCGACGAGGACACCGAGGTTGATAATGAGACCTACTTCAGAGAACCATCGCGCCGTGCTCCCTGGGACCTTCTGTTTAGGCCAGCTGTACTCCAGGCCCTCTACAGCGATCAGCAGACAGCACCAATCAGCCAGCTCAGCTTTGGAGATATCCCAACCGCAGTTAGTGAGGGTAAGCCAGTTTTGTCGCTTAGCGTGAAGTATCCCGAGACTTTATCCGAATGGGAAGTTGGAACTGGATCGTTCCCCTGGGGCGCGAGCAGTGAACCCGCTTGGTTCAGAAACCAGAACGGAAAACCTCACCTTCAACAAAATGAGGAACCAATCCTTGCGAAGAATGTTGTGGTGTTGGAAGTCACTCATGACCTAAGCTTCCGCGATCCAAAGTACGGACCCATACCTAAGGCAGAGCTTGTTAACAACACAGGCGTTGCTCACATCTTCTCTGACGGTCACTACCTAAAGGCAATTTGGACCAAGGGTGCAATTAACTCACGTATCAAACTGACAACTGAAACTGGCGCTGATGTTTTACTCGCTACCGGCAATACTTGGTTTGAGCTCATGGATCAGCCAAGGAGCAAGCTGACAGTTGTTGAGCCAGAGCCTGTGACAACCTCAGAGAGCACCGACTAGTTGCACGGTGTAAAGAAAGAAAACCTTCCCAGCAAGATTTGTCTTCGCTGCGGCAGAGAAATGGTGTGGCGTAAATCCTGGGCAAAGACCTGGGATGAGGTCAAGTACTGCTCGGAAAAGTGCAAAAGAACTAAAGGCTCTTAGTAAAGTCCTTCAACCAGCTTCTCAGGTCTGGTCCGATGTCATCTCTGTCAATCGCAATTCTCAAAGTTGCCTTGATGAAATCGAGCTTGTCTCCTGTGTCATAGCGTCTGCCTCTAAAGACAATTCCTCTAACCCCACCTGCAACATCTTTGTTCTTGGCTGCAAACTGAAGTGCATCGGTTAGCTGAATCTCTCCACCGCGACCAGGAGCAGTCTTTTCCAAGATCTCAAACATTTCATGGCGAAGCACATATCTACCAATCACTGCAAGATTCGAGGGCGCATCTTTAGCAGCTGGCTTTTCGACTAGATCATTGATGATTACCGAATTGCCATCCTCGGTTATCTTGGCAGCACCATAGAGGTGAATTTGATCCATTGGAACTTCCATCAGGGCAACCACATTGTCCCCGGTCTGCTCGTGGAGCTTCAGCATGCTTGGCAAGATGGAATCTCGGTAGTCAATTACGTCATCGCCAAGGAGAACTGCAAAGCTGTGCTCACCAACGTGGCTTTTTGCCCTGAGAACAGCGTGACCAAGGCCCTTCGGGTCTCCCTGGCGGGTGTAGTGGATGTCAGCTAGCTGGGAGGATTCTTGGACTGCGAAAAGCTTCTTCTCATCTCCCTTGTCTGCCAAGACTGTTTCTAGTTCGGCAACTCTGTCGAAGTGATTTTCTAGGGCATTCTTGTTGCGACCCGTGATCATAAGTAGGTCTGAAAGACCCGCCGATACAGCTTCCTCAACCACGAATTGGATGACTGGTTTGTCGACAATCGGCAGCATTTCCTTAGGAAGGGCCTTGGTGGCGGGGAGGAAGCGGGTCCCCAGGCCCGCCGCGGGAATTACGGCCTTGGTGACCTTGTATTTACTGGAAGCCATGGGTAAAGCCTAGACTCAACTTTCAGGAGTTACTCAATCTGGGCTCCTACACTTTTCGGGGTTGAAGATGAAGATATTTGCCAAGAAGTTCTTAGCCAGCTTGGGAATTACGTCCCTGCTGCTAGTTGGACTTGCCCCATCTGCCCAGGCTGCTGTTTCCGAGCCTGCCTATGAAGCCGTCAAGGCACCATATGTTTGGCAACTTGGCCAGACCGGAAAAGGCGCATCCATTGCCTTTATTGACCAGGGAGTCAACCTCACCCACGAGTACTTCCAGGGCCAGGTGGTAGATGGTTTCTGCCTCTACGAGTTCTACACCAGAAACTTCTGCCCGAATGGAACCAAGCGCCAGACCGGTGTGATTGCAGCTTCCCAAAGAATCGTTTCAAATTTCCCTGTCTTTTCTGAAAACCACGGAAACATGGTGGCCGGAATTGCAGCTGGCAAACCCAACAGTTTTGCTCCAGGTGGAATTGCACCGGATGCCAAGATCGTTATGGCAAACGTTGATCTGACTCTCGCAGGTATAACTGCAGCAGCTCAATACATCTCAGACAGAGCTTCCATCAACAACACCGTGGCAGTGTCATTATCTTTTGGCGGACTATTCAGTGAGATGCCGAGGAGCTGGCTGCTGTGTGACAACAACCCGGCGCTCGCGGAACTTGCAAAGATAATCAAAGACATGCGAAGCAGGGGAATCGTCACCTTTGCTGCAGCTGGTAATTCGCCAGTGCTTGATATCGCTACCTCAATCTTCCCCAGCTGTCTGCAGGATGTGGTGGCGGTTGGTTCTGTAAATCAGCTGGGTGAAATTTCCTGGTATGTGACTATGAGCAACAAGATTGAACTTCTTGCTCCTGATTATGCAATCAGCGCAGACACCATCGGTTACATGACCGGATCTGGAACCTCCGCTGCAACACCAATGGTGGCAGGTGCCTTTGCGCTTTTGCGTCAAGCTTTTCCAACTCGGTCCAGCGAACAGATTCTGGCAGCAATGAAGGCAACTGGAACGAAAGTCAGCGATGTCATTCGCAAAGACATACCGGTTATCAATTTGCAGGCTGCTTACAACGCTCTTTTGAATGACTCCACAGTTACTCCAGAACCCGAGCCTGAGAAGAAGGTAACAATCGGAACCTTCAATGGTTTTATCGCTATCTACACCTTCGGCCACACCGGCAGCAAACTATCTGCCAGGGTTGCCGGCAGATGGCTAACGGTCAACCCAATAGCAAATGCTCCGGGCAAGCCCTACTCAATCACTAGGCGCAATACTGGCAGCGGGTATCAGGTTCAGGTTGATGTCTTTATTGACGGCAAGTTAGTTGCCTCGGAAAAAGTTCTGACCCGTTAGCTAGCGACCGAAAACAAACCTGACCAGGTTTCCTAACCCGCCTAGCTCGCTAAGTCTGCGCAGGCCGAAAGCTAGGCGAGCTGCGGGGGCCAACGGTCCAAAGACTCTGCTGAAGACTTTTGCCCTGGCCACCCTGTCTCTATGCGTTCCCCAGCCAGACCCGGAGGAAACCTCGGGGTGAGATGCAATGGTTACTGGTAGAAACCTGGCTCGCCCACCAGCCCTGATCAGGTCAACAATAAAGATGTATTCATCTCCCAGGTAGTTCTCAACTCCAGCCCCAAAGCGCTCATCAAATCTGACGCTAAGCCACTTAACATCGGCAACTCTCACGATCATTTCGTAGGTGGCGGCTTTAGCGGAGTTGAAAAGTCCCAGCACCTCAATCTCCTGCGGGTAGTTCTTTCTAAGTTTTCCCCCTGTGTCGCTCGCTCGGCACAGCACAAGAGATACGTCTTGATTTTGGTCAAGGTATGTGATGGCTTCCTGTAATCCCTGCTCGCTAAAAACAATGTCATCGTCTGCGAAGACCAGGTATTCACAGCTGGCATTGTCAATCGCGGCATTTCTTGATTTTGCTACTCCGGTTGTTTCAAGAGAGAGCTGCTTTGCTTGGGGGAATCTTTTTGCTGCCTCGCCACCCTGGGTGATGATGAGGAGCTCCCAGTCGGCATTTTGTGGGGGAGTGATGTTCTTAGCCCTATCGGCTAAGACAGAGTAGCCAACGGTTAGTTTCTTCATTAGAAGCTGTTTGCCTTAGCCCTGGCAAAGCGCATGAGCGACGAGGAGATTGTGCTGAAGGTTGTGTTTTGGAGGCGAAGCCCCAGGAACAAAACGATTGTGTTGGCAAGGCTTATGGCTCCGGTGATTCCGAAGTAAATCAAAACTGCAAAGAGAATAACTACACCGAAGCTTGCAACCAATGTCCCAAGTTCTGCCTGCTGAATCCTGCTACCTAGTCGCTCAGCGGGTCTGACATCTTCCTTAGCTCTTTTCTTGTGAACAAAGTCACGCTGCTTGCGGTACTGCCGCATGAACAGAACCCCCATCAGCTGCAGAACAATAAAGATGAAGACAAAGTTCAAAGCTGCAAACATTGGGTCAAGAGTCACAAAGAAGATCGCAATCACAATGAGCTGGGTGAGGAACGACCAGACGTTGACCATCTCCAGCGCCATAGCCCATTCCCAGCTTTCGTTGTATTTGTTCTTCTCGCGTTCATCGGCTCCAAAAGCCTTGTCAAAGAATTTGACCCGGTAGGTCTTCTGCAGGTAGTTGGCTATTCGGGTGCTGGCAAAAAGTAGTGAAAAAAGCACTACCGACAGAACAATCTCGGAAACGGGCTTAGATGCCCCTGCGACCACCAGGTCCGTAAAGAGCTTCGCCACCAGTAGCTCAGTGACCGGAATGGCTGCCCCAATCATGACTAACAGCACCAGCTGCCACCTGTACTTACCTTTTGGAACAAGCAGCTTGGACGAGCTAAGCAGCATGGCGAACATCTTGATCATTTGAGGACCTCAGCAATTGCTGCTTTGATGTGTCCGATTACTTCGTCCTTCTTATCTTCGCTGACTTTTATATCTCTAGCTAGCGAGCGAAGGTCAAACTTTCTAAGGTCCAGTGGGATTACTTTCGGGTTCATTACCTCAACCCCGGCACCTAGGGCATAGTCCTCATACTTCATCCCGCTGCCGTGGACGTTTTCCTCGAAGCCCTCGAAGGTGACCAGTCCGCAGGGGATTCCATAGGACTGGCAGGTAATCATCACGTGCATCGCGGAGGTAATCACCGCATCGTATTCGGCTAGCTTTTGAACGAATTTCTCAATGTCTGATCTTCTCGACATCAGAACCGAGTATTCGTCAACTCCGCTTGGAAGTTGGATGGGTGCTGCGACGTGTGAGAAGTGCCGCACAAAAGCAATTCTGCTGTTACCACCTTTTCGAGTAACAGGAATAATCCTTGAAAGAACAAGACCTGGGTCACCAAAGGCGCTTAATTCTAATCCGCTAAATCTTTTCAAAACCTCGGCAGTCAGAGGCCCTCTGACAGAGATGTACTTGGCTTTTCGATTCAGCTCCACATCATCGCTTGAGATTCCTGTTCCAACCACAACTGATCTCGACTTGATGAACCTGCCAATTGACCCAAGTGCAAACAGGTGCTTCTGCGTGGTTGGTTTCACCGGCTGCTGGAGAATCACTTTGGCATCCGTGTAATTGCCAATAATCAGTGGACTTAGCCAGTCGCCGAAGTTTCCGGGGAATGGTTTTGCCCACCAGGCAAGCCTGACAGTTTCGCTACTGCTTCGTCCCGAGTAGCTGATGAATGCTTCCGCCGCCTCGATGGTTGATGCTTCTCCATAAGAAGGTACGAACTTCTTGTCGAAGTTTTCTCTGGCGGTTTCATACATCTGTCTGTCGCCCTTGATTGCTCCGCCAATCATTTCGCCCAGCATCGTATTTCTCTCAGGGTCGATTGACTTCTGTCTTCCCTGAGTGAGGATGGCTGTTAAACCAACGGCATCTGCAATTCTTCTGAGCGGAAGTTTGATTGAATCTGGCAGAGCTTTTTCTATGTTCTTCGCCTGCTGAAGCAGCTTTCGTCTGGGGCTGGCTTTTTTGCCTGCACCATGCTGGACAACCTTGTCCTTAAACTCTGCGACATTGCCCGATGAACCAAAGACAAAGAAGGCACTGCGTGAGCCGCCCTCAAGCGGCTTACCGTCTCTGACTATTGCGGTAGAGGGGATTAGCTGGAACGTTAGATTGCGAGCATTACCTCGCCAGGCTTCTTCCAGAAAATAGTCATCGGTTGCCTTGATGGTTGCACGCTGCTCTAGTTGGTAGGCGTCCTCGACAAGCTTTCTACCTTGCTCGGTGGCATTGACTCCCCAGAAGCTTGGCTCCCAGAAGCGGGTTCGGTTGCTATAGCCAATCTGAAGAGGATTGCCAAAGCTTCTCTGGAAGCCAATTAGGTCAGCGGTTGAGTTAGAGATGTAATCGGGGAGGTGGGTGATTCGGCAGTCAACGTCGATCCAGAACACCATCTTGTCGGGGTGCTTGTGGCAGACATCTCTGATGAAGCCGATCTTGCGCCTGGTGGTGTCGGCCCAGTCTTCGCCCGGTCTTTTCTGTATTTCAAGTAGTTCCGTGGCGATGCCTAGAGAAGACAGCTGCTCCTTTAGCTCCCTGGCGTGGTTTGCGTAGTACTCATCCGGGGTGTAGAAGGAGCAGACAATGACATCGCGAATCACGTTAGAAAACTACCAGCAGGCATTACTTTGCCCCTCGAATAAGCCCCACCCAGAATCCAATGCCCCAGGAAAAGTGCATGGTTGGTAGAACTAGCAGAACCCTCAGCTTCACCCCGTTGGGTAGCTCTAGAGCATTGAATGCGATCAGACCTATAAATAGAAGGTATAGCCAGAGGGGAAAACCAAACAGGGCAGCCACCACAAACAGGGGCGGTATCCAGTAGCGAATCGAAGACTGGAATGGAGCCTGCCTGGTTAGAGCCCCTCGCCAGACACCTGTTTGATAGAACTGTCTGGCTAGGGCAGAAAGCGAAGACCTGGGGAAGTAGTTCACGACGAGCCTTGGGTCAAACCAGACCACACCGCCGGCTGAGCGGATTCGCTGGTTGAGCTCCCAGTCCTGACCCCTGACCCACTTAGGATCAAAGCCGCCAACCTTTTGAAGCCATGACTTTTGAAAGACGCCGAGGTAGACAGTCTCAACTGCCCCTGCCTTACCCCCAACATGAAAGCTTCCGCCACCTAGGCCCACACGGTTGTTGTAGCCAAAGGCAACTGCCTGCTGCAGCGGACTTACACCTATAGCTTGCATCCTGCCGCCAACGTTGGCTGCTCCGGTTTCGCTCAGCACTTCAAGGGCTGTTGTCAGATAGTTCTCGGTCAGCTGGCTGTGGGCATCGACCCTCACAACTACGTCGTAGCTGGCTGCTGCTATTGCCAGGTTCAAACCGGTTGCGGTGTCGCCGCTTGAGTTATCGACAATCTTTAGGTTTTTGAACTTTGACTGAAGCTCTTCGGCAATAGCCCTGGTCATATCAATAGATGGAGCTATTGCCAGAATCAGCTCTGTTTTTCCGGGGGCCAACTGAGTGAAGACTGATTCGACGGCGCTCGCAAGGTATTTTTCTTCGTTGCGAACGGGCATCACGAAGCTTGCATCTTTGAAGCTAGTTCTTGATGTTGCGTCCAAGCGCAATTACCTTCCAACCAGCTTTTTGCCACCTTCCAACATCCAGCGCATTTCTTCCGTCGATAACAATTTTGCTCTTCACATCAAGCACGCTTGGATCAAGTTCTCGATACTCTTTCCACTCTGTTCCCAGGATTACCAGCTCCGCATCCTTGGCGGCCTTCAACAGGTCGCTCTCAACAGTCAGCCCTGAATTATCTTTCAAAGCGGGTAGGGCAACTGGATCGTGAACAGTCACTGATGCCCCAAGGTCTGCAAGCTTGCGAGCTATTTCTAGCGATGGTGAATCTCTAAGGTCATCGGAATCCGGTTTGAAAGATATTCCCAACACCAGAATCTTCTTGCTACTTACACTTCCGAGCTCTTGCCTCGCAAGCTCAACGACTTTGTCTCTTCTTCGAAGATTGATTTGATCAATGTCCTTCAGGAATTCAAGCGCACTACCGGCACCAATCTCCTCAGCCCTGGCAATGAAACCTCTAATGTCCTTTGGCAGGCAGCCACCACCAAATCCAATTCCTGAACGAAGAAACTTTTTTCCGATTCGCTCGTCGTGACCGATTGCTTCCGCAAGAGCAACCGCGTCAGCTCCCGCTGCTTCTGCAACTTCAGCCATAGCGTTAATAAAACTGATCTTGGTTGCCAGGAAGGCGTTGGCTGCCACCTTCACCAGTTCTGCTGTCTCCACATCCAGTGACAGGAAAGGGGTTCCGGTTTCGAGGATTGGTTTATATACCTCTTTGACTTTTTCAACTGAATAGTCATCCCATGCGCCAACCACAATGCGGTCGGGCTTCAGGGAATCCTCCAGAGCGGTTCCCTCTCTAAGAAACTCAGGATTCCAGGCAAGGTGAACTTCGAACCCAGCAGTGTCTGACATCAAGCTCTTTAGTTCCCTGGCTGTCCCCACTGGGACAGTTGACTTACCAACCACCACCGATTCGGGCCTGAGGTTCTTGGCAAGTTCCTTGGCGGCGGTGACTACATAAGAGGTGACCGCCTCGCCGTTAGACCCCTGCGGGGTGCCGACACATATGAAATGTATGTCGCAGTTCTTGCTGGCCTCGTTGTGGCCAGACTGAAAGACCAATCTTCCTGAAGCTAGCTGTCTTTGCAGCTCTTCCTGCAAACCAGGCTCGTGAAAGGGGACCTTTCCAGACTGAAGGAGGGCCAGTCTGGAGGGGTCTGACTCGATGCCAATTACCTGGTGACCGAGCTTGGCCATGGCGGTGCTGTGGGTAGTTCCCAGGTAGCCAAGGCCAATAACGCTTACTTTCACCCCAAAAGCCTATCTTTAGGGCCTAATTGGCGCCTTAGCCGTAACAACCTATTGACACTCTTCGTATATTGGTTCAGATGGCGGATCAGCAAGGAATAGACCCTACTGACCTCGAAAGACTGCTTGACGAAGAGTCTGACGAGGACTTTGGCTTACCTGAATTCAAAGAGCACCTAGCTGACACTTTGACCCCCGCAGTCCTAAAGGACTGGACCGCTCAGGACTTCGCATCCATTTATGTTCGCTTCCGTCCTCACCTTGAGCGTCACGCCAGAAGGTTCCTGCAAAACCCATCCCAAGTTGAAGAAGTTGTCCAGGATGCATTCCTATATCTAATGACCACACTTCCCGAGCTTGACTCTGAACTTGGAGTCCTTAGGTTCTTGAAGTGGAAGACCAGACTTCTTGCACTTGATGTGATCAGAGCCAATTCCAAGGCAAGTGTCTCGTCTTTGGAATTTGCACCTGAAATGCCAGCTAGCGGACCAGACATCAGCGAAGGACTCGAGAGAGTTGATGATGCAGCGATTGTTAGCCTTGCTCTTGCCAAGCTGCAACCTCGTCACCGCGAAGCTTTGATTGCAACTTTGTATGAAGAGAAGTCAAATGATGTCGTTGCTGAGCAGATGGGGCTTTCCAACAATGCTTTCCGTCAGCTACTTTTCCGTGCACGAGCTTCCTTCAGACAGGCTCTTGTTGGTGAAGCAGAGACTGCGGGCAAATCAATTTCCGAAATTCTTTCAATTGCGGCTCGCAAGGCAGCGCAGGACTCGGGAAAGATCGTTGCGAGTGCCGGAGCCTTCCTACTTGTCCTAGCGCTATCCCTGAGCTTTGGTCCTGCAATGTTTAGAGCACCAAGCACTCAGGTTGCAGATCCAGAACCAATTGTTGAAACACAGCAGCCACTTGAACAGTCAGTACCAAGTGATGCTGAAACCATTGAAGAAGTGCAAGTTGCCCAGGCCGAAGAGGTAAACGCAGCTCTAGTTGCTGAGACAGCTGGCAACGTGTTGACTCCTGCGGAAGTCGATGAGCAACCAAAGGCTCCAACTGAGGATGATCTCAAGAGGGTTCAACTGATGAACGTCCTTGACAGTGGACTCGCTGCAAAGTTAGCTGGGGACCTTGAGACGGCTGAACTAAAGGCCGGATCTGGAACTGTTGTAATCCAGGCTAAAAATGGTCTTACCGCCCACGTTGCCTATGACCTAGCTTCCGAGACTGTGATTCAGCATGCCTACTTTGTCCTTGAGGTCGACGGCAATCAGCTGACCGCTGTGCCCAAGGTAAGCCTCTCCCTGGTTGACCGGAAGGGTCAGGTCTCGGTCTCCTATGCCGCCACTGACCTTATGATCGGGGACTTCGGGGGCTCATTCGGCTATGTTTCAGTGGATAACACCCTGTTTTCCCGCTCTGGACTGATGATTGACCTGGTTCTTGACCCCCAGGGAAGCGTTATTTCCGCCAAATTACGCTTAATTCCAAGGGCCTAAATATCCCCATTTCGGGGCTTTTCGCGTAACAAACGGGTAACCCCTCCGCTACAGTTCTCTAGAGGCTTTGTGATCTCCTGCTTGGTTGGTGGTCGCTGGGTCTCTAACCTGCTTGTCCGGCCGGGTAAGCAGGAAACCAAGAAAAGAAAGAAATCTATGCAAACGAAGACAAACCGTCGTGGTTTGGCCATCGGTGCCGCGATTGCTTTGGTTGGTTCGTTCTTTGGAGCAGCTCCTGCGAGCTATGCGACCACAGACGGTGCCTACATCGACATCCGACCGCTGTCAAACACCGACATGAGTAACTTCGGTGGTTTGCTGACTGAAGACTTCCCTGTCTACGCGCAGTTGAAGTCAGGGACAGCAAACGCTAATGACAACTTTGCAAATGGAAAGTTGAAGTGGATTGTTGAGAGAGTATCAGGCGCATTGGACGTGCTTGCTGCCGCTTCAACTGTTTCTTCAGCCCCTGGCTCGTATACCGCGGGAATTGCAAATACCACTACTGCTGGAAGTACTAGCGCTGAGTCGGCTGTAGCTGATTTTGGAGTAACTGGAGCAACCGTCTCAAACTTCGCTGAAGTTCTGGCCGATGGCACCAGTGTTTCCTTGGAAGCTAAAGTAAGCGCCGATGGCACAGGCTATGCCCCACTCTACATTCGCGCGTATTCCGCGTCTGGCATACTTACATCCTCTCCGAACGTCACAGTGAAGATCACTGCCTACATAGACGATCTCGGTGGGCAGAATGGTAAGTATGACTCGGGTGAATGGTTCTCAACTAAGACCATAACCTTGTACGCGAGTTCTAGAGTCGCTCCGACGGTAACACTCGGATCTCCTGCTCGCGGTGATTCAGTCCTGACCGTAAGTGCAACTTTGACTTCGCTCAACTGGTCCAACTTAGACAACAAGCCATTCCTGCAAGTCGAGTCCACCGATTCATCGTTGGATTGGGCCGGAACAACGACTTTTGTCTCAGTTTCGCCGGCTCTTTCCCCAGCTCAGGCAACTAATCGAGCTGGAGTTGTCTCTTTCTCGTTTGCACTAGTTGCGGGACAGACCTTCACGGAAAGCACGACACTGAGTGCTGAACTGCGTTACCACACTTCCGACACGGTCGATGGTGGAGTTCTTCTAGGATCCGCATCCACATCAGCTGTTGTTTCCTCTCCAGGAGTAACGAGACTGAGCATTTCTGCAGTTGCAGCTGCGGACATTGCTGGAAGCGGCAATGCTTACGACATCAGGGCAAACAAGACATATACAATCAGGGTCTTTGCTGCCACTAACTCAACATCGGTAAGCAAAGCCGTCACTGTTACTCTCGGTGGAACCTCGCTAGTAACCAGCTCGAGGGTAATCTCGATTAATGGGGCAGCATCCGTTGCGAATTATCCAGCCGCTGGGTTCACAGTCACTACTGGCACAGACGGGTATGGTACCTTCACAGTCGGTACTACCGGCTTCGTGCCTGGCAACACCCTGACTGTTGACGCTGAAGTTGGAAATGTCGAGGCAGCTAGAGTAACTCTGACCATGGCCACACTCTCATACACCGTTACTTCAGATGACGGAAGTTTGGTTGCTACCACTCCAGGAACGGCTGTTACTATTCCGTTCACTGTGGAGGATCAATGGGAAGAGCCGCTTACTGCAGCTAGCCACTTCCTGAAGGTAACTCGAGGTGGTACCGGGTTCAACTATGCAACGACAGTCTCATATGTTGCAGTTGCTGCCGGTGCGGCTAATGTCACATTCACTCCAGAGCCAGCTGCAAAGACTGGCTCTGCAACGGTCACTGTTGAGATTGTTAGGCTGGATAACACTGCATACATTAATGCAGGAGGAACTGCGACTGTCACTGTAACTGTCACTTCTTCCGCTTTGGCCTTCTCGACTGGTCTAGCAGCCAGCAGGGCGGCTTCAGTAAGTTATTTTGCCTCCACAGTTAGCTGGGTCACTGTTACTGGAAAGGCTGTGGTCCCAGGATCTGCGATTGTTGTAACCGGAGACACTCTTGTATTCCGAGCATCATCAGCTGTGCCTGCAACAACTTCTGGCACCATTACCGTACGCGCCAATTCGACGGGTGACTACACATTTGATGTCGCCGGTCTTAGAAGTGGTACTAGGGTAATGACCCTGAAGACTGGAACTGCAACAACAACTTCACAATTAGTTGTTGCCGATGCAGCATCAGACATGGGTAGAACAATAACCTGGGACACCTCAACTATCGAATCAGGCAAAACCCGTGTAATCACTGGTACTCTGTCCGATGCGAACGGTAACCCTGTTGACACCACTGGCGTTGGACGCACAGCTGGTGACTCAGGTACCGCTTCAATCGTGGTTACCTACACAGGAACTGCCGGAATTGTAGTTGGCACTATGCCAACCGAGACCGATGCAGACGGTAAGTTCAAGGTATCCATTCTGACTGCAGCTGCAGACAGTGGAACTCTGACACTAACCGCTGTTTACATGCCACAAGGTGCATCAACTGTAACCGCCAACAAGGTCACATCAGTTCAGGCTGTGACTGTAGCTCCTGCTGCAGCCCCAGAAGTGAACGCTGTGATTGGATCCTTCAATGGACGATGGGCAGTTCGTGTAGAGAACGCTAAGGGCTCGGTTGTATCGGTCAAGGCCGGTAACCGCTGGGTCAAGTTCACCTCTCTAAACAACAACTACCTATTCAGCCGCAAGTCGGTTGTTGGTAGAACCCTTGCCGTATCGGTATGGGTTGATGGAGAGCTACAGAACTCACAGACAATCACTATCAAGTAAGTAATTACTGATTAGAACCGGACTGGGTGGGAGAAATCCCACCCAGTTCCCATTTAATAAGCCCTAGTCTTTAGGCGTGACAGATCAGAAGTTCATGCGATTAGCGATAAGCGAGGCTTTAAGCTCCTTTCCTGATGTTCCAGTTGGAGCAATTCTTTTGGGTCCAACCGGAAAAATGGTCGCCAAAAACAGTAACCGTCGAATTCGAGACAATGACCCTTCTGCCCACGCCGAATTACTCGTTATTCGTGAGGCCACGGGCGACTTGGGAGATTGGAGGCTGGATGGGTATACCTTGTTCGTCACTTTGGAACCTTGCGCAATGTGCGCTACCGCGATCTCTGATTCACGAATCTCCAGGGTAGTTTTCGGAGCTTGGGATATGAGACTAGGCGCGGCGGGGTCAAAGTATGACATCCTCAGAGACTCAGCACATGGCGGTCAAACTGAAGTCACTGCGGGAGTACTCGAGCAGCAGTGTGCCCGACTTCTGTCCGATTTCTTTGAGCAGAAAAGGCCTTGAGCTAAGCTATCGGGCGGTGACGTGTCCGAGTGGCCGAAGGTGCAACTCTCGAAAAGTTGTGTGGGTGAAAGCCCACCGTGGGTTCAAATCCCACCGTCACCGCCACAATAATCTCTATCAAGCTCGTTAGGTCGGACATCATGGATTTAGCTGAGCTCAGAGCGAAAACGGTGATTTTTGACTCAGAAATCGCCAACCTCTTCGAGAGTATCGGAGTTCCTGAGATTAATAGTCTTGTTGAGGGGCTTACGAAAAGAGCCAGCAGCTCAGAATTTTGGGAAGATCCGCAGGAGGCAAAGCGAGTTGGCGGTTTGCTTGCCAGCGCCAAGGGAAAGCTGGAGCGCTTTGCAGAACTTCAAAATCTGCAAAAGGACTTGGTAGCTTGCCTCGAACTTCGCCAAGAGTCGGACTCTGTAGAGCTTGAGCGCGAGGCAGAAGAACTATCGAAGCGGCTAAGAGGTTTAATTGATTTGCTAAAGATTGAAACCTATTTGGGCGGAGAGTTTGACAACCATGGAGCTCTTCTTACGATTAGGTCTGGTGCTGGCGGAGATGATGCGACTGACTTTGCAGAAATGTTGATGCGTATGTACCTAAGGTACTGCGAACAGCATGGGCTAAAAGCAGTTGTCCTGGAAACTTCATTTGCCGAGGGAGCGGGCATAAAGAGCGCAGTGATAGAGGTCTCTGGACCATTTGCCTTTGGGAAACTTTCAATTGAGAACGGGACTCATCGGCTCGTTCGAATGAGTCCGTTCAATGCCGCCGGAAAACGGCAGACATCTTTCGCTGCCGTCGAAGTGGTGCCCCTCATTGAGTCGACTGATGACATTGTTATACCGGAAAGCGAAATACGGGTTGATGTATTCAGGTCATCTGGCCCCGGCGGGCAATCTGTAAATACTACAGATTCGGCTGTGCGAGTTACCCACATTCCAACCGGCATTGTCGTTTCGTGTCAAAACGAGAAGAGTCAATTGCAAAACAAGCAGTCCGCGATGCGCGTGCTACGTTCCCGCCTCTTGGAAATGAAACGTCAAGAGGAGGACGCTGCTAAGAGAAAGATTTCCGGGGAAGTGAAGGCCAGTTGGGGTGAACAAATGCGCTCCTATGTGCTGGCGCCTTATCAAATGGTCAAGGACCTTAGAACTGGGTACGAAGTCAATAATCCTGACAGTGTTTTGAGCGGAGATTTAGAGGGTTTCATTTCTGCTGGTATCAGATGGAGAGCTGCTCAAAAGTCTTAACACGAGGTTCAAAGACTTGAATTTGACTTTTGAAACTTAGGCTTAGAAAGTCATGATCCGCCTAGACCGAGTTTCGAAAAGCTATTCAGCAGCCTCTCATCCTGCACTAGATGAGGTGAGTCTGGAGATTTCTCGAGGGGAATTCGTCTTCCTTGTTGGCGCATCTGGGTCTGGAAAATCCTCCATGTTGCGAGTTTTTTTGAGAGAAGAATCCATTGACTCCGGGGAAGTATTCGTCCTGGGGGAGAATCTCAAGCTGTTAACTCAGCGGCAAATTCCGTCTTATCGGAGAAAATTGGGCGTGGTGTTTCAGGACTTTCGACTTCTTCCAAATAAGTCTGTTTTCCACAACATCGCCTATGCATTGCAAGTTTTGGGCCGATCTAGAGCCTTCATCCAAACTTCGGTGCCTGAAGTACTTCGCCTTGTTGGTTTGGAGGAAAAGTCGGACCGCTTTCCAAGCGCTCTTTCAGGCGGTGAGCAACAACGGGTGGCGATTGCTCGAGCTCTAGTAAATAAACCCGAACTCCTTTTGGCCGATGAGCCAACTGGAAACTTAGATCCTGATAACAGTCAGGAAGTAATGAGCGTGCTTGAGAAGATAAACCTTGCTGGCACGACTGTTGTGATGGCAACACATGACCGTGGAATCGTTGATCGTATGCAGAAGCGAGTAATCGAGATCAGACAAGGGCGAGTGGTGCGAGACGCTCAGACAGCAAGCTACAGAGAAATTCCATCTGCTCCAACATCCAAGATTACGGCAGTTGATTTATGAGTCTTGGTTTTATTCTCAAGGAAACATGGGAGGGTATTAGAGGTAACCTCTCGATGGTTACTTCAATCGTTCTCGTGACATTCGTTTCCCTAACTTTCGTTTCGATAGCCGGGCTACTTCAAATTCAAATAGGAAACCTCAAGAGCTACTGGTATGACAAAGCCCAAGTTGTTATCTACCTTTGCAACAGTTATTCATCCGAAGCTGAATGCCCAACTGGGGCAATCACAGAAAATGAACAAATTGCAGTAGCCTCTCAGCTCAAGTCCCCAGCCTTGGACCCGTATGTCGATGCGTACTTTTTTGAAAGTCAGGACGAGGCTTACACACGTCTCCTCGAGGAGAACCCCAATCTTTCAGCTGCGCAGTTTCTATCTGCCGAACAATTGAATGCGGCTTACTGGGTAAATCTGCAAGATCCCGAAAAAGCAGCTCTTGTCGTTGAGTCTTTTGCGGAGCAACCGGGAGTGGCTCAAGTCCAAGACCAGAGGGCTTACTTTGATCCGATAATTACTCTGCTGAACGGCGCAACGATTGCGGCTGGTTTTGTGGCAGCTGTCATGCTGCTCAGTGCTGCTTTGCTGACCACCACAACTATTCGATTGAGTGCCTTTTCAAGGAGAAGGGAGCTAGGAATCATGCGCCTGGTAGGCGCCTCAAGTTTGGCCATTCAACTTCCATTTATATTGGAGGGCCTATTCGCTGCCCTCCTTGGAGGATTGTTAGCCATCATGGTCACGAACTTCTTGGTAGAGACCTTCTTGACGCAAAACCTTGCCTTAGATCTAGCCTTTTCAAATCTAGTGACAAGCGCAGACCTTGTTTCAATAGCACCACTTGTTCTAGGAGTCGGTGCTATCCTCGCTGTCCTGGCTTCAGGTATTTCTACCTACCGCCACATCAGGGTCTAGAAGGAGTGGCCAATGCCTCGCGAACGTGGGCAGAAACTGGTAGCTAGTAATAAGCGAGCCAGGTATGACTACTTCATAGATGAGGTCTATGAGGCCGGGCTTGTCTTATCCGGAACCGAGGTCAAGTCGTTGAGAGATGGTAAAGCTTCCCTAACCGATTCTTATGCTCTTATCGACCAGGGTGAGGTTTGGCTTGAGAACGCCTACATACCTGAGCTGACTCAGGGGTCATGGACCAACCACTTTCCTAGGCGTCGACGCAAGCTGCTTCTTGCAAGGAAAGACATCGCTAATTTGGCGGGCAAGACCAGAGAAGCAGGGTTTACCTTGATTCCGTTAAGCCTTTACTTCAAAGATGGGTTTGCGAAGGTGGAGATCGGCCTTGCCAGAGGCAAGAAGTCCTTTGACAAGAGGGAAAGCCTCAAGAAAAAGGACGCCGAGAGGGAAATTCGGCGGGATATCAGGCAAAAAGAGCTCTAGAACCCAAAAGTCACAAATAAGTAAATTTTCAGCAATATTGCCTGTTGCGTAGCATAATTCTCCTCCCTTATTATTGAGGTTTGCTTCCCTAACCCCTTCCTGGCGATATATAGCGGTCGTCTGGTGCGATGCAAATTGTGGCTCGTTGCGGTTTAGGTTTGCGCCTTTTGCCCAACCACAACTTCCCTAGGGGTAATTACTTTGGCTGCTGCTAAAAACGCTAAATCAAACAAAAACAACTCTCGTTCCGCATCTCGTCCAACATTTGCGAAACACCAAGACCCAATTGAGATTCCAGATCTGCTCTCTCTACAGACCGAGAGCTTTGACTGGCTGGTCGGTGCACCTGCATGGCGAGCAATCGTCGGCAAGAGTGCCAAGACCGGTCTTGACGAAGTGTTCGAAGAGATAAGTCCGATTGAAGACAGCTCGAATGCTGCTCAAGACGCAAAGATGGGACTGGGCTTCTCTGATCCGATGCTGTTTGATCCTCCATACACTCCTGAGGAGTGCAAGGAGAAGGGCAAGAGCTACACGCAGCCTCTTTACATCAAGGCTGAGTTCACCAACTACCAAACTGGTGAAATTAAGAGCCAGACAGTATTTATGGGTGACTTCCCAGTTATGACTGGCAAGGGAACATTCATTGTTAATGGAACTGAGAGAGTTGTGGTCTCTCAGCTTGTTAGATCGCCTGGTGTTTACTTCTCAGTATCAACCAACACCACTGGAAATCTAGATGTAAGGAACAACAAGGCTCAGATCATTCCAAGCCGCGGTTCCTACCTTGAGTTCCTAACCGAGTGGGTAAAGGACGAGAGAAAGCCAGCCGCAAGATTTGGTCAGCCAATTCTTCAGGTGCAGGTAGATCGTAAGACTAAGGTTTCTGCAACTATTTTCCTAAAGGCGCTTGGTTACACCAAGGATGAAATCCGTGCCGAGTTTGCTGACCTAAAGACCGCTGTTGAAGCAAGCCCACTTTCATTGAAGTTCGATGAAGACATCATTGAGCGCACCCTTGAGTATGACGAGTCCAAGGTTTTCCCTGGAGGAATCAACACCAAGGAAGAAGCACTCCGCGAGCTCTACCGCAAGGTAAGAGGCGAGGCTGCCGGTAGCGAAGTTGCTGAAGCATGGCTGAGGGCAACCTACTTCGAATCCAAGCGCTACAACCTTGCACGCGTAGGTCGTCACAAGATCAACCGCAAGCTTCAGATTGAGCAGGATGCTGCAATCACCACCCTTACCCGTGAGGACATCGTCGCAACCTTGAAGTATCTGCTTCTATTCGACATCGTCTTGGCTAACAATGTTCAAGCCGCAGGCCAGAGGGCTGAGTTCGGCGTCAAGATGAATGGCAAGAAGGTCAGCCTGGTTGTTCGTCCTGACGACATTGATGACTTCTCAAACAGGCGCGTCAGAACCGTGGGTGAGCTAATTCAGAACCAGGTTCGTATCGGCCTCAGCCGTATGGAGCGTGTTGTCCGAGAGCGCATGTCCACTCAGGACATAGAGGCCATCACCCCTCAGACCTTGATCAACCTTCGCCCCGTGGTTTCAGCCCTGAAGGAATTCTTCGGAGCGAGCCAGCTGTCACAGTTCATGGATCAGAACAACCCGCTGGCAGGACTTGCGCACAAGCGTCGTCTGTCAGCGCTGGGCCCAGGTGGTATTGCTCGTGAAAGAGCACAGATGGAGGTTCGTGACGTTCACCCATCTCACTACGGAAGAATGTGTCCAGTTGAGACTCCCGAAGGACCAAACATCGGTCTAATCGGATCGCTAACAGCTTTCAGCCGCATCAATGCCTTCGGTTTCATTGAGACTCCATACCGTGCCGTAAAGGGCGGAAAAGTTTCCAAGACGGTTGAGTACCTGGATGCCGCTTCAGAAGATGGCAAGGTCATTGCTGGTGCTGACACTCCTTTGAATGACGATGGCACCCTAAAGGGCCCAAAGGCATTCGCCAGATTCCGTGGAGACATTGTCGAGGTTGATGCAACCGATGTTGACTTCATCGATGTTTCCCCACGTCAGTTGGCCTCTGTTTCAACATCGCTTATTCCATTCCTCGAGCACGATGACTCATCACGTGCTCTGATGGGTGCAAACATGCAGCGTCAGGCAGTTCCACTGCTCAGGAGCGAAAGCCCATACGTGGGAACTGGCATGGAGCGTATTGCAGCTGTTGACTCAGGTGCTGTAGTTACCGTGAATGAGCCAGGTGTTGTCGAGTCAATCGATGCAGACCAGGTGATCATTCACAACGACAACGGCAAGAGAAACTCCTACAAGCTGCGCAAGTTTGACCGTTCTAACCAGGGAACAGCAATCAACCAGCGAGTCATCGTTGAGGTTGGTCAGAGAGTTGAAACCGGTCACGTCTTAGCGGATGGTCCTTCCACAGAAGATGGTGAGCTAGCGCTAGGAAAGAACCTGCTTGTGGCATTCATGCCATGGGAGGGTTACAACTTCGAAGACGCCATCATCCTCTCCCAGGAACTGGTGAAGAACGACACCCTTTCCTCAATTCACATCGAAGAGTATGAGGTTGACGCTCGTGACACCAAGCTTGGTCCAGAAGAGATCACAGCTGATCTTCCAAACATCTCAGCCGAGGCTCTTGCAAACCTCGACGAAATGGGAATTATTCGCATTGGTGCTGAAGTTCGCCCAGGCGACATTCTGGTTGGAAAGGTAACACCAAAGGGTGAGACCGAGCTTTCAGCTGAAGAGCGTCTGCTTCGAGCAATCTTCAACGAAAAGAGCCGAGAGGTTAGAGACACCTCTTTGAAGGTTCCTCACGGCGAGGGCGGAACAGTTATTGCCGTCAAGGTCTTTGATGCTGAAGAGGGAGACGAGCTAGGTGCTGGTGTAAACAAGCGCGTAGTTGTCTACATCGCCCAGAAGCGAAAGATCACCGAGGGTGACAAGCTTGCAGGTCGTCACGGAAATAAGGGTGTTATTGCCAAGATTCTTCCGGTTGAGGACATGCCATTCATGGAAGATGGAACTCCGGTTGACATCATCCTGAACCCACTTGGTATTCCAGGTCGTATGAACTTTGGACAGGTCCTCGAGGCACACCTCGGTTGGGCATGTAAGCAGGGCTGGGACGTATCCGGCACTGCCGAGTGGATCAACGACATGGCAAAGAACCTCCTGAGCGTTGAGCCTGGAACCAAGGTCGCAACCCCTGTGTTTGATGGTGCCAGCAAGGACCAGGTAGCAGGCCTACTGGAATACACCAAGCCAAACAGCGATGGCCAGAGACTGATTGATGGCTCTGGAAAGACTCAGCTGTTTGATGGAAGAAGCGGAGAGCCATTCCCTGCCAAGGTTGCAGTTGGTGTGAAGTACATGCTGAAGCTCCACCACCTGGTTGACGACAAGATTCACGCTCGCTCCACCGGTCCTTACTCCATGATTACCCAGCAGCCACTGGGTGGTAAGGCACAGTTCGGTGGTCAGAGATTCGGTGAGATGGAGGTGTGGGCACTTCAGGCATACGGCGCAGCGCACACACTTCAGGAGCTCCTAACAATTAAGAGTGATGACATCGCAGGACGTGTTCGCACCTACGAGGCAATCGTGAAGGGCGACAACATCCAGCCACCAGGAATCCCGGAATCTTTCCGAGTCCTTGCCAAGGAAATGCAGTCACTTGCTCTAAACGTAGAGGTTCTCGATGAGAACGGAAATGTTGTAGTCCTGAAGGACGAAGAGTTTGAATCTGACCGCGCAGCTGAAGAGCTGGGTATCAACCTAAGCCGCAATGAGCAGCTTTCCGCCGAAACCGACTTCACCACCTACCAGTAGAACCAAGAGGAATAGACAATGACAGCAAGAGTAGAAAACTTCAGCGCCCTTCGCGTTGGCCTCGCTACCAGCGAGGATATTCGTGCCTGGTCCTCTGGTGAGGTCAAGAAGCCTGAGACCATCAACTACAGAACTCTCAAGCCCGAAAAGGACGGCCTTTTCTGCGAGAAGATCTTCGGTCCCACTAAGGACTGGGAATGCTCTTGTGGAAAATACAAGCGCGTTCGTTTCAAGGGCATTGTTTGTGAGCGATGCGGTGTTGAGGTAACCAAGAGCTCCGTTCGTCGTGAGCGCATGGGTCACATCGAGCTAGCAGCTCCAGTCACCCACATCTGGTACTTCAAGGGTGTTCCTTCACGCCTTGGTTACCTATTGAACATGGCTCCAAAGGACCTTGAAAAGATCATTTACTTCGCCGCCTACAGAGTCATGGGAATTGACCAGGAACTCAAGGATGGCGACTACGACCTGGTTCGCGAAGAGTATGTTGAGCGCATCCGGGCTCTTGTTAACTCTCGCGAAGAGGAATTCGAAGCCGCTGCTGATGAGGAAATCAAAGAGCTTCGTCAGATGGGTCTGCAGCTACAGCTTTCCAACAAGTTCTGGGAGGCTCCACGCTGGGTCGAGAAGCAGTTTGCCAAGAGCGTTGAGCAGCTAATTGCAACTGAGGAAAAAGATGCAGATGCATTCTGGTCAACTAAGTCTTTGGCCATGGATGCTGAAGACGCGGTTGTCAGAACCTCGGATGAGAACAAGAAAATCAAGAAGCTAACCGCTGACTTCAAGAAGAAGACAGACAAGATTGTCCGTGAATACGCACGTCTTGAGCGCCCGAGCAACCTGCAGAAAGAGCAGGTCGCCTGGAGGATGTTCCTGAAGGCCGAGAAGGGTCAGCTTCTTCCAAACGATGTAATCTTCGATCACTTCGACTACTACTTCTCTGACTACGTGCTAACCGAAATTGGTGCGGAGGCAGTTCTGCAGGTTCTGGCTGACTTCGATCTCGAAGCCTCGGCTAATGAGCTACGTGCAGAGATTGCCACGACCAAGGGAAGCAAGCAGACTCAGGCAATCAAGCGCCTAAAGGTAGTAAATTCCTTCCTTCAGTCCGGTACCCCACCAACCTCGATGGTGCTATCGGTTCTGCCAGTTCTGCCACCAGAAATCCGTCCAATGGTTCAGCTCGATGGAGGACGATTTGCAACCTCTGATCTCAACGACCTATACAGACGTGTGATTAACAGAAACAACCGTCTGAAGAGATTCGTGGATCTTGGTGCCGTTCCAAAGACCATCTTGAACAACGAGAAGCGCATGCTGCAGGAAGCTGTTGATGCGCTGTTTGACAATGGTCGTCGTGGCCGTGCTGTCACCGGAACCGGTAACCGTGCCCTGAAGTCCCTGTCAGATCTTCTGAAGGGTAAGCAGGGTCGATTCCGTCAGAACCTTCTGGGTAAGCGTGTTGACTACTCAGGCCGTTCTGTAATCGTGGTTGGTCCGCAGCTAAAGCTTCACCAGTGCGGTCTTCCAAAACTTATGGCCCTTGAGCTATTCAAGCCATTCGTGATGAAGAGGCTGGTTGACCTAGGTCTTGCACAAAACATCAAGAGCGCTAAGCGCATGGTTGAGCGTTCCAGACCACAGGTTTGGGGAGCTCTCGAAGAGGTGATCAAGGAGCGTCCGGTTCTACTAAACCGTGCACCAACTCTTCACCGTCTTGGTATTCAGGCCTTTGAGCCTGTGCTGGTTGAAGGTAAAGCTATTCAGCTCCACCCGCTGGTCTGTGCTGCTTTCAACGCAGACTTTGATGGTGACCAGATGGCCGTTCACCTTCCACTCTCTGTCGAGGCTCAGGCTGAGGCAAGAATTCTGATGCTTGCTTCAAACAACATCTTGAAGCCATCGGATGGAAGACCGGTTGCAACTCCAACCCAGGACATGATCATTGGTCTTTTCCACCTGACCGGAGAAGAGCCAGGAGCCAAGGGCGAGGGACTTCGATTTGCATCCATGGCCGAGGCTCAGATGGCCTATGACATTCACGAGCTTGCACTCGGTGCCAAGATCAAGGTTCGTATCGACGGACATTTGGTTGAGACCACATTTGGTCGAGCGCTGTTCAATGAGACTCTGCCTGCCAACTACCCATTTGTGAACTACCAGGTTGGTAAGAAGCAACTGGCTCAGATTGTTTCTGACCTAGTTGAGCAGTACTCCAGAACTGAAGTTGCTAACTGCCTAGACCTGATGAAGGATGCCGGTTTCTACTGGGCAACCAGATCAGGTGTTTCCATGTCAATTAGCGATGCCAACTTTGACCCGAAGGGTAACTTCGAGAAGAAGCGCGCAGAGCTTATTCAGAAGGCCGAGAAGCAGCACACCAAGATTCAGGAAGCTTTTGACAATGGTCTAAAGAGCGACCTTGAGAGGCGTGATGAGCTGGGAGAGCTTTGGTCCAAGCAGACCAAGGAGATCCAGGATCTTCTTCAGCAGTCCATCCCGCAGGAGAACGCCATCTTCAAGATGGTCACCTCAGGTGCAAGAGGAAACTGGCTGCAGATCCGTTCCATTATGGGTATGAGAGGTCCGGTTGCAACATCCTCCGGTGACTTTGCTCCGATGCCTGTGAAGGGTAACTACCTGCTGGGTCTAACCGCTCACGAGTACTTCACAAACGCAACTGGTGCTCGAAAGGGTAATGCTGACACAGCCATGAAGACTGCTGCTGCCGGTTACCTAACCAGAAGACTGGTTGACGTAGCTCAAGATGTCATTATTCAGATCGAAGACTGCGGAACTTCCAAGGGAATCGAAAAGGATCTGCTGGACGATGAGCAGGTCGAGCTATCTGTAATTGGTAGAAGCTCAACCGGTGATGTCAAGATTGGCAAGGACGTAATTGTGAAGGCGGGGGAGAACCTCGACCACGCTGCCGTTCGCAGACTGAAAGAAGCTGGCATTGAGTCAATCAACGTAAGAACTGTTCTTACCTGCGAGGCTGAAGCTGGTATTTGTGCAGCTTGCTACGGTGTCTCTCTTGCAACCAACCAGAAGGTAAACGTTGGTGAGGCAATTGGAATCATCGCAGCTCAGTCAATCGGTGAGCCAGGTACTCAGCTAACCATGCGTACCTTCCACACCGGTGGTGCTGCCGAGAACACCAAGAAGCAGACAATTCTGAAGTCCATCGGTGGTCAGAAGGTTCGTGTTGAGCGTTTGATCTCCTATGACATCACTCAGGGTCTGAATGGTGTGACCGACCTTCTCGAAGCACGTGTTGGTTGGAGACAGGCTGGCAAGGTTGCTGTTATGGCATTCTGGGCTGGCAAGGTCGACATCGTTGAGAAGGTTTCCGCTGGTGGAACCAAGAGCTATGAAGTCTTTGTTCGTCCGCAAGGAGAAAAGGCAGAGAAGGAAGCAGAAGCACTTGCTCTGCAGTACAGCTTCTCCAGAACTGCCTCAAAGACCTTCAAGAAGCTAAGCCCAGTTCTTCCAATCACCACGGTTTCATCTCCGGATGACCTGCTGTTTGAAAAGGGTGACCTGGTTGAAGCCGGTGACTACATCGTTGACGGAACACCAATTCCTCACGAGGTACTGATGATCAAGGGAAGCCGTGAGGCTGCCGCCGAAATCATCCGTGGTGTTCAAGCAATTTATGGATCCCAGGGTGTTCCTCTGCACGACAAGCACCTAGAGGTGATTGTTCGTCAGATGCTCTCCAAGGTCACTGTCATTGATTCCGGTGACACCGAGATGCTTCCAGGAGAGATCATCGACCGGCAGCGCTTTGCGGGTAAGAACCGCGAGGCAGTCTCGAAGGGCCTTCGCCCAGCCAGTGCTCGACAGGAGGTCATGGGTATGACCCGTGCCTCGCTTGCAGCTCAGAGCTGGCTCTCGGCAGCCTCCTTCCAGGAGACCACCAGGGTTCTAACCCAGGCGGCTCTGGACAGAAGAGAAGACAAGCTGGTGGGACTCAAGGAAAACGTCATCATCGGAAAGCTGATCCCAGCTGGAACTGGTATGGGCCGCTACCGAGACTTCGAGGTGGATGGCACCGAAGAGGCCAAGGCGGAGAGGTATCCAAACCGCATCTGGACCGACACTTCCTTCGAAGAGACCGACCTTGGCTCCCAGGAGCTCAGCATGTCGGTTGCCGACCCCTTCTCGCTGGACGAGAACTAACAACTAAAAAGACCATTTGACCCGCCTTGGCGGCTATGGGTATGCTTTCTAAGGCTTCTGCGAAGGCAGAATCCGAAGGAACCAGCCTCTAGTCGCTGAGGCGGGGTCAAGAAAAACACTTTGGCTTTGCTAATTTTTTGGCGTGCTAAGGACAACAACAAGGAGTAAGTAGTGCCAACAATTCAGCAGTTGGTCCGCAAGGGTAGAAGCCCTAAGGTCGCTAAGACTAAGTCGCCTGCGCTTAAGGCAAACCCGCAGCAGCGTGGTGTTTGCACGCGTGTTTACACAACAACACCGAAGAAGCCAAACTCAGCTCTTCGCAAGGTTGCACGTGTGAAGCTTTCTAACGGCGTTGAGGTCACTGCCTACATCCCAGGCGAGGGTCACAACCTGCAGGAGCACTCAATGGTTTTGGTGCGCGGTGGCCGTGTTAAGGATCTTCCTGGTGTGCGCTACAAGATTGTTCGTGGAGCACTAGACACTCAGGCTGTAAAGAACCGCCAGCAGGCAAGAAGCCGCTACGGCGCGAAGAAGGGTAAGTAATGCCACGTAAGGGCCCGGTTGCCAGACGTCCAGTAGTTCTCGATCCTGTTTACGGATCTCCGGTTGTCTCACAGCTAATTTCAAAAGTTCTTCTTGCCGGTAAGAGATCTCTTGCCGAGCGAATTGTTTACGGCGCACTTGAGGGCACTAACCGAAAGACCGGTGATGACCCAGTAGTACTTCTAAAGAAGGCACTGGACAACGTTCGTCCAACCGTTGAGGTTCGCTCACGTCGCGTTGGTGGTTCCACCTACCAGGTGCCTGTTGAGGTCAAGAGCCACAGAGCCAACACATTGGCCATGCGCTGGCTGATTCAGTACGCACGTCTTCGCAGAGAGAAGACCATGACCGAGCGTCTGATGAATGAGATTTTGGATGCATCAAATGGCCTTGGCGCTGCTGTGAAGAAGCGCGAAGACACCCACAAGATGGCTGAGTCCAACAAGGCATTTGCTCACTACCGCTGGTAATCCAGCAGCGTCCGCAAGGGTCTTCCAGCGCGGATGCAAACTAACCGCGCAATAATTCGGAGGAAACCGTGGCACAAGAAGTGCTGACCGACCTGAGTAAGGTTCGCAACATCGGCATCATGGCACACATCGATGCTGGTAAGACAACTACCACTGAGCGAATCCTTTTCTACACAGGTATCACCCACAAGATCGGTGAGGTGCACGACGGTGCCGCCACCATGGACTGGATGGAGCAGGAGCAGGAGCGAGGCATCACCATTACCTCCGCTGCCACCACCTGTTTCTGGAAAGAAAACCAGATCAACATCATTGACACCCCAGGACACGTGGACTTCACCGTTGAGGTAGAGCGTTCACTCCGCGTTCTAGATGGTGCCGTTGCTGTATTCGATGGAAAAGAAGGTGTCGAGCCTCAGTCCGAAACCGTATGGCGCCAGGCCGACAAGTACAACGTTCCAAGAATCTGCTTTGTCAACAAGATGGACAAGCTCGGAGCTGACTTCTACTTCACCGTCAAAACCATCAAGGAAAGACTTGGTGCTAAGCCGCTAGTTATCCAGCTGCCAATTGGAGCTGAGAGCGACTTCCAGGGAGTAATTGACCTGGTTGAAATGCGTGCTCTTACCTGGCGCGGAGACGTTGAAATGGGTAAGGCTTATGAAATCGAAGAGATCCCTGCCGACCTCAAGGCCAAAGCCGAAGAGTACCGTGCTCAGCTAATCGAAGCTGTTGCCGAGACCTCTGAAGACCTAATGGAGAAGTACTTCGGTGGCGAAGAGCTAACTGTCCCTGAGATTAAGAAGGCAATCCGCAAGATCACCATTGAAGGCTCTGCCTATCCAGTGCTCTGTGGTTCGGCCTTCAAGAACAAGGGTGTTCAGCCAATGCTGGATGCCGTTATCGACTACCTGCCAAACCCACTTGATGTTGAGGGTGTTGAGGGTGGTAACCCAAGGGATGAAGAGCAAAGACTCACCCGTAAGCCAGATCCAAAGGAGCCTTTTGCTGCTTTGGCATTCAAGGTTATGAGCCACCCATTCTTCGGTCGTCTCACCTACATTCGCGTTTACTCCGGTTCAGTTGAATCCGGTGCTCAGGTGATCAATTCCACCAAGGGTCGCAAAGAGCGAATTGGAAAGCTTTTCCAGATGCACGCCAACAAGGAAAACCCTGTTGACACAGTGACAGCTGGACACATCTACGCAGCCATCGGTCTGAAGGACACCACCACCGGTGATACCCTCTGCGATCCGGACAACCAGATCGTGCTTGAGTCGATGAGCTTCCCAGAACCGGTTATCTCGGTTGCTATTGAGCCAAAGACCAAGGGCGACCAGGAGAAGCTAGGTCTTGCTATCCAGAAGCTTGCTGAAGAAGACCCAACCTTCCGAGTGATGAACGATCCAGAGACTGGTCAGACTGTTATCTCAGGTATGGGTGAGCTTCACCTAGATATCCTGGTTGACCGTATGCGCCGCGAATTCAAGGTTGAAGCAAACGTTGGTAAGCCACAGGTTGCCTACCGCGAGACCATCAAGCGCGTTGTCGAAAGACACGACTACACCCACAAGAAGCAGACCGGTGGTTCTGGTCAGTTTGCCAAGATTCAGATCAAGATTGAGCCACTAGAGGTCGAGGGTGACAAGACTTACGAGTTCATTGACGCCATCACCGGTGGAAGGGTTCCAAGAGAGTACATTCCTTCGGTTGACGCCGGCATCAAGGACGCCATGACATCCGGTGTTCTGGCTGGCTACCCAGTGGTGGGAGTCAAGGCAACACTTGTTGATGGTGCCTACCACGACGTTGACTCTTCGGAAATGGCATTCAAGATTGCCGGCTCGATGGCCTTCAAGGAGGCTGCGCGCATGGCTCAACCAGTTCTGCTCGAGCCGATTATGGCGGTCGAGGTTAGAACCCCTGAGCAGTACATGGGGGATGTAATCGGAGACCTGAACTCTCGGCGCGGACAGATCCAGTCGATGGACGATGCCACAGGCGTGAAGGTAATTCGTGCCCTGGTGCCGCTGTCGGAAATGTTCGGTTACGTAGGTGACCTGCGCTCCAAGACCTCTGGTCGAGCCGTCTATTCCATGACGTTCGAGACCTATGCCGAGGTTCCCAAGGCGGTCAGCGAAGAGATCGTTCAGAAGGCAAAGGGCGAGTAGGAAACTACCCGCATTTTGGCTAAGATAAGAAGGTTGTAAACCCCAAATCAGAGTCGGCCCCAAGGTCGATGATTAACTACGGATCCATCAGGAGGACCCATAATGGCTAAGGCGAAATTCGAGCGCACAAAGCCGCACGTCAACATCGGAACCATTGGTCACGTCGACCACGGAAAGACCACTCTGACTGCGGCAATTACCAAAGTGCTGCACGACAAATTCCCAGATCTGAACACGAGCTATGCATTCGACCAGATCGACAACTCCCCAGAGGAGAAGCAGCGCGGTATCACCATCAACATCTCTCACGTTGAGTACCAGACCGAGAAGCGTCACTACGCACACGTAGACGCCCCAGGTCACGCTGACTACATCAAGAACATGATCACCGGTGCCGCACAGATGGACGGTGCAATCCTCGTGGTTGCCGCCACCGACGGCCCAATGCCTCAGACCAAGGAGCACGTTCTACTTGCTCGCCAGGTAGGCGTTCCTTACATCGTTGTTGCCCTGAACAAGGCTGACATGGTTGATGACGAGGAAATCCTTGAGCTGGTTGAGGTTGAGGTTCGTGATCTTCTAAACACTTACGAATTCCCAGGAGACACCACCCCTGTTATCCGCGTTTCGGGTCTGAAGGCCCTCGAGGGTGACGCAAAGTGGGGCGAGGCAGTTCTTAAGCTAATGGAGGCTTGCGACGAGTTCATTCCTGAGCCAGTTCGTGACCTAGAGAAGCCATTCCTAATGCCAGTGGAAGACGTCTTCACCATCACTGGTCGTGGAACAGTTATCACTGGAAAGATCGAGCGTGG
>JBDLRV010000032.1:0-7504 GCA_039799865.1 Actinomycetota bacterium | reverse complement strand
AGCAAACCGCTCCGCTGATTGATGTCTATGTTTCACGCGGGGTCGTGGCAAAGATTGACGGCCTTGGAGAAATTACAGAGGTAACCGCTCGAATCATCGAAGCCATCGATGCCCGTGGTCTTGGTCGATGAGAAAAAATCTCAAACTCAAATCCGATGATGATATTCGCAAGATGCGAATCGCGGGTCTTCTGACAGCTAAGGCTTTGCAAGCAGTTAGAGAAACCGTTCGTCCCGGCATCACGACTTTGGAGCTAGATGCCATCGCGGAAAAAACTATTCGTAACGGCGGGGGAGTACCCAACTTTCAGCTAGTGCCTGGCTACTACCACACCATATGCGCCTCAATTAATTCCGAGGTTGTCCACGGCATCCCAAGTAACCGTGAGCTCAAGGCCGGAGATCTTCTATCGATTGACTGCGGTGCAGAAGTTGATGGTTGGAATGGGGATAGTGCATTTTCGATGGTGGTTCCAGGTGATGAATCCCCGCTTTCCATTCAGCGCCAAAGGCAATCAGATGTCTGCGAGGAATCGCTCTGGGCCGGCATAGCTGCTTTTGCCACAGGTGCGCGGCTGAACGATGTTGGCATTGCGGTTGAGGACTACATCAAGAGCCAGGGGCCCTACGGAATCCTTCGCGAATACATCGGCCACGGTGTTGGCAGATCCATGCACGAAGATCCAGCAGTTTTCAACTACAAGACCAAGGATCCGGGTCCCACCATTGAGCCAGGGCTGTGCATAGCCATTGAACCGATGATTACCGCTGGCGATCAGGCGACCTTCATCCAGGACGATGACTGGACGGTTGAGACCATGGACGGCTCAGACGGAGCCCACTGGGAGCACACCGTTGCCCGGCACTCTGGTGGCATTTGGGTCCTGACGGCTGAAGATGGCGGAGTTTCAGGCCTCAGCCGCTATGGCATAACCCCGGTTGCCCTGAACTAGGGGCTAGCGACGGGCCCTAAAAAGCCCTAGTATTGACCCTTGGCGTTTCTGACGTGAAAACCCTTCGCTTTCTGCCCTGGGTATTTCTATGTTTGTTGCGCCGCAAGTAGTGAAGTGAGTATGGCCAATAAAGACGGCGTAATCGAGATCGAAGGCACGGTCAAAGAGGCTCTTCCGAACGCAATGTTCAGAGTTGAACTGACCAATGGACATCTTGTCCTTGCACACATCTCGGGAAAAATGCGACAGCACTACATCCGTATCCTCCCAGAGGATCGCGTGATTGTAGAGCTTTCGACTTACGACCTGACTCGTGGCCGAATCATCTACCGCTACAAATAAAAAGGATAGGGACATGAAGGTAAGAGCATCCATCAAGTCACTGAAAGACAAGCCGGGTTCAGTGGTAGTTCGTCGTAAGGGAAAGACTTACGTCATTAACAAGAAGAACCCAAAGTTCAAGGCTCGTCAGGGCTAACAACTAAATAACCAGGGCAGTTCAAAGCGAAAGCTAACCCTCGGTAGAAGGCCGAGGCCTCATCAGCCAGATGAGGAATGAATTGCTGAAGACCTTCTTATTACAAATGGAGATATCCAAATGGCACGTATAGCAGGAGTTGATATCCCTCGCGAAAAGCGAGTGGTTATTGCACTCACTTACATCTACGGAATCGGACGCACTCGCTCCAGCGAGATCCTAAAGAGCGCTTCGATTTCCGAAAGCATTCGCGTGAAGGACCTATCTGATGATCAGCTAGTTGCCCTGCGCGACACAATCGAAAAGAACTTCAAAGTCGAGGGTGATCTTCGTCGTGAAGTGGCAGCCGACATTCGCCGCAAGGTTGAAATCGGTTCATACCAGGGAATTCGCCACCGCAAGGGACTACCAGTCCGCGGTCAGCGCACCAAGACTAACGCTCGTACTCGCAAGGGTCCGAAGCGCACAGTTGCAGGCAAGAAAGTAGCAACCCGCTAGCCGCGGTTTGATTAGGAGATAGAGACATGGCAGCCCCTAAAGCATCCCCAGCGGCAAAAACAACTTCTGCCGCAAAGAAGCCAAGACGTAAAGAGAAGAAGAACGTCCCAACCGGTCAGGCACACATCCGCTCGACTTTTAACAACACCATCATCACCATCACTGACCCAACCGGCGCAGTGATCTCCTGGTCATCTGCCGGAGATGTTGGTTTCAAGGGTTCGAGAAAGTCGACCCCGTTTGCCGCGCAGCTAGCTGCTGAAAACGCAGCCCGCAAGGCTCAGGAGCACGGCCTGAAGAAGGTTGATGTTTTCGTCAAGGGTCCAGGTTCCGGTCGCGAAACCGCAATCCGTTCCCTGCAGGCAGCTGGCCTCGAGGTCGGCTCAATTGCAGACGTAACACCACAGGCTCACAACGGTTGCCGCCCGCCAAAGCGTCGCCGCGTATAACTAAAACTTCACAAGCTAAAAAGGTCCCGCAAGGGCCAGAACCGACGAGTATCAAATAGTGGGTACTCAGACGAAAGGAAATAAATAGTGCTAATTGCACAGCGCCCAACCCTGCACGAAGAAGTAGTCAGCGACACCCGTTCCCGTTTCATCCTGGATCCGCTGGAACCAGGATTTGGTTACACGCTTGGCAACTCTCTTCGTCGAACCCTGCTGTCATCCATTCCGGGTGCTGCGGTAACCAACATCCGCATTGCGGGTGTTAGCCACGAGTTCTCCACCGTTCCTGGTGTGAAAGAAGATGTGGTTGAGCTAATCCTGAACATCAAGGAACTGGTCGTTTCCTCTGAGCACGATGCTCCAGTGGTCGCTCACCTTTCCAAGTCAACCGCAGGTCCTGTCACCGCAGCTGACATTCAGGTTCCTGCCGGTGTTGAGGTTCATAATCCTGAACTCGTGCTCGCTCACATCACCTCCAGTGGCAAGCTCGAGATTGAGTTCATCATTGAGCGTGGTCGTGGTTACGTTCAGGCAAGCCAGAATCGCAACCCAGATGCAGAAGCTGGCGTTATTCCAGTTGATTCGATTTATTCACCAGTCCTTCGTGTTGCCTACCGCGTAGAGGCAACCCGTGCTGGAGAGTTCACTAACTTCGACAAGCTAGTCATCGACGTTGAGACCAAGCCATCCACCAAGCCACGCGATGCGGTTGCATCGGCTGGTGCAACTCTGGTTGAGCTATTCGGTCTTGCCAAGGAACTTAACGTTGAGGCCGAGGGTATTGAGATCGGTCCAGCACCGGTTGAGATGGCAGCATCCAATGAGCTATCAACTCCAATCGAAGACCTAGACCTAACTGTTCGTTCATACAACTGCCTCAAGCGTGAGGGCATCAACACGGTTGCCGAGTTGATTGCTCTATCGGAGGACCAGCTGATGAACATCCGCAACTTTGGTTCAAAGTCCGTTGACGAGGTTCGCGAGAAGCTCGCCAGCCTTGGACTTCGCTTCAAGGATGCAGTTCCAGGTTTTGACTCCGCTTACTTCGGTGGCGGATACGACGACGACCAGATCTAAGGCGCAAGGAGAAACAAATGCCTACCCCAACAAAGGGCCCTCGTCTCGGAGGCGGACCAGCTCACGAGCGACTAATGCTCAACAACATGGCCACCTCGCTGTTCAAGCACGGCAAGATTCAGACCACTGAGACCCGTGCCAAGCGCCTGCGTCCTGTGGCTGAGCGCCTGATCACCTTCGCAAAGCGCGGTGACCTTGCTTCTCGCCGTCGCGTAATGCAGCAGATCTTGGACAAGTCAGTTGTCCACCAGCTCTTCACTGAGATTGCACCGCTGGTAAATGACCGCCAGGGCGGCTACACCAGAATCGTCAAGCTTGGCTTCCGCAAGGGTGACAACGCTTCGATGGCTTTGATTGAGCTTGTGCTGGACCCAGTGACTCCAAGACCTAGAAACAACAAGGTCAAGCTAACCAACAACGTCGCTACTGCTACTGGCGCAGCAGCTGCTGAGGAAGTTGTTGCGGAAGCTCCAGCCGAAGAAGTTGTTGCAGAGGCCCCAGTTGTTGAAGAGACCGCTGCTGCTGAAGAAGCACCAGTAGTAGAAGAGGCAGTAGCTGAGGCAGAACCTGCTGCTGAAGAGAAGTCCGAATAGGAATTAGTTCCATGAGTGCGCCCGCTGGAAATACCGGCGGGCTTACTCGTTTTCGGATTGATCTCGCCTACGACGGAACTGACTTTGCAGGTTGGGCAAAGCAGCCAAATCTTCGAACTGTTCAAGGTGAAATTCTTAGAGCCCTTATTCAAATCTTTGGTCAGAGCGCTGATGACTTTGGAATGCGTGTGGGCGGGCGAACTGATGCGGGAGTTCACGCTGATCACCAGGTCTGTCACATCGACCTAGGTGCTACTCAGCTAAAGCGATTGGGAAGAAACCCTCTGACCGTTGCAAGGCTCAATTCTCTTCTACCAACAGATGTTTCCATTCTGAAGATTGCCAAGGCCTCAAAGGGCTTTGATGCCAGATTCTCATCCACCGGCCGCTCCTACACCTACGCCATTGCAGATTCTCTAACCTCGCCAAATCCAAAGACTGCTCGCTACACGCTCCAAATAGCCCAAGAGCTGTCTGTTGAAAAGATGAACCTGGCTGCCAAAAAGCTTCTGGGACTAAAGGATTTCGGAGCTTTTTGTAAACCCAGGGAGGGTGCAACTACCATTCGTGAGCTGCGAACGCTGAGCGTCAAAAGGGTAAGAGACGGAAGAGTTGTCGTAGAAGTGTCAGCGGATGCCTTTTGCCACAACATGGTCAGATCCCTGGTCGGGGCTCTAATCGCGGTGGGTCAGGGAAGGCTTACTGCCTCTGAGCTATCGGCTATCCAAAAACAGGCCAAGCGGAGCAGCCATTTCAAGGTGGTTGGGCCCGAGGGTTTGAGCCTTTCGAAGATTTCCTACCCACCCGCAAAGGACCTTGCCAAACAGGCTGAAAAGGCCCGAAATATGCGGTCTTTAGGGGAAATATCCGTTTGACCAGGGGGCTTTAGACCCCCTAAACTTGCTGTTTGGCTCGGGTTGCCGGCCAGTTTGAAACCGCCTTCGCGGAATCACACAAAGAAACTAAGAGGAAATTTAGCGTGCGTACTTATTCGCCCAAGGCCAGTGAGCTGACTCACCAGTGGTTCATTATTGACGCCACCGATGTCGTGCTCGGAAGGCTAGCTACCCATGCAGCTGCGCTTCTGCGCGGCAAGCACAAGCCAACCTTTGCCGCTCACATGGACAACGGCGACTTCGTAATCATCATCAACGCTGACAAGGTTGCCCTAACCGGCTCCAAGCTGACCAAGAAGATGGCATACCGCCACTCTGGTTATCCAGGTGGTCTAACCGCAACCAGCTACGCAGAGCTTCTGGACAAGAACCCAGTTCGCGCTGTTGAGAAGGCAATCCGCGGAATGCTTCCAAAGAACTCCCTTGGCGATACCCAGTTTCGCAAGCTCAAGGTTTACTCAGGCAGTGAGCACCCACACGTTGCTCAACAGCCAACGACTTTTGTAATTGACCAGATTGCCCAGTAAGGAAAAGAACTTGGCTGAGAACGAAGTAATGACAGAAGAGAGCTTCTCTACCGAAAGCGCTCCACAGAAGAAGGTTCGCTCGCGCGGTGCTCTAACTCAGAATGGTGGAGGAACCGGTCGCCGCAAGGAGGCAGTTGCTCGTGTTCGCCTCCTACCAGGAACTGGCAAGATCACCATCAACGGTCGCAAGTTCGAAGACTACTTCCCAAACAAACTTCACCAGCAGCTAATCACTGACCCATTCAAGGTTTTGGAGCTGCAGGGTGCTTATGACGTTGTTGCCAGAATCGATGGCGGCGGAATCGCTGGCCAGGCTGGTGCTCTTCGTCTTGGAATCTCTCGTGCACTTAACGAGATCGATGCGGACAACAACCGCGCAAGCCTAAAGAAGGCTGGCTTCCTAAGTCGCGACGCCCGTGTGGTTGAGCGCAAGAAGGCCGGACTAAAGAAGGCTCGTAAAGCCTCGCAGTTCTCCAAGCGTTAGTCTTTCGCCATGGCCAGGTTGTTTGGCACCGATGGCGTTCGCGGAGTTGCGAATCAGGAAATCTCTGCTGACTTTGCTCTCAAGCTCGCTCAGGCTGCTGCCATTGTTCTAGGAAGGCACTCGCGTGAGCGCGGTGAAAGACCAAGAGCAGTCATTGCCAAAGACCCAAGAATCTCTTCTGACTTCATCTCATCTGCTGTCTCCGCAGGGCTAGCCGCATCCGGGGTGGATGTATTTGATGCTGGCGTTATCCCAACCCCGGCTTGCGCTTACCTAACAGCAGATCTAGATGCTGATTTTGGCGTGATGATTTCCGCCAGCCACAACCCCGCTACCGACAACGGGATCAAGTTCTTTGCCCGTGGTGGCAACAAGCTGCCAGATGATCTCGAAGACCAGATTGAAGCTGAGTTTGGACAGGCGATGCTGCCACTTGGTTCAAGCGTTGGCAAGATATCACGTTTCTCGGATGCAGAGGACAGATATCTGATTCACCTGCTTGGCTCCATGCGGGTCAAACTCAATGGTCTAACTGTTGTGGTGGACTGCGCCCATGGTGCAGCTTCGGCTATTTCCCCACAGGCCTTCTCCGATGCAGGTGCCAAGGTGATTGTGATTGGTGCAGACCCCGATGGCAACAACATCAATTCCGGTTACGGATCTACTCACCTAACCGCTCTGCAAGCTGCAGTTGTTGAACACAAGGCAGATCTGGGTATTGCCCACGACGGTGATGCCGATCGCTGCTTAGCGGTAGATGAGCACGGCCGAATCATCGATGGCGACAAGATTATGGCAATACTTGCAATTTCAATGAAGTCTCGCGGAGAACTAGCCCGCAACACACTCGTTGCAACCGTGATGTCAAACCTGGGGCTCAAGCTTGCGATGCATCGCGAGGGAATCGAGATGCTCGAGACAGGCGTCGGAGATAGATACGTGCTCGAGAAGATGCGCGAGGGCGGCTACTCACTAGGTGGAGAGCAGTCCGGACACATCATCTTTTCTCAGTTTGCAACTACCGGAGACGGCATTCTCACCGGTCTGCAGCTGGCAGCCGAAGTTGCAGTATCTGGCAAGAAGCTGAGCGAGCTAGCTTCCGCTATGGACACCTACCCCCAGGTTCTAATAAATGTTTCTGGGGTGGACAAGTCCCGCGTGGAATCGGATTCCGAGCTGCAGGATCTAGTGATGGCAGCGGTGAGTGAACTTGGTGACCAGGGCAGAGTTTTGCTCCGAGCATCAGGAACCGAGTCACTGGTGAGAGTCATGGTGGAGGCTAGAGAAATGGGCGATGCACAAGGCTGGGCCGAGCGAATTGCCATCAAGGTTGAGCAAAGGCTCAAGCTCTAAATTTTTCTCAGCAGCACTTTCTCCACTCTGTGCTGCTTTCCCTTCTGCATCACCAGCTTTGCCCTTGATCTAGTGGGCTCAATGTTTTCCTTGAGGTTCACCAGGTTGATCTCATTCCAGAAACCAGTTGCTCTTTGCATTGCCTGCTCTTCGCTTAGCTCTTTAGTTAGAGGGTGGAAGTAGGAGGCGGGGTTGGT